>NZ_CP073766.1:7232275-7602051 GCF_018255755.1 Chitinophaga sp. HK235 | reverse complement strand
GAAAGGATATGTTACCCGGTTTGAAGTAAACACAGAATTTCTGCAGGCCTATCCTGTGCAGAATGTGGGCGGCATCATCCATGATGAACTATGGATACCGGCAGAAGAGCTGGAAGCCTTCAATGAAAATATTGTGGGATTGATTGAGGTAACGCAACGATACGAATAATATACCAGCAAAAAGGCCGGAAGTGATTCCGGCCTTTGCTATAACTGTATTTACTTCGCTACATCTATTTTCACCTTTTTATTCTTTATCCGCTCATCTTTGATGAGGTGCAAAGTATTGGATGCCTTTGACTTCACGATAGCTACGAAAGAGAAGAAATCTTTCACTTCTATCAGCCCTACATCTTCTTTTTTAAGCATTCCTTTTTGGGTGAGGAAACCGACGATATCGATTTTATTGACTTTATCCTTTTTACCTGCGGCGATGAACAGGGTTGTCCATTTTGGTTTTTCCGGCAGGACTGCTTTTTCCGGCAGCTGGATGCTGTCCACTGTTTCGGTAATGTACGGCATCAGTTTTTCATCTGGTGCGAGGATGACGATAGCGGTGCCACTGGCTTCCATTCTGGCGGTACGGCCATTGCGGTGTGTCCAGCTGTCTTCCGTATGTGGCAGATGGAAGTGTACGATATAGCGGATATTGGGAATATCCAATCCGCGGGCGGCCAGGTCGGTGGTCACCAGTACGTTGACAGTGCCATTACGGAATTTGCAGAGGGCGCTGTCACGCTCGCGCTGTTCCATGGCGCCGTGGTAGAACTCGTTCAGGATACCTTTCTCAGACAGCATGGTGCTGGTGCGTTCCACCGCGTCACGGTGGTTACAGAACACGATAGTAGAGCGGTTGCCCAGGTGGCAGATCAGGCGGAACAGGGTGTCTACCTTGTCATTTTCAGGCGACAGTACCTGCTGGTAAGCCAGACGGGCCTGTGGTGTTCCATCTTCCGGCAGGAAATCGAGTTTCTGCGGATTGTCCAGGTTTACAAAATCCGGGATATCTACCGCTTCGGTGGCGGAGGTGAGGATACGCTTTTTCACACCAGGCAGGGAGGAAATGATAAAAGACACTTCTTCCTGGAAACCCAGCTCCAGCGATTTATCGAATTCGTCGAGAACCAGTGTTTCGATGGTATCGGTAGTGATATTGCCTCTGCGGATATGATCACAGATACGGCCCGGTGTGCCTACGATTACGGCAGGCGGCTGAACCAGGTTGTTCTCCTCCGTTTCACGGAGGTGTCCGCCATAAGTGGCGGTGATCTTGTAACCGGTCCCCATGAGTTTGAACACCTTTTCTATCTGAAGGGCCAGTTCACGGGAAGGCGCCACGATCATGGCCTGTGTCTTTTTGTTGGCAGGGTCGAGCCGTTCGAGGACGGGCAGGAGGAAAGCCAGCGTTTTACCAGAGCCGGTAGCAGAGAGCAGAATGACATCGGAATGCTGACGGTTGGCCGCAACAGACGCTTCCTGCATGTCATTGAGCGTTTTGATCTTGAGATTAGAAAGAATATCTTCTAATGAATATGTTCCTTTTTGCATGTGCGGGCAAAAGTACGAAAATTAAATTTGGCCCGGTATCCGGGTTTTTGACTCGCTGAAAGAATCCGGCAACACCCAGCGGGCCTTGTATATCCTCAGCCCGGGCTGCATAAACACACGTTGCCCTTTTGCATCTATCACTTCGTCGGTCCACCAGGACTCCTTAGGCTTGCAGAGGATCACCGGAAAGCCAGCCGGACCGGAAGAAACGCTTTTAATATTCTGCTGTATCGTTCCACCGGGAGATACTTGCCTGGTACCAACATCAAACCGGTACACATGGGTGAGGTTGGTGAGCCATAAACTGTTTTCGCCATATACCTGGTACAGGTCGTGGGCTTCGGTACCTGGCAGGCGGAAACTGGTATCTGCGAGCAGGTCGGGGGTATCCCGGTTGAAATTGTAATGGTATACCTTCATGGAGTCCATGGCGGCTGTCCACAGGCGCTGGCCCGCAGCATCCCATACTACATTATGTCCGAAGGCTACCGGTATCTTTTTCGTATATGCGTTGGCATTATACCCGGTGGTATCTGCCCTGAAAATCATCAGGAAATTACCGGTGCTGGAAGCGCTGACGATATTACCATCCGGCAGCAGCGCCGCAGAATGCGTATTACCACCGGCATAAGCATAAAACACCGTTTTTTTATCAGCGATACGGATCAGTGCCACCCCTCCGCCGGAAGCCGCCATCAGGATATAACGGCCGTTGAGTACAGGCTTTGCCTCACTGGGGTTGTTGAACCATTTCACATGTTCCGGTTTTACGCCGCATAGAGCCGGCCTCCATTCCCAGATAATTTTGCCGGCGCTTACATCCGCAATGGCAATACGGTGCTCCTCCTGCTCTGCCAGCGCGATACAGCGCCGACAACCGGTCACTGTAGTATCGCGGGAAAAGGCCCACATCTCCTTAGAAAAAAATAAAAACGCGGTAAACAAATACAGGGTATACTTCATCTTGCGGTGTTTGTTCAGTTTCATCATTTTAACTACTTTCAGGATATGAAAACACTACAAATCCTATCGTTTCTTGCTGTTGGCGCACTCGTATCCTGTAGCCAATCCGGCAACCAAGCTAATAAAAATACCGACAGTTTAAAAACCGCTGGTGTCATCACCGGAGATCTCTGTTATCAGAAAGCCATCGGCAGAGATACCATCCAGTTGCAGCTGCATATTCAGGATACCGTCATATCCGGACAGCTTACCTACAATCATTTTGAGAAAGATAAAAATACAGGCACCATCGCCGGAAAAATCCACAACAACTTTATCTATGCACAATATACTTTTATAAGTGAAGGTGCGATAAGTACCCGTCCGGTGGTGTTCCACCTGATGGACGATAAAGCCTATGAAGCGGTAGCAGACAGTATCAACCCCGAAGGTGTGCCCGTTTTCACAGACGATACTGCTGTTTTAAAGTTTGAGGTGGAACCTCTTTTAAAAATTTCCTGTAGTCAGATAGGGGTAAAGTAACAGCAGCGTGTCGATATCGAAACACCTATAAAAGTTTCGATATGATACACCGATCCCGCGCTCGTCACAAGCGCACTGCCTGGCTATTGCCAGGACTTTTGTTAATGGCTGGCGCCGTAAAAGCACAACTCGGCGCCAGCAAACTCACCGGCCCTGGTGTAGCCATTAATGTCGATTACCTGCCTGCCAGCCATTATATCCGGCCGGAAGACTCCCTGAAAATGCCGGCCACCACTTCACAACGGCGTATCAGCCTGGGCGCTGCGTTTTTGTTATCCTCCCATGTAGACACTATCACCGGTAAAGTACGCACCTGGAGCCTCGGAGCATTCGGCACTTATACCAAGTTTACCAATAAGGATTATGAAAAACAGATATTCCCTGATGAACTGCTGGGAACACAAATAAGCCTGCTACACAACCGTACCATCAACAGCAAATGGAGCCTCATGGCTATGGTATCTGCAGGTGTGTTCACTGATATGGAAAAAATAGACTACGAAGATGTGGTGATCAATGGCGGTGTGATTTTTATCAAACGCTACAACCCCAGATTCAGCCTGGGTATTGGCGCAGTACTCACCAACAGCTTCGGTGCACCGATGGTGCTGCCAGCGTTTCTGGTATCATGGAAAACCAATGGCCGATTCAAAGTTGAAGTAAACATCCCTGAAAAAATAAGTGTCAGCAGCACACTCAGCAAATACGATGATCTGGCCCTTGCCCTGCGGCTTTCAGGCGCCGCCTTTGATGTAGAAAAACATCCTGACAATAAAAGACAACTGGGCTATTCAGAGATCACCATCGGACTGGAAAACACCTTCCATGTCACCCCTAAAATTGATGTCAATATAGCCGGAGGCAGCGTTCTCGCCAACAGTGTACAGTTTCGTGAGAAAAAACTGTCTTCCATATTTTCCGACGAACCATCCCACCGGCTTGCCACCAACTTTTACCTCAGTGCAGGGGTAAGGTGGAATTTCAGATAAATGCGAAAGAAATGGGGGTACCTCAATTATCAACAAATACATAATCCAAAAAACGCAGTAATAGTTTCTACTATTACTGCGTTTTTTTTCGTAAATTATTTTCTCATTTGCCTAACTATCATAGCAGCTTCTTTCTACAATAAAGCCGCAGCCTTTCCAGCTCTTCATTAATAATGGGCGAAACACTTTCGGTGTGGATTCGTGCTTGTTCCATGAGATACTCAACCTGGCTCCAGTCATCAATATTTGCACGGTGTCTCATTTCTCTCATAATTTCCGCAATAAAAGAAAGTCCAACATAATTATAGGTAGAAATGTGTGCATGACTCAAAAGATCAACTCTATCAACATCCCTGTTCAAAATAGCATCTTCCAGGTCTGCTAATTTCATTTGTATGGAAGTAACATAATACTCGAAAATATCAATGGCATAGGACTCGTTCTTCTCAAATGTTATATAAAGTGAGGAATCGAGCCTTTTATCAAACTCAAATCCAGATTGGTTGATAGCTTCATTCATACTAGGTTGTTTTTTTAGGTTGGTAGTAAAATATTAGCAAAACGACGTTTCAGGAGCCAAAAGTCGTTAACATTTAATTCACAATTGCCATACAGAATATCACTATCTTTCGCGAAATAATACTAAATTAACGAAGCCTACAACGAACACATAGTATTATAAACCAATATATCATAAAAGAAGATTGGTTACAAGGAAATTTCACGCTGTCACTGTATCAGATGTTTCACTCAAAATAGCATAAAGTTTTGACCCTTAATAAAATCCTACAAGCATGAATGTTACACTTAACACCCAAAGCAATTCTGTTGGTTTTAAAAAAAAGATTGTCGATTTTGTCTCAACTGTTTTGCACATTGGCACCATTGGTGTCGATGATCAAGATAAAGTAAAGAGAATAAAACTTACGAACTCCATTGGCACATCGGTGGCTTTAATGGTAATGATAATTGCCCCGATCTACTTTGTAATTACCAAAAATGTAGTAATGGTAATTACAGCTGGCATTGATTTCCTGCTTACACTTTCAGTTCTTCCCTTAAACCATTATAAAAAACATTTGGCAGCGAGTCTGGTAATTTATTTTTCCCAATGCCTGGCTGTAATAGCATTCGGTATCATTTTGGGAGGGTTGCTACAATTACAATGTATGGTAGTATTTCTAATTTCAATACTTTACCTGCTGTTTAAAGAAAAAACCCTTAGAAGATTTTGCCTGGCTTCAGCAATTCTCACCCTAATAGCCTTGCAAACAATTTACTATTTAAACTCAATCGAGCTTCAGCCATTAGGATTAGATACCGGTTATATTATCCAATCAATGGCTTTGGCTGGTGTATTATTTTTAATTTTGGTGATTAGCAGGCCATATGTACATTCCAATGACTACTACCCGGAGCTTAAACGAGCCAATCAGTTTATAAAAGTTTTTACTTACCAGATCAGCCATGAACTGAGAAATGCGCTTAATCAAATCATCTTAGCTTCTCATTTAATAAAAAAGGAAACACTTACAAACGAAGAGCTGAAAAACATCGAAAACCTAATAGATATTATCAGAAATTCATCCAATGAAGCAAAAAATATTGTGAACAATGTTCTTAGCATGTCTAAGATTGAATCGGGCCAGATAGATCCCGTTGTTCTTTCTCATTTTCAGGTAACTTCATTTTTTGAAAAATTCATAGCTGTTTATAAATTATTGGCCAGGGGTAAAGGGATCCAGGTAAAATTAATTGTTGATGAAAATATGCCTTCAGTAATCATTGGGGATCCGTTAAAAATAAGTGAGATAATTAATAATCTGATGGGGAATGCAATAAAATATTCACACAAATACAGCACGATATATTTGAAAGTTGCTGTGAACGGGAAGACATATCAAATTGACGTTACCAGTAAGGGAGAGATTATTCCAAATGAAAAAATCGCTCAAATATTTGATCCATTCGTAACATCTAAAGGTAATAGGCAAACAGAAGGAACCGGATTAGGACTCACACTTGTGAAGAATATTGCAGAATCAATGAATGGAAGGGTTGCTGTAAATAATCCAATGCCTGAACACACGACATTCTCTGTAATATTACCATTGGTGGTAGGTAAACAGGAAAATATTGAAGATGAGAATGAGGATGATGACATGGACATTTTTGAGTTTCCGCATAACATAGTAATGGCAGATGATGACGATATGAATTGCATGCTTTTTTCCAAGATACTGGAAGGCCTCGGCTGCAAAGTGAGAATTACCTCAAATGGACAAGAGGCTTTAGATGCGATAGAAAAAAAATTACCGGACTTAATCATCCTCGATAGTACGATGCCGGTACTTAATGGTATAGAGACATTGAAGAAATTAAAATCAGATAACAGAACAAAGAATATACCTGTAGTGATCGCCACAGCAGATGCTTTCGCTGAAAACCATGTTAATTTTATAACAGCCGGAGCTTCAGCTATTCTATCAAAACCAATTGTGGTTAAGGATGTTGCAAAAGTATTAACACAGCACTTAAAGCACCACTGTGACGATCAACTTAAAAAATAGTTCCGAGTTCTGAAAAGTATTTATTTGCTATACAGCTTGAGCCACTGATCCAGGTAATTGGGTTTCCTCAAAAATTGAAGCTGGGCGTTTATACCTTTTTGTATAAACCTGCCACAGCCAACTGGCCTGTAAACACTTTTCAATACCTTTCAGATATTTATTCAGGGAATCCGTTCTCAATTCATCAATCCCAGATGAATCATGCACCCGCTTTTTAATTTTATTAATTAAATCCAATAATTCAATTAATACTTCCTGGACAATTTTTGCCGATTTAACGATCACCTCTGTTAGTGTAAACATTGGATTATTTAATGCAACTACCGTTAAGAGATTGGCATCCGTCGAATTATCAATAACCTCCTTTTCAAAAGAAAAGAGGTCATTTGAAAGACATCCAAAAGCAGCAGTTAAAAAGTTTACTCTTTGTAAATAGTTATCAATACCTAAATCTGAGCACCAGTCCATATTCAGGAAGTTACCATCAGCATACTCAATGAGCATTACAATGTGGTGCATGCCGGAAGTATGGCAACGTAGTTCAATATACTCGTTTATAGATGGGATATAACCCTGTGCATCAGAGTTACCGTCCTTATGAGTAACATCAATATGATAACAATAAAGATGCAGGAACTTTTCAAACCAGGGAAATGGAGAGGTATTCTTCATGAACCTGAGGATTTCAATATTGGCCTTTTCAACCGATGTTGCATTATCCGGTAGTAATAAGTTACAGTCTACACTTGACATTCTTTTCATTAACTCCCTTGCTTCATGTTGCCTGTCCGCATTTAGGTGACCGAAAAGATCCCGGCCAATAATATCATTTAGATAATAATCTATGGCATTGTTTTCAACCATCGATACCAGTCTGTCAAACTCCGCATCGGGATATAGAAAAAGCTCGCAAGTGATATAATGCTTTGCCTGTTCAATCCAGATACCATGCTCCTCGCAGTACTGTTGAGCAATCTTAATAATAGTCTCACTTTGAGGATGAGGGTTTAGTGTTTGACAGTATTCCTTTAGGGTAAAATTGTCAAAATTCAGAAAATCAGCGATTGAAAATGTGGTACCTGCGGTGATCAGCTCACGGTACTGCATCTGAATCTGACCCATTCTCTGGGCTGTCAGGGATAGATCTTTTTTCATAAATGTTTTTTTTAATGTGTAGGAGAATAGAATTCCATGCTATGAGTTCGTAATAGAATGGACTACGTCCAGGCCAGGAAGCAACATTTCAGCAATCGATTGTTGTAACAGTGGTAGATAGAGACAGTCAATGTATACTGAGGTTCCAATCGGTATTTCCAATTATGCCTCATTCAATATCGTTATGTTGTTTATTCCAATATAGCTAAAATGGACAAGTTTTTTTGCGAGAAAAGTCGTGTTCCGTTTCAGTGTAATTTCAGGAAGCCTTTTTTAATATAAGTCATTCAACTGCGAAATAACAAGGAGTAGAATTCATTCCGGGTTAACTCTCTATACATCTGCTCCGGGCACCCTTCTTTTTCTCAGCATCCGCCCCACCGCAGTGTCACTACGTACATTCACGCCATCAACCGTCGAGCATAGTACCTATAGCCCATTACTGATTGTTTTTTAAAACCCGTCATTTCCATATCTTTTCCCGGTTACCCACCACCAGCAGTAGCAGGATCTGATATCATCATACATCAGCATTATACTTATCAGCACTTCCAACCAAGTGCCCAACTATTTACAGTGAACAAACGCAAGCGATCTGCCACCAACAGACAGTCGGAAATCCGTAGCACTATTCTTTATCAATCAATAAAAAACCCACAATGAAAAAGCACCTATTATTCATCATTGCTTTATGTCTGAGCATTGCAGCATGTACCAAAAAAATCCAGGAACCCACCATCAGTAACCCTGTTGATCAGCTTCACCCCCCAGGCAGTCTGAAAGGTCAGAACCATCTTCTACCCGGAACAGATCAATACCGGTTACTCGTAAAATTTAAAGCAGCTGCTATCCTGGCCGTCGAAAAAAACCAGCCTGTATTTTCGGAAACCCTTGCTCCATCTGCTGCCAGCACCTGGGGAAGGACCTCTGGCAATGTTCAGTCATTTACCTATGAACAGGTGATTCCTTTTGCACCAGAAGAAAAAGCAGCCATGAAACAAGGCCGTCTGGCGGCAGCAGCAACACCCGGACAGTTCAACCGCTACGCCTTCAGAGGTCTGCTTTATGTAAAGGAAGCCACCACCATGCAGCCTGCCGATGTATTAAAACTCGCAGATGAATTTGAGAAACTGGATATCGTGGAATATGCAGCCATAGAGCCGGTAACTCCTCCCCCGCCTCCTGTATCACCCGATTTCTCCGCGCAGCAATACTATAGAAACGATGTAGACGCCACCAACCCTAATGTGCGCGGTATCAACGCCACCTATGCCTGGTCTGTCGGTGTTACCGGCTCCGGTGTTCGTATTGCCGACATTGAATGGGGATACAATAAAAATCATGAAGACCTTGTTGGCTCAAGAGCCCTGGAAGTATTACCGCCGCCGGATGATCAGTATAAAGACCACGGCACCGCAGTAATCAGCATACTGTTAGGAAGGAATAACGGCTTTGGTGTAACCGGTATGGTATATGGAGCGGATAGTTGTTACGTTATCTCCGAACGTGTGATTGGAAGACCGGGCGGTATTGCAACCGGACTGGCAAGACTGCGCCGCGGCGATGTGTTCCTGTATGAAATGCAGACCGGCGGTTCAGGTGGTAATTATGTTCCTGCTGATTTTAATCAGGCTGTATGGGATATCACCAAAGCCGCCACTGACTCTGGCATCATTGTAGTGGCCGCAGCTGGCAATGGCAATCAAAACCTCGATGATGCTTATTATAACAGTTACCGGGCCAGAGGAGATAACCGCGCCATCATTGTAGGCGCCGGCACCAAAATATCACGTAATAAAGCCAGCTTCTCCACCTATGGCAGTACCGTGCATCTGCAGGGCTGGGGCGACTGGACTGTTGTCAGCGCCGGTTATGGGTCTCTTTATAACGGTGGGCCCAACGCCACCTATGCGAGTGATTTTTCAGGTACCTCCTCTGCTACGCCGATTGTTGCTTCTGCCGTGATTGCGGTACAGTCATGGTACAAAGCCCACAAGGGCACCGTATTATCACCACTTGCTATGAGAAACCTGCTGATCAATACCGGCACTCCTCAAGGTACCGGCGGCCATATCGGGCCTTTGCCCAATATCAAAGCGGCCATCGAATCACTCAGCGCCGCTGGCGTTACGGCTCCTCAGCCATAACATAAATCGCTATACGAAAATGGGTGTCTCAATGAATTGAGGCACCCTATCTTTTAATCACGAATGATCCGCTTACATAGAGTTGTTTGGTAGTATCCGTGATACATTGCATCTGTGCATTAAAAAGCCCTTTTATTTCCCTGGCAGTAATCTCCTGAATGGTAATGAGATTTTTGTCGCCAGGTATTGACGTGTATTCCAAAGGGTTAGCCTGTTCCTTATCATTGATTTTAATAGCCAGGAAACCAGCCTTGCTTGTACTGCTGTCTGCCACCGGCATATCATTCACCAATCGCATCACGGGATAATCTCCCAGCGTAATTTTTCCGGAAGCAATATCAGTGATCACACAACTAAAATAAAAAGGAATGATTTCACTCCGGTCCGTAAAAAAGCCCAGTGTGGCATTTGGATTAACAAAGGTCTGGGCAATCAGTTGCCTTGCAACGATATCTCTGTAAAAAGTATGTTCCTTACCTTCAATCGTTACTTTCAACATAGAATGCTCCTGCGCCAGCAACGGTAGAAAACCCGCGAGCAGCCCCATAAGGAGCAGTAGCCGTTTTATTGTGTATATCATATTACCGGATTTGTAATACCACCGCAAACCCGTCATGGTCACCGGTAGTATCGGTTTCATTGTTTTGTGTGTTATGGAGGTTATAACATCCTAGCCTTTTCACAGCGGCAAACTTCACCAGTTTACCTTCGAATTCCTTTTCTGCCTCTTTAAAGGTGACGTATTCATGAGACAGCCCTCTCTCCCTGCTGGCGGCGCCTATCCAGAAGTAGATGCCATCTTTGAGATAAGGCCCAAACAGGCGCGCATGGTCGTTGGTGAATGTCCAGAGATAATTGGAAAAAGCCTTGTTAGTGGATGTATCCGGCAGCTGAGTAAAATCCCGGTTGTCCATTTTACCTTTATAGGCCGCAGTATGGCCGGGGCGGGCGTTGAATCCGGCAGTGCCAAACCTTTTTTCCATCAACGTGCGGGAGGCATTTTCCGAAGTGGAGAGTGTATCAACGATGATCAGATTAATCGGTTCATACAGGGTTTTGTTGTTGAGTTTAAAACCCAGCCACTGTGCAGGCTTATCATCGTGGGAACCGTTTTCGTACATCCACTTACCTATCTCCGGAAGCGCATCTGATACTTTCAGGGGGATGGAGCTTTCGCAGGAATCTCTGTGGTGATGAGCCCTACAGCCCGCCAACAGCAATAAGGCTATACTACAATATTTGAGGGAACGCATCATGGGGAAATAATTTATCGGTCAGAATAGCATAACAGTTCCTGCTTGAAAAAGTTTGCTTTACTGGTAAAAGTTCCCAAAAAGACGAAGGGCGTCTCCTGTTGGAGACGCCCTTCACATTGTATAAAACTGTATCCTCTTAGAATTTGTATGAAACGGTACCTACAAACTGGGTAGGTGGTATTGGGTTGATGCTGTAGTTTTCGTGGATATAGTAGTTGTAAGTATTGGTAACGTTGGATACTTTACCCATTACAGCAAAACGTTTGAAAGTGTAGCCTGCGCTGAGGTCGAGCGTAGAATATCCGGGTACGGAAATCATACGGTCAAACTTCTGGGACTGTTCATACTGATTGTTCCAACCCGCATAACGCTGACCAATATAATAGAAACCAGCACCTACTTTCAGGCCTTTCAGGGCTGACTGCTGGAAGGTATAGAATGCGCTGGCGTTGGCAGTATGGTTAGGGTTACCCACGAGTCGTTGGCCAGCGATCACGGAACCTCTGGATTTAGGTGTATTTTCGACGGTCATGCTGTTGTAGCTGTAACCGGCAATTACGTCCAGACCTGGCAAGGGATGACCGGCGATATCCAGTTCCACGCCCTGGCTGAGCGTTTCACCGATCAGCGATTTAACGTTAGTATCGGTGTTAGTGGTGCCATCCAGTCTAGATGGTGCTGTTTGTGCGTAGTTGTTGTTACGGATGCGGTAAGCTGTCAGGTTTACAGATAACAGTCCTTTAAAGAAATCATTTTTCACACCTGCTTCATACTGCTGGATAATAGAAGGTTTAAGATTTTCTCCATAGATATCCTGGCCGGTGTTAGGTGTAAAGGAAGTAGAGTAACTAGCAAACAAAGCAGTGGTTGGAATCGGTTTGTATACGATACCCAAACGGGGAGACACGGCATTGTCGTATCTGGAAGCACCTGGCTTGCTGCCACCTTTGATGAAATCGTAAAGAACTGGTGATTCACTCTGCAGGTAAGAAACTCTTACACCAGCCAGTACTTTCAGTTTTTCGGAGATGCTGATCAGGTCCTGGATATATGCACCCACTCTGTTGATAGGGACATTATTTACAGTCAGCAGGGTATCTACCGGACGGTCTGTACGACGAACATATTTAGCAGGATCAAAAATATTGATACTATCATAGATACCAGCTGTTTTAGGCTTAATAGTAGGAAGGCCATAGGCATAAGTACCAGTCAGGTAACGATCCGCATCTACACCAGCCAGCACAGTGTGCTCTACGCTTCCGGTTTTGAATTTACCGGTCAGGTCTACCTGGGCAGCATAATAATCTTCGTTAGTAGCGTTTCTTCCCAGCGGACGGTTCCAGTCGCCATTGGCAGACGCCTGGATTCTTTCGATAGCGTAGTAATCACGTGCGTATTTGGAGTAGGAAATCAGACCGTTGATAGACCAGTTTTCATTGAATTTATGTTTGATATTGGCAGAAGCAGTGCTTTGCTGAGTATGTGCATACTGCCAGGGTGCACCGTAGAAGGTATTGCGGGGAGCTTTGTTGATAATAGTATCAGCATAAGAACCCAGGCCGAAGTCAGGAGTAAAATCGTGTTTCAGGTAATCACCCTGTAACAGCAGTTCGGTGCGGTCGCTGAGTTTGAACAACAGGGACGGATTAATATAATATCTTTTGGAATGTACCTGATCGCGGTAGCTGTCAGCTGTTTCGAAGGTACCATTTACACGGTATGCAATTTTGGAAGAGATAGGACCATATACGTCGAATGCTGGTTTCAGGAGGCCGTAGCTGCCTGCTCTCAGATTCACTTCACCGCCGAAGTTGAATTTAGGTTGTTTGGTAACCATGTTCATTACAGCACCTGGTGCTACGTTACCATACAGGATGGCCGCGCTGCCTTTGAGGATTTCCACTCTCTCGAGGGAGCTCATTTCAGGCATGGCACCGGAGTTAACACGGGTACCGTTTTTAAACATATTGGTGCTGGAGAAACCATAACCGCGGGCGTTAAATGTTTCCTGTGTACCGGCACGCTGAGAGGCCATGTAAATACCATTTACGTTTTTCACCACATCACTCAGACGTTGTGCCTGCTGGTCTTCCAGTACTTCATGACCAATGATGGCCACGCTCTGGGGCAGGTCCATCACCGGTACCGGCAGTTTACCGATGGATACCGGTCTGCGGTTGATGGTGCGGGTGCGGTTACCATCTACTACTACTTCATTCAGCTGGCTGGAAGTAGTCTGTAAGTCGAAGTTCATCTCAGCTGTTTTATCAGCTTCTACGGTGATCGTTTGCTCGATTTTCTGGCAACCGGTGCAGGATATTACGATGGTATAAGTACCAGGTTTAATATTTTTAACAGTGAAGGTACCATCTTCATTGGTTACTGTTCCTCTTTTAGTGTCTTTGAGTCCTACTGTCACAAAAGCCGCCGGCTCTCCATCTGCAGTCTTGATTTTGCCTTTAATAACGCCATTCTGGGCCATCGCCACAATACTCATCAGAACAAAACCAATAATCAAGTATAAATGCTTCACCTCTGTAAATTTTTTGCAAAGGAAACCCAAGATAGGTTCCTGGCCGAGGCGAATCGGGAAAAGCATTTACGCAAAACGGAAAAAGATACGAAACATTTTAAAAACAACTGATTATCAATATTTTAAATATTATTAATCAAAAAAGGAAAATGGTTACAGGAAGATTTTAAAGGAAGGATTTTTCCGGATTGGAACATCATCTCACCTAAAACATATGCCAAATTCGACCATATGATCTTCCTGTAATCCATTACATCAGCATGGTTTCCATTTTCCAATAAAGACTATTGTTGGTTCCATATACCGGTAGCGGCGGTTTCACGGGCATAATCAGCGAAATCGCGGGGAGCTCTGTTCAGGGCACGCTGTACACCATCAGACAGGTGGGCATTACGGCCATCGAGCACTTCGGAGAAGAGGTAAGACACCAGCCAGATATAATCGTCCGGAATGCCATATTCCTGTAACATAGCTTTATATTCATCGAGGCTTACTTCCTGGTACTGGATAGGTTTACCGGTGGCTTTGGCCACTTCCCCTACTGCTTCAGCAAATGTCAGCAGACGCGAGCCGGTAAGCTCGTACAACTGGCCGGCATGGCCTTCTTCGGTGAGTGCGGCCACTGCTACATCGGCAATATCATCGGCATCAATAAACGGTTCAACTACCGCTCCGGCCGGAAGGGCTACAAACCCCGCCTGCAGCGGCTCCAGCAGATATCCTTCACTGAAGTTCTGACTGAACCAGGCACAACGGAGGATAGTCCAATCTATCCCTGAGTTCTTCACAATTTCTTCGCAGGCCTCTGCTTCCTTCTCACCACGGCCGGATAACAACACGATCTTCTTCACGCCGCAGGTTACAGCTGTACGCGTGAATGTGCTGATAGCATCTACCGCACCTGGAACGGCCAGATCAGGATAATAGCTGAGATATACAGCCTCTACTCCTTTCAGCACCGGCTCCCAGGTCAGGGGATTTTCCCAGTCAAAACCCGGATCTGCAGAACGGGAGCCAATCTGTACCGGCCATTCTTTTTCGATCAGGAGCTGCGCTATTCTTCTGCCGGTTTTACCGGTACCACCTAATATGAGGACTTTCGCTTGATTAGTTGTTGCTTTCATCATCTTGTCGTTTTTTTTATCAAAACTAGCGCACGGTGGACCCGGAAAATAGAACAAAACCGACAACGGTATTTTTTTATAAAAAAGTCCGCAGGTATGATATACCTGCGGACAAATAAGACAATATTGTTTATTGTTTTGCGGCTTCGCTTAGTTATTTATGAACCGTTGTTGAGATCCATGCCTTTATCACCGTGATGGCTTCTTTGTGCACGAGGGTGCGGGCCAGTTCGGGCATGGCAGTACCGGGTTCGGTGCTGTTCATACGATATAAGAGGATGGAATGCGCCGGATCACCGGGGATAATATCATAATTGAGGCCGCCAGCACCACCACCGGCAGAAACAGGCTGTTTCATAAAGCCCAGGTGGTTGCTGTCTGTCTGTTCGTATTCCAGGAACAGGCCGGTGTTAAAGGCATCGCCTCCACGGGTATGGCAGTGGGCACAGTTGACATCGAGGTAGGCACGGGCACGCTGGTTAACGGTATAGTGTACACTGTCTTTCCAGTTGGGCAACTGCGGCACATCGGTAGCGGGAAGTCCCTGTAACAAACCACTGGCAGCCCATTGCTGCAACTGACCCGTTGACTGCCCCGCCACCGTAAAGTTGAGATTACGGGCCTTGGGGCCTATCGGTGTCAGCACACTATTATTAATATGACAACGTTTACAGTCATTGGTATTGGGCATCTGGTATACGGTGGAAACTTTTTCGCCGTTATCATCCAGCAAGGTGATAGGAATCTTTTTACCCATGATCCATTTTACGGCATCCGTCTGTTGCTCATTCCACAGATAGTTCATCACCTTCCATTTTTTATCTGCCGGATCTTTAAACAGCAGCCGGGTTTCTATCATCACTTTCTGATGTTCCGGATTGTTATACGCGAAGTTTTTGATGATAAAAGTGGAGTCCGGGAAGTCAAGCGGGCCATGGGGTGTATAGGTAGCGGCTGTTCCCGGCGGCAACACTATAAAACGGTCTTTCGCCGCATAATCCGTAAACAGCGGAGTAGACAGTTCATAATGCAACACCCCTTTCCGTGGTATAAGCGTTTTCAGCGCTCCGGTAAAAAATCCGTAATCCGATAACTTCTCCTTAAACTCAAATACGGCAGACTGTTGTTGCCTGGCCGGCTGTTGCTGACAGCTATACAGCCAGGCTACCAAAAAAACAAATGCGATAATCGGCAAACAAGGCTTCCTCATCTCTCTAAAAAAAATTTAAATACAAAAACTAGTTACAAAGGAATGGTCTCACATCCGTGTAGGGAAACCATTTTTTAGTCTGCATCCGTAATGCATCGGCATTCACAAACAGGTCTTCCTCCTGCTCTTTGATACAGAGGTTGTCCGGATTGGGCGAAGTCCCGCGGGTGAGTACATTACTGGTGATACCATCGTAGATAATGAAAGGCAGATTGGCTTTGTGGCGGTAAGGATCCTGGACCTTGAGCTGTTTTGCAATCGCTACCAGTATCTTACCAGTATGATGTTCATACACCGCCGATGGGAAAGTGTCAGCCATGATCATTACGTTGTTATGAATACTAATGTTTTTAGGTATAGGGTCATAGTGGTCATTCATTTTAGCGGCAGCATTGGGATCAATAAAAAAGCCGGACACCACGGAGATGGCGCTGGAATTGTTATTGAAGATGTTGTTGTTGTACAGCTCAATATCGGAGGCAGACAGGACTACCACTCCACTGCCGGGGGCGGCATTACCCACCCCCCAGGTAGAGCCGAAACTGCCGGCTTTGGCGAAATTTCTTTCGTTATTTTCATGGATGTCGTTGTTATAAGCCTTTACATGTCCACCCCGCTGTGAGAGGTCTGGCAGGTCGAAGATCAGGAAGCCGGCGGTATTACCATAAAATTCATTTTTGTATACCTCCGCATGAGAAGTATTTTCTATTTCACAGCCAGCCACGTTTTTATACGCTTTGCAGTTACGCACGATAGCGCTGTCTGTTTGTCCTACATAAATACCGGCATCGGAAGCCCCCTGCGCATAACAGTTTTCTATCAGCACATTTTTACACATTACCGGGTAGATGGCATAACCACCGGTAGTGGAATCTGATACTGACCATACAGCGTGTACATAACTTACAAATACTTTTTCACTTTTATTTATTTTGATAAGGTCTCCTTTGGAGTCCTGCAGTGTCATGCCCTGGATAGTAAATCCTTTCACATCGGTGACGCGGATACCTTCCCCTCCCTGGCTCTGGGCGGAGAAGTCCAGGATAGTTTTATTAGGACCGGCGCCTTCTATCCTGATATGACTGGCCTGTGCTATACTGAGATTATCGAAGCGGTATTTTCCTTCTTTGAGGAAGATGCTGGTGCTGTCTTTTATAGACAGGAATGCTTCCGCAATTTTGGTTTCATCGCCGGGACCGAAGGTGAGTTTTGTTTTATACCCCTCCTTGTCTTCCGGTGTTTTGGTGTTGCAGGCTGCAAGCGAGCCTAGCAGGGCTATCATTAACAGATGATACAAAGCATATCGTTTCATGTGATTTCCATTTTTATAAAGTGATTAAAAGACGTTGTATGCATAGGTGACGTAGTACATCGCGCCGATGGCCGGACTGCCAAACCCGTTCCGGTAATAGGTATTGGTGATGTTGGTACCACCCAGCTTAATCCGGCTATGCGCCTTCAGCAGCCGGTAACTGATCTGGGCATCGATTACAGCGGAAGCCGGCACGGTACCACTGCCAAAACCTATCTGATAAAAATATCCCGGGCGATAACGGAAAGTGGTACTAAAGGCATAACGTTCCTTATTACCGAAGCCGGTGTTGCCCAGATCTATATTAAACTTATAATTGGGCGTGTTAAAGTTATTCACCTGGCTGTTGTTCCGGTTCTGCAGGAAGTCAGACGAAAAATTCACTTTCGCCATAAAATTATGTGACATGTCTACACTCACGCTCGCAGCATAGCCGTAGGTATTAACCTTTTCCGCCCCATTGTAAGCGATGTTGTAAGCCACATAGGTGCTGTGGTCTTTAAAGGCGGTCACATCACTGGTACCCGGTGTATTGGCCACGTTGACATAACCGATAAAGTTTTTCCAGGTGGCGTAATAGCCCAGTACATCTATCAGTACTCGTTTAGCGATCAGGGAAGAATAACCTAACTCAAACGCATCTACGGATTGTGGTTTGATATCATTGAGGACAAATTGCTGCAGATCTGCCGGATTATTGCTCTTCTGGTATTTCTGGACGCTTTCCAGGGTATAGGCCGGGTAGCGGTCGAACTGGTACACACCATTGAGCAGCCTGGACGAGCCGCCAGAGGCAAAGCTGTTGTAATCTACCGGCGTACTTTGCAGCGCCTGGATATTGGACGGGAAGCTGTAAGCATTCTGATAGGAGAAACGGATAAAACTTTCCTTGTTGACCTCCCCTACCGCTGATGCACGGGTAGTGATACGCGGTTTTTCAAAGAGCGTATTTTTATCATAGCGGAAAGCTGTGCTGAGACTGATTTTATCTTTTATGATTTTTTTGGTGAGATGGATATAGGCACTGTACTCTGCCACGTCAATAGGGCCATCACCATCGGGGAAGAGGGTCCCTTTGGAATCGAGGCGATAGAGGCGGTAGTTCAGGCCGGCAATGAGGTCTGCGAACTTCAGCAGATGAGAGAAGTTATACTGGGCTTCCACGTTATACAACTTGCTTTTGTCGAGGAAGAGTGTACCACCTTTGGAAGTGGGCAGGGAAGAGATACTGTCTTTCAGATGCTGAAAAAGAGGGCTGGACGCATCGGGGCGGCCCTGGTCTGCGAAACTGCGGGCCATATTGCTGGCATCCTGATAACTCTTACCTGCGGCCATGGCTCCCAGCAGGGCACCGGTATATTGCGGGTACCAGCCGTCGCCGGTATTAGGATTAAAACTGGGCTTCCAGGCTTCGTTGATCAGCTGCGCAGTAGGACTGGCAATGATGGTGTTACCGGAATTCTCCTGGGTGGTATAGCCACGGAGGAACCAGTGTTCAGCTTTCAGCTCTGCACGGTACTGGCCCAGCTGGAAGTTGGTGAGGGCATAACGGGTATCATTACTGTATACTGCATTGCCTTTACCAAAAGTCCCGGAGATAATGGCTTCCAGCCGGGGCCTGATCTTATACCGCAACTCTGCATTGGCCTTTAATAATTTAGCATCGTTGCTGAGGTAACCATATTCAGGATAACCGGTACGGGCTACATAGTTGCTGCCTTTTTCCAGCATGGGGTTGATGATGGGCGCCAGTTCCGGTGTCTGGGCCAGGGCGGCCTGCAGGAACGGGCTGATATCCACAGATGTTTTGCTACCGTAAAGGTTCACCCCGTTGTAATTAGGATCAGTGAGCGGACCACCGGGACCATTGGTATTGGCGGTATCCGTAGCCATCCATTCTTTAGCCTGGATATACTGTACATTGATTTTAAAGGCAAACTTATCACTTACTTTTTTGGCCCAGCGGACGGTCCAGTCGTAGTACGGTGATGGTCCAAAAGGATCGTTGGACTTGCCTTTACTGACATGGTTGACGCCCTGGGTGATCTGGGCGCTGAGGCCCTGGTATTTAAACGGGTCTTTGCCGGTCATGACGAGGGTGCCGTTGAGGCCGCGGGAGCCATACAGCGCAGAAGAAGCCCCTGATAGTACTTCCAGGTTGTCTACATCCAGTTCGGTGAGGCCGATGGCTGTGCCGAGGGGGAAATTGAGGCCGGGAGCCTGGTTGTCCATCCCATCCACGATCTGGGTGAAGTTGGTGTTGCCACTGGTGTTAAAGCCGCGGGTGGTGATGGTGGTGAAGGTGAGGCTGGAAGTGGTTACGTCTACCCCTTTGAGGCCCTGGATCATATTAAAATAACTGGGCTGGGGTGAGTTGATAATTTCTTTGGTGCTGATTCTTTCGATGGTCACGGGTGATTCTATTTTCTTTTGTATCGACCGGCTGGCCGACACCACCACTTCACGACCTAATACAGATGCGGGGCTGAGTTCTATCTTCAGTGCGCCCGGACCGGTTACTTTCAGTTCTTTTGTTTCAAATCCCAGAGAAGAAAAAACAAGGGTGAACGGATAATTACTTTTGGTAGAAAAACGGAAATTTCCCTGATCGTTGGTATAATCTCCATTAGGAGCTTCTTTCATAGTAACCGAAACGACGGGCACTACTTCTTTGGTCGTGGCATTGCGCACATTTCCCGAGACAGTCTGCTGCGCCTGCGACAGATGGACAAGACCCATCAGACAAATAATGGTTGATAGCAAGTTTTTTAACATCAGCTGGTGGAATTTAGACAGGTTGATAACAGCGATATTAATAAAAAGGCCTGTGGCAAAGATGTGCTGACAGCGTATTTGGGGCGAAACTGTCAGTATTCGGGGTGAAACCATTTTGGCATTTTGACATTTTAATATTTAAATATTAAAATGTCAAAATTTTGAAAAGGCCGATTGAAACAACGGCAGGTAGGTAACCGAGACGGGAACAGGCATTTCCTCCAGTCCTTCGATATGCAGATAATGTCCTTTTGTATTTTTCTTAAAAAGTACCACTCTGGACATATTGACGAGATAAGAACGATGTGCCCTGATAAAACCCACCGCAGCCAGCTGGGTCTCCATTTTTTTGAGGGAAGTGCGGACCAGTTCCTTGCTGATGGTTTGACCACTACGATAAAACAGGTGTACGTAATTATCTTCTGCTTTGATCATCAGTAAGCGGGCCGGGTGAACAGACAATACTATCTTATCATGTTCATCTCTGATCTGCAGGCAGGTATCCGTTGTGGAACGGGTGCTGGCGGATTCCACTACAGGCGCTGATGGTATCACTACTGCTGCCGGATGCCCTTCCTTTTCCAGTGATTTCAATTGCGCACACTTCTCCCTGGAAAAAAACCATAGCAGGGATATCAGGTATGGCAGGGGCATGATGAGGGCAGTATAACGCAGGGTATTGGCAAATTCGCCCCATGTCAGGAAAAAAGTATCGGTGATCAACACATCTACAGCAGTCACAATAGCGGTTACCAGTACAATTTCTCCCAAAAACCAGCACAGGTAAGTAGCGTTTGTCAGCTTGCGGCGCAACTTCCATTTAAACAGCAGGAACTGGGATATGACCAGTGCAGTCATCCCGCATGCCGTGAAAATGCCGAACAGTGGTGCCAGGCTCAGATGTTGTCCTTCATACCACATGTTAATATTAAATGGCATAAAAATATACATGAACAGAAAGCAGAAAATGCCACAGAAGGCAATCAACTCTATCCGGTTCCGCACCGGGTCCAGTAAACTGAAGCGGGGCTGCTCTGTTGCGAATTTTGCAATCAGTGGCAAGTTTGGCAAGGTTGGCAAGCTTTTCATATCATGGATGATTTTCTATAATTAAGATACACTTTTTCACGTAAGACACAAAGCAGTGAAAGTACAAGCCTTCGTATATTCGCAGGATGCAGGAAACGTTTACAATTCCCCGCGGATTTAAAACAGGCTGTTATATCCTGAGTGCCCTGATGCTGGGTATGGCTGTCACTTTGATTTTTTTAGAGAAGGAAGCGCAGGGTTTTATCTTTTTCAGTCTGCCGTTTTTTTTCCTGAGCTGGTCCATGTATGCCTATACTCGCCTGAAGCTGGTACTGGATGGGCAAACGATTGTTTTCACCGGAGGATACAAACCGCATCGGCTCAGCTGGGGTGATATTACCCGTATCGATATGGCCAAAGTAGGCAAGTATAGTGATCCGCAGGTAACTATTTATTACCACGACCGAAAGCTGCAGCTGGCCCGGAGTTTTTACCGCAAAAAGTCTTTTCTGGAGATACTACAGCGGCTGGAGAAATATGCGCCGGCAGCTGCATTTACTGCTCAGTACCGGCAGCTCAGCCAATCATTACGCGCTTAAAAGGAAGGCTCCTGTCCTGGTTTCAGTTCGCGGCCCCTTTGTTTTTCCACACGGGCAAAAGCATCTTCCGACAAGGGTTTGAATCCTTTGGGGGCTTTATGGGCAGGTCCCTGATAAATACCGATGAAAGGTTTGTTGAAGGTACGTCTGCTCACGGGATCGGTCATACGAAAATACTGAGGGAACCAACCCTGTACCTTACTGGTGTCCGGAGCAGCTTTGGCAGCAGCTTTAGCCCTGTTGCCCAGGATTTTCTCCAGCGTTATTTTTTCCAGGTCGGCCGCCGAAAAAAAGTGTACTCTTTTTCCTTTGAGAGAGTGTCCTGATTTAAATATACCGGCGTGATGCCATTCTGTAGAGAAAGGTTCCAGTTCCTTTGCCGTGATTTTTTCATTGAATTTTTTTGACAGCAGTTGAGCTGCAGCCCCGGCTTTCAGGAGGCCTTTTGCTTCTGCATCCTGGTAATTTTCTGACTTTCCTTCCCGCAGGTATTGGCTCATTTTCATGCCGGAAAGTTACAGTTATTTCATGGGATAGGGTGCACGGAAACGGCCTGTGCGGATGTATTCCAGCTTGCGGGCCATTAATTTCCTTTTGATAGGTGCCAGGTAATCGAGGTACAGGCGGCCTTCCAGATGATCGTATTCATGTTGTATCATTCTGGCAGTGAGGCCGGCAAAGCTGCGGGTGTGTTGTGTTCCAGCGGCATCTTCATAACGTATGGTGATGCTCCAGGGTCTTGTGACGGAGGCCCGGAGGCCGGGGATGCTGAGGCAGCCTTCCTCCTCTTCCCATGTTTCCGCAGAGCGGTCGGTTATCTCCGGATTGATAAATGTTTCCCGGATACCAGTGCCTTCCGGAAATAAGGTTGTTTGTTCTTCGGGGCTTAGCAGGTTGAAGGTGGACTGGCTCTCCACCAGAAACAGGCGCAGTGGCACGTTCACCTGTGGTGCTGCCAGTCCGCAGCCGTTGGCGCCATAGAGCGTCTGCCACATGTTTGTGATTAGTTGTTGAAGGGAAGGATAATCCGGTGGCACTGTTTCACAGCGGGTGCGCAGCTGAGAATGGCCATAGGCAACTATTGGCAGGATCATGTTTTTGATTACAAAAGTGGGATGTTTCCGAAAGGGGCGGTAGTAAATATTGGACATTAATTTATTTCCGGGGCCTGGGAGGCTGATGTATTTTTGTGGCATGCCGGTAGCGTTATATCAATATCTGCAAAGTATAAGGGTGATACCGCCCAGCGCTGCGCTGGCACGGGTGATAACCGGTTTTTATATCATGCCGGCGGGCTGTCTGCCGGCGAATGGTCTGGCTATCAGTGATGGGATGCCTGCCATGGCTTTTCTGCCTCATGCGGATGACCAGCTACGCTTTTCGATGGGACAGACTACGGTCACGGTTACCGGTGGCTGGGTGAGCGGTCCATACCTGGAAAAGGCCTGGCTGCAGGTACCACAAAGCTGTGGACCGTTGCTGGTGGTACAGTTTAACCCCGTATGGTTTTATCAGTTGTGGCAGTTGCTGCCACAGCGGCTGCGTAGGGCGGGCATCTGCAGCCTGCCGGATATACCGGGCAAAGACGGAATGTTATTGTTGCAGCTGGTATCTGGCGCCAGTAGTATCACAGATAAGATAAAAGTGCTGGAAACCTTTATCATGGACCGGCTCCCCCGGCAGCCCAGTCATAACGGGCTGCTGGAAGAAGCCATCACGTGTATCCGTGAACGTGAGAAGCCGTCTACAGTACAGGAATTAGGAAGATTACTAGGTGTCAATTACAAATGGCTGGAGCGAAACTTCCGCAGCTATACCGGTCTTTCTCCCAAAGAGTATATGCAGCAGTACCGTTTTCTTCAAACCTGTGTACAGCTGCAGGATGGGGTGCCTGTAGATTTTATGGGCATAGCGTTGCAACAAGGGTATTACGATCAGAACCATCTGATAAAGGATTTCAAAAAATTTACGGGGATGTCGCCCGGAAAGTATCTGAAAGCATATGCCTTTTCCTCAGCGTCATCTGCAAGACCATCCTTCCATCTCCTCCATCCAAAGCATAACAGGGCTGCAACTGCTCCAGGGGCCTGTTAAAGTTGCTGACGCTGCAGTCGGCGGCAGGTGTATTTGCGGAGGCAGCCATTTCTTTGTCCACCCTTTCTATCATGGCTTCTATATAATGACCGATCGCTTTTTTCTGCAATTCAAAATAAGTGATCACTTCCTCTGGAGAGTTCAGACCTTCTGTTTCGATAATGTCTTTCAGAAATGCTGCGGACTCCTGTAGTTCGGCAGAGAGCTTTACCGGTACCGGCATGGCATGGTAAAAGAGGTATTGATAAAGATCAGCCAGCTCATGATCCGCTATGACAACGTTTTCATGCAGCTGTTGCAGGACCTGCCTGAGTAAAACTATATTAACACAACTAAACATAGACAACGATTTAAATCAACATTTTCATTTTCTTTTTTCAAGTATGGCCTGGGCCACCAGCCGGAGACGGTATACTCTTACTTTCATAGCGCCCTCGGATGTCTGATATTCCTCCGCCAGTTGTTTGTAAGGTGTTTTTTCTAGTCTTCTTGTCAGTATTTCCCAGCCTTCTTCCCCGATTTCTTTTTTAATTCTTTCAATGTCTTCCTGTATGGTCAGTTTTTGCAGCGGGTCTGGTGAAGGATCGAGCAATACACTATCCAGGTCAAGGTGTGCATGGGCAGCTTGTTTACTGATTTTTTCCATAAAATCCGACCATACATTGCGGGCTTTAAGCCAGATCAGTTTACTGGTAGAATAGTCATTCAGACTTTCTTTAAGACTGTTTATATAGGCAGCTTCTGAGGTGAGCTGCAGGAGCTGCTGTACTGCTTCCTCCCTGTTTCCTTTGTAAGACGCTGCTTTCAGTTTCTTTGAAAAGAATGCCATCAGTCTGGGTGTCTGTTCCTTAAATTCGGCTATAAAATTTCTCTCCATGCAAGGGCGTTTACAGGGTTAATAAAGTATGCTGGTAGTATCTGCCAGGCAGAAGATCTCTCAACAATTACCGGGGTGCAGCACTTATGGAAGAAAATTTTAACTTTTAAATCCATTTGATGTTGGTTTCATAGGTTAAAACAGTGCTGATGTGCGTTCGGTAACACACTTTTCTGATATTTTTATTAACATTCATATTAATAAATTGATTATCAATATGATAAGTTTGGAAAAATATCAATCATATAGTTTATAATCAGTATTCGTTGAAGTGACTACTCACGGAGAAGGATATATGAGGATAATGATGATGTATGCTTTACACAGTTATACAGGGGGAAACATAACAGCGAATGCCAGGATGCTGATTAAACATCCTGGCATTGGGGCTTTGATCGTTATTAAAGTTTTAGTAAAAAACCGGAGGAGGATTGAGGGTAAGATTTTGTTGCTGGTGCCAATAAGGGTAAATAGTGGGCACCTCACTGGCAGCATCGAGTTTTTTCACCTGATCGGTAGTGAGATTCCAGCCAACAGCCTCCAGGTTTTGTTTGAGCTGTTCTTCATTACGAGCTCCTATAATCACACTGGACACGGTAGGACGCTGCAGCAGCCAGTTGATGGCCACCTGTGCGATCGTTTTTCCGGTTTCGGCAGCCACTTCGTCGAGTGCATCGATGGTGTTGTAAAATATCTCTTCCCGCAATGCTAACTCCGGAACGGGACTACCGCCCTGGGCTATACGTGTTTCCGGCGGGACAGGCTGGTTGCGGCGGAATTTACCTCCCAGGCGGCCCGCTGCCAGCGGCGACCAGACAATACTCCCTACCCTCTGATCTATGCCCAGCGGCATCAGCTCCCATTCAAACTCGCGGTTGGCCAGCGAATAATATACCTGATGGGCCACATATTTGTTCCACCCGTACTTATCAGCAACAGCCAGCGATTTCATGAGGTGCCAGCCGGAGAAGTTGGAGCAGGCGATATAACGCACCTTACCACTTTGTATCAGATCATCGAGTGTACGTAGCGTCTCCTCCACCGGTGTAACCCCATCGAAACCGTGCATATGATAGATATCGATATAATCGGTGCCCAGGCGCTGAAGACTGCCCTCTATCTGCCGCAGCAGATGATGCCGCGACGAACCCTGGTTATTGGGACCTTTACCAAAAGGGAAAGTAGCCTTGGTAGAGATAATCAGCCGATCTCTTTTTCCTTCTATCGCTTTACCCAGGATCTCTTCAGCCATCCCTCCGGAATAAACATCTGCCGTATCAAAAAAATTGACGCCCGCATCCAGGCAAAGGTTTACCATCCTGGTAGCCTCCGCCACCTGCGTACTGCCCCAGGCCTTGAAAAATTCACTCCCTCCGCCAAAAGTAGCGGTACCAAAGCTTAATACCGGTACCTGCAGGCCGGAAGCCCCTAACTGTCTGTATTCCATAAATCGTTTTTTTTAAAGTGACAATCCGCACAAAGGTCCGCCAATAATGCCAGACAACCTTTGTAAATTCCTGAGATAGTTCTGTAAATGTAAGAGAGAAATCCGCTATGATAATTTTTTCAGCTAAAAGTTGGTGATTTAACAAAATCATATTTAATTTGTAACCCACATCAAAACGGGATGTAGCGCAGCCCGGTAGCGCGCTTCGTTCGGGACGAAGAGGCCGCTGGTTCGAATCCAGTCATCCCGACAAAAAAGAACGAGGGTGTATCAAAAGGCACCCTCTTTTTTTATGTAAGGTCAAACCAAATGAGGTGTTTTTGGTTTTTATAGCATGCCCAAAGGAAAAACACTTTCAGTAGTCTTTAAAGCAAACCTACAACACCAGGCGATGCTTTTTCCACCCGAAATTGGAGATCTGATAGCAGAGAATCACCCAGTCCGTGTTGTGGATAATGTGATCGAAAAGATCGACATCACTTTATTATTAAAGCGGTATAAAGCAGGAGGGACGAGCAGTTATCATCCCCGAATGCTATTGAAAGTTCTTATTTACGCCTATATAAATAACGTTTACAGCAGTCGTAAAATAGAAGAAGCACTAGGACAGAACATCCACTTTATGTGGGTAAGCGGAATGAGTAAACCTGATCATAATACTATCAATAGGTTCCGCGGCGAACGCCTACAAAAAGTATTACAGCCTATATTTACCCAAGTGGTCCTGCTGTTATGTGAAGAAGGCTTATTAAACATAAAAGAGTTATACACTGACGGGACAAAGATAGAAGCCCAGGCCAATCGCTATAGCTTTGTATGGGGCAATGGTATTAAGAATAGCAAAGAAAAAATAAAACAGCAGCTAAATGACTTGTGGAAATATGCCCAATCAGTGGCAGCTTCAGAGTTAGATGATGATACAGACCCATCTGGCTATGACAAAATAGACAGCGAAAAAGTCAGTAAAACAATAGCCGCTATCAATGAAGCCATCAAAGACAAACCAGTAGATAAGCAGATCAGACAAAAGCTGGGATATGCTCGCCGTAACTGGCCTACAGCCTTGGAGAAGTATGAAAAGCAAGAAGAAATCTTAGGTACAGACCGCAATAGTTATAGCAAAACCGATCCCTCTGCCACCTTTATGCGAATGAAAGAAGACCATATGGGGAATGGTCAGCTCAAACCAGCATATAATCTTCAAATAAGTACTAATAATCAATATATCGTCAATTACAGCCTCCATCAGCAGACTACAGACACTTCCACTTTAATTAATCACCTCCAACAGTATATAAATCAATATAAGCGTGTACCCAGCAATATTACAGCAGATGCAGGGTATGGTAGTGAACAGAACTATCAGTGGCTGGAAAACAAGCGGATCACAGCTTATGTAAAGCATACTTCCTTCGACCGAAATCAGCGCCAGTCAACTAAAGCAGCGGAAAAGTTCAAGGTTGAAAACTTACCCTACAATGCTGAAAAAGATTATTACATCTGCCCTGCTGGCCAGCGAATGCGCAGAAAAAGCATATTCCCCAAAACAAACAAAAACGGTTATGAACAAACGATAACTACGTATCAGGCTAGAACATGCGAGGGGTGTACATTACGGACGCAATGCCATAAACAACCAACAAATCGTGTCATAGAAGTAAATCATAATCTAAATCGCCTTAAATCTCTGGCTGACAAGCGATTAAAAACGAAAAAAGGTATACAGAAGCGCAAACAACGATGCTACGATGTGGAGCCTGTCTTCGCTAATATCAAGCATAACCATGGCTTTAAAAGATTTATGCTGAAAGGGTTGGATAAAATAACCACCGAAATAGGATTACTGGCCATGGCTCACAATCTTAGAAAGAAAACAGCATAAAATCGGACTAACCCTTCACTCCTAAAAATGAAAATCACAAAATCATTATAAAAATCTGGATATCAAACAAAGAAGCCGTCTCTTGTTTTGAGACGGCTTCGTTCTTTTTTACCCCCACCTGTAATACTGTTCAGGCTTACAATCGGCGCAAATACTTCATTTATTTTTGTAGTTAGAAATGTACCTTTTTTCGTGATTATAGCTTACCCCTTCGGGAAACAGCAGTTTTTGTACTTTCTCTTTCACTGGCACTTCGTTGGAGTCCCATATTGTAGGGAGTTTAGCTGAAAGTATCATTGCCCAACTGAAGTAGTGAATGAGGCGTTGTAGGAATGGATCTGTCGGGTTGGTGTTGCAACATTTCAACCCCTGATCTGCAACAAATGGATACCCTTTGTATCCCAGGATCAGAGTAGATTTGGTGGCTTAATTAAGTAATGATAATGACAAGGTATTATAAACCAGAACTGGATATCCTTCGTTTTTGCGCATTTCTTTTTGTGTTTTTTACGCATAGGTTGGATCTTGCGCCTATCGATCCGGCAGAATATTATTGGGGCTATCATCTTAGCCTGGTTGGTGTTTTCGGGGTTCCGCTTTTCTTTTTTCTTAGTGCTTTTTTAATTACTGAATTGCTTACTAAGGAGCAGGAGTTATTGGGGACAATTAGTGTTCAATCATTTTATATACGACGAATACTACGTATTTGGCCATTGTATTTCACTTTCTTTTTTGGAATGGTGATGGTTACACAGTTTTCACATAAGTTTGGACAAATTTCTTCCGGGACACAGCTTGCATTTAGTTTTTTTTCCGGCAACTGGTATATTACATTTAATGGATGGCTTGGATCTTATCCTATTAATCCGCTTTGGAGTGTTTCTGTCGAAGAACAACTATACATTTTGCTTCCTCTGGTTATTTTTTTTACAGGCAAACGAGGGTTGCTCATTTTTTCCTATCTGGCATTATTCATAGCGTATGCAGCTGTCATTTATTATGCGCAAAGGCCCACGAAAGAATTTAGCGGCGAATGGACAAATAGCTTTGTGCAATTTCAATTTTTTGCAGCAGGTATCCTTTTCTCCCTTTACCTGAAGGGGATGCAACCTAAATGGCCTGTCATGGCGCGAATTGTAATGTTCATTGCGGGGGTAGCCTGCTGGTTAACTGCATCGATTGTTTGTGAAGTCCATGCAGACTCTCCACATCTTTCAACAATCTGGCAGGCAATTAGTGGTTGGGGGCTGATTCTTACAGGGGTAATACTTTTCTTTTTGTCTTTGTATGGCGCCGAAGAAAAGTTTATGCCGCGGGCTTTGGCCTACCTCGGTCGTATATCTTATGGAATGTATGTTTTCCATATAACGATGTTCTGGTTTGTTTATCAAATATTTAAGAAGGAATTGGATGCTTTCAGTAAATTGATTGGTGCGTATGAGTGGCGAAACGACGTGGGTTTTATAATTGCTTTCATTGCAACTGTAATTATTGCCATGTTGTCATACAACTTTTTTGAGAAACCATTCTTGCGGCTTAAAAGAAAGTTTACATTAATTCTATCAAGAGATTAACTGCTGGCTGTCGCAATGAAACATTTCTTTATTTCGTTAGTATTTATTATTGCCAATCATATCTGCCTGGCGCAGACAGATTCAGCTTTTTTAAAAGCGGACACCGTGCCTGCGTTCCCCGATCCTCCAGCCGGATTTGACGTTCAGCGTAACAATATACCTAAAGGGAAGTTGACAGTTGTTCAATATAGTTCAAAAACTCTTGGAAAACTTCGGCGATACATCAAAAGCAAACCGTTCAGGGAGAGCGGATGGTTTTGCGGGTTATGGGAAGCTATTTGAAGAGGATTTATTGAAAGATATAACTCCTTATATCGATTCACATTATTCCACACATAGTGATCGTGAGCATCGCGCTATTGCAGGTTTATCTATGGGAGGGGGCAATCATTAAATATAGGTTTGCATAATCTGGAAACTTTTGCCTACATAGGAGGATTTTCTTCGGCGACAGTCGACAGGAGCTATTTTTCAGTAATAAAACCTTTCACTTGTCATTTGTCAGCCAAATTTTAAATTCATTACAAATTTAATAGTTATATTATACAAAATACTTAAACGAATCTTTCAGACGTTAGACAAACTGTAAATATCTCATTAACTTGCGTCACTCAAATAATTTTCATCAGCTTTCTAATGGCCGTAAATACTTTACCTGTTAATTCACCTTCATCCAATCAAGACGACGACGAAATTTCCATCATTCGTTACCGTTCAGGAAAACCTGCTGCCAGAGCAATGATAACACTGCCACGAAACCTCATTACTTTTTTGCTCGACGGTGAAAAAACGGTTCATTTTGCAGGTGCACAGGTTAGCGTAAAGCCTTACCAGTTTGTGATGTTAGCTGCCGGAAATTGCCTGATAAGCGAAAAGCTTGCGGCACCCGAAGCTGATTATCATAGCATACTTGTTTTCTTCGACAACAAATTCCTGTCCGGTTTTTTTGACCGACATACTTCATTAATCGACAGACCAGCAAAAACATCAGACCAACATCCATTCCTGCTTTTTGAAAAGGATGAATTCCTAATCAATTTTACCCATTCTCTTGACAGCATACTTATCGGCGATAAACCTGTACATCCTAAGTTGCAAAAGGTTAAACTGGAAGAACTGTTCGTATACCTTGCCGTACAATATCCAGGACAGATCCAGCGTATCAGGAATATGCACTATGAAGAAAATGATGATCTATTGATTCGTCAAGCTGTGACATCGCATATCACTAATAACATAACCGTTCAAGAGCTTGCCTTTTTATGTAACATGAGTCTGTCTACTTTCAAGCGCCGGTTTGCCCGCCTTTATGGCAACAGTCCTAACAGATGGCTGCTGGAAAAAAGAATGGAAAGGGCGGCAGAAATGTTGCGCAAGAGCGACTGCAAGGCGAGTGAGATTTTTTCTGAACTTGGCTATGAGAACTTGTCGAGTTTTATCCAGTCCTTCAAACAAATTTATGGAGTAACGCCTAAACAGTACCAATTATCAATTTGAACGTGTAGCTATACTTTTTGAACGAGTACCTATCGTTCCTGCCGCTTCTTCACAACTAATTTTGATCCATTATCAAAACAATAAAGAAGAAATTATGAACAGGAATTATCTCATTCAGATTGCGAATTACAATAATTGGGCGGATAGTAAAGCAATGGAATGGCTACATCAAATCAGTGATGAACAATGGGAGCAAGTGATCGTCAGCAGTTTCAGCAGTGTCAGACAAACGGCGGTTCACATCGTTAGCGCAGAAAAGTATTGGGTCGATCATTGGACACATATTTCTGAACCGGTATTTCTATCTGCGGAATTCAAAGGCACAAAAAATGAATTACTTGAAATCTGGAATAAGTCATCTGCCGATATCAAGACATTAGTTGGCAGTTATCCAGAAGATAATTATTTACAAACTGTCACTTTCAAATACCCAAGGAACGGCCGTATTGGTCAAATGGTATTTTGGCAAACGGTAGCACATGCCATAAACCATTCTACGTACCATCGTGGTCAATTGGTGACACTTCTGCGCCAGACTGGCTTTATAAATTTATCCTCCATTGATATGGCGACTTATTTTCAGTTGAATAAGAACTGAAACTGACATTCGCCGGGATATAATCGGGAGAAATAATGTTTTTATCTCTTCACCTGAAACTAAAAAAGCCTTCAAGTCATTGGATTTGAAGGCTTTTTTAAGGATTTGTATTCAACAGATCAACAACAACCTACTCTGTCCGGATTTTTCCTTTGGTGCACGGTGAATACAAGGAGGAACCTGACTTTCAGGATGATCAACCGCCAACTTCCATAGATTACCAAGACCTAAGCTTATTGGACGTACACCAGGTTTAGCCTGATAGTGCAGATCAAAGAAATGGTCACTTAAGAATGACTCAAAACCTTCATCTGCTCCATGATATAGTTTTTTGAGTTCATCACGTATTTCCGGAATAAGTACTTTCTTTGTGCCTTGTGAATTTGGCAATATTTCACTCGACTCGCCATAGTAGGTGCATAAAAAGGTATCGGTTGGTATGGGAGAGCGATCTACATGAAATGAATAAACATCGGTTGAAAAAAACGGGTAGGTATCATCCCGATCATAGTAGTTGATCACATTAAGGATTGGCGATGCGCCATGATCTTTCAATGCCTTCAAGTCATTTAAAAGAATTTCACGGGCAAGTTGCCCTTGTTCACTCAACTGAAGTTCACGAAGTTCCTCTTGTTCAATTACCGTTATATTTCCGCTTAGCGCTACCTTTTTAACAATCTCAGAAAAATCACCTATCAGATTACGAGTCCAACAAATCGCATTCATTTCTCCACTAAATGGCGTAGAAACAAGGTCTTGAAAATTTGTGACACAATGAATGTGTTTCTCAGCATGAGATAAATCTATCATAATAGTTAATATAAATATAAAATCATTTGACAACGAAGTACGGAAATAGTAGCCGGTCAATCCCCGCTGGGTCGTATCCTGTCACATAAAATTAGCATGCTTTTATCGAATAAAGAAACCAGCAGCAATAACTACGGATTTTGTTTTGCTGATGATGACCAATAATATGATGATATATACAGACCCTGATTAAGCTTATCCACTGTAAGGCTCCGGGGGGCCTTTCACTCCGATGCAAACATCAGGACCATCATAGACGGAAAGTTGATTCAGTGGACACTGCCGCAATACCTGGACCTGGATGCCCATCAAATCGTCTACTTCTTCCTGCCCTCCCGACTGATAAAAAGGAGTAGTCGTACCGCATGCTTCCGCAACATCCATGTTCATGTTATTCACTTTTCCTGACAGTTTTGATGGTAAATAATTTCGGGTTGATTTGCAATTCCAGGAACATCCAATTGCCGGAGGTGGCATTCGAAACACCTTTCAATCGCTCCATGGTGGACGTAGCGAACATCTGCGAACATCCGCCATTCAACCAAACGAAATCGATAATAGAAAATCCGACGGTGAGATCAAGCTCAGTGCCGAGATAGCTTTTTAACTTTTGTCCGTCTGCAAATAAAGGCGCAGCTGATGAAAAAAAGTGTGGTGTCAGCCGCGCCTTAAAAGCGGGTTTTTCATAGGATAGATTGCCGTATAGATCTGTCAGCCCAACGGAATTAAGATGATTGCCTACATAGAAGTAATCCATATAGCCATTGAACTTATGATTTGTGCCAAACCATGGCGTAAAACTCTTATAACTGGGGCTGGCATCGTCGCCTGCTTTACCTGATAAATATTCGAAACCTGCACCGGTTTGCCAGCCCTTTGCAAACTTGTAACTCAGGTTGCCGGAGCAGTACCAGGCATTGAGGGTCTCCCCTGCGAGCCCGCCAGTTTGTGCGTAGAATGCCGCATCCGCACTGAAGGCATTTTGCTGAAAAGTAATTCGTGGACCGAATGTCTGGTTCCATGCGGTTTTTTCGTGCTGCTCCCGCAAATAAGGAATGCCATGGTTCAGGAACAGTAAGCTCCAGGCGAGATGGTTCCGTTGGCCGTGATACCAGCCGAATTGCAGGTAACGGTACTGCGGAACGGTATAAGGCTCTTTGCTGTTACTTTCCCGGTTAGCGTTGAGTGCAGCGGCGGCGTGAAATGTATGCATAGCCGAAGGCTTGTATTGCAGCAGGACAGCATCGTGACTGCGGGCCTGCATGGTCCAGTCAACGTTACCGAGGATGCGCGCATCGTCGTAATTGAATTCCTGGCGGCCGGCGCGCAATGCCCATTTCTGACGGAAGGAGACCTCCGCCCAGGCTTCATGCATCTGGAATGCGGCATCGGTTTTAGCATTGGTGGCCACATCCCCCCAGATACGCACGCTTTGCGGAGAAATGCGGAGCTTGAGCTGGGGAGAGGTATAGTCGATGATGATGCGGCTGCGCTGCACCACAAAGTCGGCTGCCTTTGCCGTATCGGGTAAAAGGCCGCCATAGCCGTTGCGGTGTTCATACCGGAACCGCATATCTGCGCTGACATCCACCTGTTGCGCAGCTGCTTCGAAAAATGGGATGGATAGCAGGGAAATGAGTAGGGTCTTCTTATTCATTGCCGGCAGTTTTAATGATGGCATCTACAGTTGCCTGGTTGTTGACGCCGAGCCCTTCCTGTTGATGAACGAGGCGGCCGGCGGGATCGAATACACTGATAATATTGGAGTGAGAAAAATCTATAGGTGAAATCTCTTTGTACTTTACTGCAAGTACATTAGCGAATTCCCTCACCGTTTCCGGATTCCCTTGCAAAAAGGTCCATTCTTTCCCGTCCATGCTCTTACTAATGGCAAATTCCTTCAGTTTCTCAGGCGTATCGTGTTCCGGATCTATGCTGACGAGTACATACTGTACATTGTTTTTAGCACGGTCCGGCACTTTTTCACTGATGGCCAGCATATCGGCCACCAGGCGGGGACAGGCAGACTTGCAACTCGTGTAGATCATTACCACTACCAGCGTCTTTCCTTTCAGATCACGCAAATGGATAGTATTGCCTTCTTCCGTCTTCCAGGTAGAAGCCAGGTCAAATATGGAGGCCGCGTTTTTATCGACGGTGGTTTGTTCTTTTTGTACTGGTGGCTGTTGTGGTTGTTTGTTTGTATGACAGGCTGCTGTCAGGAGCAGGCATGCCAAACAATAGAGCATCGTTTTCATAGTTTTATGAATTTATTTCGATACACAACGGAAGCCCTGGTTTTGTACGCAGTAATTCGCTTTGAGGCTTCCCCTAAATGCGAAGCGCATAAACGCTGCGTAGTTCATCAAGTCGCTGGCCCCTACGGAACCGCTTCCGCAAAACATTGAGTTATCGGTAGACACATCTCTCCGCGATTCGCCGGAGAGCATCACTTCACTAAAATCCTCTGTCCATTCCCAGACTAGCCCGTGCAGGTCCATGATGCCCCAGTAATTGGGCGTGGTAAGGCCTACGGACAAGCCGGAGGTATTGGGCTTTTCGTACCAGCTGAGGATATGCTGGTTGTAAGACGTTCTGGCGCGGGCGTCACGCGTTGTTTCATCGGCCATAGCCGCATATTCCCACTGATTTACAGTAGGTAACGTTTTGCCGATAGCGTTACAGTAGGCCTTTGCTGCAAACCAGGAAACATTGGTGACAGGTGCATCTTCCAACATGCCGTAGCCCAGTGTACTATCGTTCTGCCAGCCGGCGAGATAATTGCCATCCGCATAAATACGTTTGATTGCGGAGCGCCGCCATTGTGGGTTGAGCCGCACAAAGGCCAGGAACTGCCGGTTGGTGACAGGGTGTATATCCATTTGAAAGCCTTTAACCATTACCGAAGAATCAGCCTTGCCGTAGAAAGGGACATAACTGCCACCTTTCACTTCCGCCATACTTGTAGTATCTGTTGGAGCAACCAGGATAGATAAGGGCTCTCCGCCTGTACCAGAGGTTGCCGGTGCTTCGATGGGTAACGTGTCCGGTCGCAATGTCAGGTTGGAACAGGAGACGACCAGCGAAGCGCACATGCAGATGGCGGAGAACCCTAAGTTGTTCATAGTATTGGTTAATGGTTAGTATTTAATGTTTACGTTTAGCCGCCACCGTTCCCGGTTTGATTTCCTGTTTCTTGTTACCCCAGCTGGAGTAAACGTATGACAACACATTCGCGATCTCTTCATCTGTCAGCGTTTGGGCTGGCATCACGCCATTGAATTTGGCGCCGTTCACCACGACCTCACCGGTCTTACCATGCAGCACGATATCTATCACACGGCCTGCATCTGCGTTCAGGAAATCGGAGCCGGCGAGCGGAGGAAAGGCATTCGGGATACCCGTACCGTTTTCCTGGTGACAGGCAAGGCAGGTTTTGGAATACACCATCTTACCCATAGCAATCCGCTCTGCGAGGTTGGCAGCTTTAGGTGCAGCCGGGGCCTTCTCGCCGGGCATAGACTGAATAGTACCGCCTTCGGGCTGATAGATACCGTCTGTTTGTTTACCAGAGTACAAATTTTTGTTTTCAGGCCCTGCAACGGTCAGCATACCTAAGGAACCTTTATTGAATGTGCGGGAAATAGAGTGGTCTACGATCACGAAAGTACCTGGCACCTCTACCTTGAAGTCTACGATGGTCGCCCCTCCCGCAGGAATCAGTGTGGTCTGTACGTTCTTGTTGATCAGGTCTCCACCTTCCACGTGCACCTTATCGAAAATTTCTCCGATGACGTGGAATGAAGACACCATGTTGGGACCACCGTTGCCTACGAAAAGGCGTACCGTTTCACCGACATTCGCTTTGATAGCGTTATCACCGGTCAGCGAACCGACTTTACCGTTGAACACCACGTAGTCGGGATGCTCGTCTACCGCCTTCTGCATATCGAAGGGCTGCAGGCCTGGTTCGCCGTTTTTGCCTTTGGTGTAGAAGTCGCCCTGCATGATGTAATACTCCTTGTCTACTGGCGGCAGTCCTCCTTCAGGTTCTACCAGTATAAGACCATACATGCCATTCGCGATGTGCATGGCTACCGGTGCGGTGGCGCAGTGGTAGACGAAAAGGCCTGGATTGACCACTTTAAAGGAGAATACAACTTCATGGCCTGGCGCTACGAAAGAGGAGGCAGCTCCGCCACCCGGCCCTGTCACAGCGTACAGGTCAATATTGTGTGGCAGTTTGTTGTTGGGATGGTTCTTCAGGTGAAATTCCACTTCGTCGCCTATACGGGTACGGATAAAGCTACCTGGTACGGTACCGTTGAAGGTCCAGTAAAGGTATTTCACACCGTCCGCCATCTCTCCTTCTTTTTCCATGATCTCCATGTTGACGATAAGTTTGGTTGCTTCCCGCGAGCCAACGGGTTTTGGTACCAGTGGCGGCGCGGTCGTTTCTGCTACGCTTTGCCCAACAGCTTTGATATCTGCGGGCGGTGTTGTGGATTTTCGGTCTGCATCTTTTTCAGTGCCTGTGCAGCCGCTCAGCAGCCACAGGCCGAGTAATGTTCCAAGCAATGGTTTGATCCTGTTCATCATGTGTTATAATGTTTTAATTCTTTTCGGTAAGGGAGAGATAACATGTTATGGTTTTGCCTCCGGGGCATCATACGTAACCCTCACCCATAATAGTATGGCAGCCCATGCAGTTGTTGGCTTCAAACAGCCGCTTACCTGCAATCACAGAAGGTGTCAGGTTTTTTTCATGCGTTCTATGAGGAATATCTTTGCTGAGTGTATGCCACGACAAGCCAATGAATATAAAGGAACGTAACAATCGTGCCGCCGAGGAAGAATATCCTGGCGCTACTCTTTGTAAGCATGTCAACAGATTTTATAGGTTATGAATACGACGAACCGGATCGGAGCCGAACCGACTATCTATGATTTCAGTCTCCGGCTTAAATAAAAGACATTTTTATCCTGTTTACAATCAAAAAAATCAGTTTTTTAATACCGTCAAATTCAGTGCTACTTCCATGGTCAGCTCATTCACCATCGACTTGCAGAGCATGTGTACGATGTCTTCCTTGATCCATTTGAACTGGCGATGTACCGGACAAGGCTGGTTTTCGGAGCATTCGCTCAGGCCCAGCATACAGTTTTCAATGAGGCCCCTCCCATCAATCGCTACAACGATCCGCAACAGGTTAAGCGTGCTAAGCGTGTGCCCTTCGATATAGAAACCGCCTTTGGCGCCTTTGACGGAACTGATGATCGCACAGCGCACAAGTTGTTGCAGCACTTTTGCTGTAAACGCTTCCGGCGAACCAATGGCCTCCGCGATCTCCCGCACGTTTGACATTCTGCCATCCTTCGATTGCTGCGCAAGGAAGAGTGTTGCTTTGATTCCATATTTACACGCTTTGGAAAGCATCTTGCAGATTTATGACACAAAGATAGTTGCTTTAAAATAACGGACAAATTTGTCTTCTATTTTATTTTATGATTTTTATCAGCAAATCAAACCTGCTGCAGATCACATTATCAGGCCATATAAGGGAATAGACAAGGAATAGCCTGAGCTGAAATTACGCTCGCAAAAAAAGAACCCCTTAAGTATTAGTCGCAATAGCATAAATGGATCGTTGGCTAAAATAATATCGCCGCTGCTGTTTTTCCCGCTGTAAAAACATTATCTTGTTACTATGAATCCTGACTATGTCATACATCCACTTGGAGACAGTGCTGTTATCCTAAAATGGGAGCAGAAAATAAATACGGCGATACATCAGGAAGTAATGAAAACCTTTCATAGCCTCCGCTCCCGGCCATCCCCCTATATCCTTGATCTGATACCGGCATATGCCTCCTTAACCATCGTGTATGATGCGGCGCAGCTCAGGTGCAACGAGCGTATACCGGGATTGCAGTGGATGACGGCCTATATCCGGGAGAAAACAAAAACGCAGGAAACCATCACCTTCCCTGCTCCCCGGGAACTGCGAATTCCGGTATGTTATGATCCTTCATTGGGTCCGGATATAACAGAGATGGCCACCTCCCGGAATGTAGCCATAGCGGATATCATCGCCTGGCATTCACAGACAATATACACGGTATATCTGACAGGTTTCCTGCCGGGATTTCCTTATATGGGGGAAGTATGCGCAGCGCTGCAAACCCCACGCAGACAGCAACCGCGGCTACAGGTACCCGCCGGCAGCGTAGGTATTGCAGGCGTACAGACGGGCATCTATCCGCTGGCTTCCCCCGGAGGCTGGAATATAATAGGGCAAACACCGTTGCGAATGTTTGATCCCGCCAATGCCGATCCCTGTTATTGCCGGCCCGGAGACCGCGTACAGTTCATACCAGTTACGCTGGAAGTTTTCAGACAAATACAACAGGAGCAATGAGCATAGTAGTATTACAACAGGGCATAATGGATACCATACAGGACAAAGGCAGATATGGTTTTCAACACCTTGGGATCAATCCCGGCGGTGTAATGGATCGTATAGCCATGGCCGTAGCTAACGCTCTCATCGGCAATCCGGCTGATGAAGCGCTACTGGAATTACATTTCCCCGCAGGCAAATACCTGTTTGAAGCGTCCGCCCTGATCGCCTTAGCAGGAGCCGATTTCGGTGCTACTGTCGACGGCCTGGCCGTACCACTACATAAACCACTATATGTTCATGCAGGCGCTACGCTGGCTTTTGAAAAACTACGCACCGGAGCACGTTGTTACCTGGCTGTCCGCCATGGTTTTTCACTGACACCATGGCTCGGCAGCTGCAGCACACATCTTAAAGTAGCGCAGGGAGGCTTTAAAGGCAGGGCCCTCCGGAAGGGAGATAAACTACCCTTTAATAAATCACCACAGCCTATCAGTGACAGGCAACCGAAAATATTCCCATGGACAGCGGCCACTGATCACCTGTACAATAAACAAGACACCATCCGCATCTTGCCTGGCGCCTGCTGGGATATGCTGGACGCTCCCTCACAACAACAGCTCATAACCGGCAGTTTCCGGATAGGCCCGCATAGCGACCGTATGGGATTCCGGCTGAGAGGTGCGCCCCTGCACACCCATAAAAAAGAGGAACAGTTGTCTGCCGGCATATGCAAAGGAGCCATACAGCTCCTCCCCGACGGTCAGCTGATCATACTGATGGCAGACCATCAGACTACCGGCGGTTATCCGATAGCAGCACATGTCATTACCGCCGATATACCTGTGCTGGCCCAATATCAACCGGGACAGTCATTGCAGTTCAGTATCACCAGCAGGGAAACTGCAGAAGAAATGTTATGGCAACAGGAAAAGGCTATACGCTACCTGCAGCATGCCAGTCAGTTACGTTTGGAAAAATGGTCGTTACCATATGAATTATATTGATCTTAATTGTGACATGGGCGAAGGGCTGGACAATGACGCAGCTATCATGCCCTTTATCTCCAGTGCCAACATTGCCTGTGGCTATCATGCCGGCAATACAGACACCATGAAGAAAACCGTGCTGCTGGCAACGGAACATCAGGTAGCCATAGGAGCGCATCCCGGATTTGCAGACCGGGAGAACTTCGGACGCAGGGAACAACAGCTTTCAGATCCGGCGCTTTATGACCTGGTGTGCACGCAGATATATGCCCTGCAGATCATCTGCCGCGCCCATGGTGTGCAGCTGCATCATGTAAAGCCACATGGCGCACTGTATAATATGGCCGCCCGTATACCAGCGATGGCGCAAATCATTGCAAAAGCCGTAAAGGATGTCGATAACCGTTTACGTCTCTTCGGACTGAGTAACAGTTTATTGATCAGTGCAGCGGCAGCAGCCGGACTGAAGACCGTCAGCGAAGTATTTGCCGACAGAACATACCAGGATGACGGTTCGCTGACGGCCCGCTCACAACCGGGCGCTATGATTGAAAGTGAAACGCTGGCAGTTAAACAGGTATTACAGATGGTCACCCGGCAGGAGGTGACCGTGCAGTCCGGGAAAATTATTCCGCTGAAAGCAGAGACCATCTGCATACACGGAGATGGTGCGCATGCACTGGAATATGCCCGCGCCATACATGCAGCCTTACTTCATCATCATTTAACTATCCAACATCCGTGAGTAAACAAAAATCTTCCGCCATCATGGGCGCCGCTTTCCTGATGGCCACCTCCGCTATCGGGCCGGGTTTCCTGACACAAACCACTGTCTTCACCTGGCAGCTGGGCGCTGCATTCGGCTTCGTGGTGCTGATATCCATCTTACTGGATATCGGCGCACAACTCAATATATGGCGTGTGCTGGCTATCACAGAACGTCGTGCGCAGGACCTCGCCAATGACCTGCTGCCGGGACTGGGTTACCTGCTGGCCGCACTGGTAGTACTTGGCGGACTGGCGTTCAACATCGGTAATATAGGTGGATGCGGACTGGGTATACAAGTAATCACAGGCATGGATACGACTTATGGCGCACTACTCAGCTGTGGTATTGCATTGTTCGTTTTCTGGATAAAGGAGATGGGATATATGCTCGATCAGTTTACCCGTTGGCTGGGGTTATTGATGGTATTATTGACGATCTACATCGCCGTCAGCTCCCATCCCCCGCTCGGAGAGGCCATGCGGCAAACCGTTTGGCCCTCTGTTATTGATACAAAAACGATCGTTACGTTGGTAGGCGGAACCGTTGGCGGCTACATCAGTTTTGCCGGCGCACACCGGCTGCTGGATGCAGGCATCAATGGAACCCGGCAATTACATCTGGTCAACAGGAGCGCCGTCAGCGGTATCGTTATCACCGGTATTATGCGTACCGTGCTATTCCTTGCCACACTGGGCGTAGTAGCCAAAGGTATTACGCTGGACAGCAGCAACCCGCCGGCTTCCGTATTCCGCATAGTCGCCGGCATGGCAGGCTATCGGTTTTTCGGGGTGGTTATGTGGAGCGCAGCTATTACTTCTGTTGTAGGCGCCGCTTATACCTCTGTATCTTTTCTCAAAACATTTCATCCACTGATACCAGTATATGAACGCTGGATAATATCTTTCTTTATTGTTTTCTCCACCATCATCTTTATTTTCGTTAGAAACCCGGTGCGGCTCTTAATTACAGCCGGTGCATTAAATGGTCTTATCTTACCGGTAGCATTGGCGGTCATATTGATAGCCACGGTAAAAAAGAAACTGATGGGTACCTACAAGTATCCGGTATGGATGCAGGTGGCAGGGTGGTGCGTGGTTCTCACTATGGGATGGCTGAGCGCTGTAACACTGATGGAATGGATAAAGTAATACCTATTTGTCCCTTGGGTCATAAAATTTAAATTCACCTTTTAATTTCCTCTTGTTACTATTTCTTTTTTATGGATGGCTGTCCAGGTTAGGATCTCATCAAGTTATTTACCTGATTTCCAGGAATGCCAATTTGCTTCTACATTTTTGTATTGATCTGGCAAAAGCCTGATCGCTTCTTCAATGTCTTCATAAAATCCATCCTGGACGGTTTCCCAATTTTTATCACAACTAAATCGATAAACATTTTTTGATCCTTCATATTTACAGATAGCGAGTCCATATATTTCCTCCTTTTCCGAGCCGTCCTCATTACTCAGGATTCCGAAAGGTTGCAATCCTGACCAAGCCCATTTGATGACTTTCGCACTGTCAATGTATTCTGGCGGTTCCATAATTTATTATTTACTACGAAGATATTAATAAACAGTTGCCTTAAAAACTTTGAAAGCGTTGAGGAGAAGACTAACAATGCTTAGATCTCGCTTACCAAGTTCCCCTTTGCGAGTGACTTCTTTTGGCATACTGTATTTTTCAAATGTTCTGCCAAAGCCTTAAACTCTTTTGTAGTAAAGATTTTGAGGTTTTTTAATGCGCTTAACTGAAATAAAAACAGTCCCTACCTGACTCTCTGGACTACGCTGACGTATAAACGCAGTCAGGTAATGTCAAATATATATGATAACTTGTATGTAGCGTTCTCTCATTCCGGATCAAAAACAGCATGGTGAACACCCCGATTTTGCAGCTGAAGTTATGTTGGCATTTATCTCTGCGTCATTTTTCCTAATATGTTAAGAAAATCAATTTATATTTTCTGCGTAATTCCCCATTATATGCCGGCCATTACAGTGATGATACTGATATCAATGGGCATGTTCGCATTACCTACATGCGATACCAAAGAAAAAAATTTTCGTAGGGATACCGCAGTTATAAATCGTCAAATCTACCAGAACGACAGCCTCCTGGCAGGTGCAGACAGTTCCAGGCTTGATAGCTTGCTCCGATCCGCGCAAAAAATAGTGGCCCGCAGTCAGGAGATAGGATTCCCCGGGGGTGAAGGTGGCGGCAATATGCTAATCGGCAGTATTTATTTTCGTAAAAGCAATAAGGACAGTGCCAGACCTGCCTTTCAAAAGGCAATTGCGATTTATTTCCGTCATCACATGACTGCCGACCTTGGCCCTTCCTACGCTAAGCTGGCAGATACTTACGATGTGTATACCGGGGAAAGAAACCAAAGGATATCTTATTACGAAGAAGCCGTAAAATACTATGGTCTTAGTGGCAAAAAGCTGGAGCAGGCAAACATTCTCCAGCAAATTGGTGATTATTGTATCATTGATGAAGACTACCTAAAGGCACAGCGGGTACTTCAAAACGCCATAGACATCTACAATCAACTACATTTCCCTCATCAGCAGGGCGCCTACTACATGCTTTGCCAGGTGTTTACCGCCCTCGGGAATTATAAAAAGGCAATTGAATTTGGGCAGAAAGCTGTTGCGATTGCGCATAATGTCAAAGATACCTCCCTTCAGGTTTGCACCATCTATAATATACTGGGCATCCCTTTGTTGTATACCAATCAATTCGACAGTGCCGCTGTATGTTTTGAAAAGGCGCTGTTAATTGCCAAACATCATAAAGACGAAGCATCGGAGCATATCGTTGTGCGTAACCTGGCAGACGCTTATGTGAAAGGCGGACGGTTCGCCGTATGCATTAAACTGCTGGATAACTATACCACAGCGTATCCTCATCTTAATCGTCAACAACGTAACGCCATTAACTTCTTTGCATTGGATGCCCATACCGGCAGCGGCAATTATAAGGAGGCCGGTAAATATTTCAATGCCTTGCAACAGTCGATTCCAAAGGATGCCACAGACCCTTATGAGTTATACTCTTTTCTCCCCATGATGCGCTACAAACTGGCGATCCGGGATTTCAACGACGCCCGTAAAGAAGCAATATCCCTGGTAGAAGCCCATCTGCAGGTATGGGGTGAAACAGATGACGGAAAGCGTCTCGCTTTGGCACAGAAAGTTTATGCGGATAATATTCGTTTTATTGACCCCGGAGCAGTTTTAAATGGGCCGGCAGCAGTAAGTGATTTTATCAGTGGGCTGTTAAAAGAAAACCCCGGATTTCAGTTCCAGATAGTAAAGCCGATAGAAACACATCATAATATGGCGATTCTTTACTGGAAGTTTGGACCGCCCTCCAAACCGGATACCATTACCGGACAAGACATATTTACTTTAAGCAACGGCCTGATCATTTCCCTACTGGCTTTTGTAGACGGGACTACAAAATAAACGGGGCAGGTCGTTCAATGGTATCCTCCATCTTGCCAGGACCCCATAGCCAGATTGCCGTACGTAACTTTACATCTCAATTTAAATTTACAATATGACAATCCGTAAAAAACGTGTTCAACGAATACTATTCCTGTTATCGTTCTTCGCAGCCTCTTATCTTCACGGCTGGAAAGGAAAAGACTTTAAAAGTTATTTTAACCAATGAATGATTTTATTCATATCCCTGGTATTACCAGGAACATCTATACAATAAAAAACCTACTTAGATCACTAACCCGCCTCCCGAAGCCTGCTAAGGCATCTTTACTTCCAATGCAATCCCCATAATTATTTATCGGCTACCGAAGCTTCCCCGCCAATGATGAGTTTATGCTATGTCCCAATAGTAAATGCAGGAGATGCTCGACTTCTGTTCAAAACACAACATTGTCGCAGAAATTGAACGCATCAATATTCAGGACGTTAACAAAGCGTTTGAACGCCTTGAAAAGGGCGATGTGAAATACCGGTTTGTGATCGATGACGCTTCATTCAATAATATCAGAAGCTGTAATGCCAACCAATTTTTTCAGGGCAACATCTGCTGGTATTTTTTTGTAACGAGTAATTTACACATGAAAAATGTATTTTTAAATACAAGCCGAAACAGGAATGGTAAAACGACCAGTTGGCAGTAACGATCTTACCTTTTGCCAAACAAAAGCTGCTGAATAAACCTAAAACAACAGCTTAAAAAAAGCCCCCAAAAAGTTAGATACTTTTTGGGGGCATAGCAATTGGAGACCCGTTTTTTATTCTGATAACAAGACTATTTAATCAGAATCAGTTTTCCATTAATGACCTGGTGACCGTTTGATATCCTGTAGATGTAAACACCTTCAGAAAGAGATGTTCCATTTACTTCAGTTTTATACCAAACATTTCCTTTGACTTTCTTGTCAAACAGTGTCAAAATTTTGAATCCCTTCATGTCGTAAAGTTCAACTACAACATGTTCATTTGCACCGGGAGTTCGAAACTCTACTACTGCTTTTCCGTTAAATGGATTAGGATATGCTTTAGCTGTCATATTATCTGAATTGACAGATAGTGGCGCCTCGCTTATCCAGGTTTCCAGTTTTGCAGTCTGATTTGTTGTATCTGGCGTAGCCTTCCTGGTTGTTATATAATGTGAGGTTATATACCTACTGGCGGTTGTCTCGCATCCGGCTGCATTGGTAACGGTAACGGTATATGTGCCGCCATGTGTGACTTTAATACAACTTGTTGTTGCACCTGTGTTCCAGAGATATTTTGTGTAACCTGAAGGTGCGCAAAGCTGAATTGATTTTCCCGGGCCGCAAGATACTGAACCGGTAATGATACAGTCTGACCCCCCAAGAACAGTAACTGTTTTGCTGCAGGTACTACTACAACCTGCTGAATTGGTTGTGGTAACAGTATACATTCCTGCGGTGCTTACTGTAATACAACTTGTTGTTTCTCCCGTACTCCAGAGATATTTTGCAAAACCTTCTGGCGCACAAAGCTCAGTGGTTTGACCCTGGCAAATTGAAGTATTGCCGGTGATGGAACATTCTGTCGGTGCACTAACTGTAACTGTTTTACTGCAGGTGCTGGTGCAACCTGCTGAATTGGTAGTAGTAACAGTATACGTTCCTGGGGTGCTTACATCAATACACCTTGTTGTTGCACCCGTGTTCCAGAGATATTTTATACAACCTGAAGGTGCGCAAAGCTGAATTGATTTTCCCGGGTCGCAAGAGACTGGACCGGTAATGATACAGTCAGACACATCAAGAACAGTAACTGTTTTGCTGCAGGTACTAGTACAACCTGCTGAATTGGTAGTAGTAACAGTATACGTTCCTGGGGTGCTTACATCAATACAACTTGTTGTTGCACCCGTGTTCCAGAGATATTTTGTACAACCTGCTGACACACAAAGCTCAGTAGTTTGACCCTGGCAAATTAAAGTATCGCCGGTGATGGAACATGCTATCGGTGTACCAACTGTAACTGTTTTACTGCAGGTGCTGGTGCAACCTGCTGAATTGGTAGTAGTAACAGTATACGTGCCTGGGGTACTTACATCAATACAATTTGTTGTTGCTCCCGTACTCCAGAGATATTTTTCACAGCCTGCTGACACACAAAGCTCAGTGGTTTGACCCTGGCAAATTGAAGTATCGCCGGTGATGGAACATGCTATCGGTGCACCAACTGTAACTGTTTTACTGCAGGTGCTGGTGCAACCTGCTGCATTGGTAGTAGTAACAGTATACGTTCCTGGGGTGCTTACATTAATACAACTTGTTGTTGCACCCGTATTCCAGAGATATTTTATACAACCTGCCGGTGCACAAAGTTTAGTTGTTTGACCCTGGCAAATTGAAGTATCGCCGTAGATGGAACAAACTATAGGTGCACTAACAGTTACAGTTTTGCTACAGGTGCTTACACATCCGCCTGCATTGGTAACCGTAACTGTATATGTTCCTGGTGTACTAACCGTGATACAATTTGTGGTGGCACCTGTACTCCATAAATATGAGGTAGCGCCTGCTGGTACACACAATTGTGTTGATTGACCCTCGCAAATTGTACCACTGCCGGTGATCGTACATACTGGCGTTGTGCTTGTGGTTACAGTTTTGCTGCAGGTGCTTACACATCCGCCTGCATTGGTAACAGTAACTGTATATGTTCCTGGTGTACTAACCGTGATACAATTTGTGGTGGCACCTGTGTTCCATAAATATGAGGTAGCGCCTGCTGGTACACAAAGTTGTGTTGATTGACCCTGGCAAATTGTATCACTGCCGGTGATCGTACATACTGGTGTCGTGCTTGTGGTTACAGTTTTGCTGCAGGTGCTTACACATCCGCCTGCATTGGTAACAGTAACTGTATATGTTCCTGGTGTACTAACCGTGATACAATTTGTGGTGGCACCTGTGCTCCATAAATATGAGGTAGCGCCTGCTGGTACACAAAGTTGTGTTGATTGACCCTGGCAAATTGTATCACTGCCGGTGATCGTACATACTGGTGTTGTGCTGGTGGTTACAGTTTTGCTGCAAGTGCTTACACATCCGCCTGCATCTGTAACAGCAACTATATATGTTGCTGGGGAGTTAACGGTAATACAATTTGTGGTGGCGCCTGTGTTCCATGAATAAGAGGTTGCGCCTGCGGGCACACACAGTTGTGTTGACCCACCCTGGCAAATTGTACCACTGCCGGTGATCATACAAACTGGCGTTGTGCTGGTGGTTACAGTTTTGCTGCAGGTGCTTACACATCCACCTGCATTGGTAACAGTAACTGTATATGTTCCTGGTGTACTAACGGTGATACAATTTGTGGTGGCACCTGTGCTCCATAAATATGAGGTAGCGCCTGCTGGTACACAAAGTTGTGTTGACCCACCCGGGCAAATAGCACTATTACCCTCGATCGTACATACTGGTGTCGTGCTTGTGGTTACAGTTTTGCTGCAGGTGCTTACACATCCGCCTACATCTGTAACAGTAACTGTATATGTTCCTGGTGTACTAACCGTGATACAATTTGTGGTGGCACCTGTGCTCCATAAATATGAGGTTGCACCTGCTGGCACACACAATTGTGTTGACCCACCCTCGCAGATAGTTCCACTGCCGGTGATCAGACAACCTGGTGTTTGACTTACAGTGATTGTTTTACTACATGTACTGGTACATCCGGTTGCACTGGTAACAGTAACAGTATATGTTCCTGCAGCGTTAACGGTGATACAATTTGTGGTGGCGCCTGTGCTCCATAAATAAGAAGCAGCACCTGCGGGTGCACAAAGTTGTGTTGACGACCCCGGGCAAATAGCACTATTGCCTTCAATCGTACATACTGGCAATGTTCCTGCGGTTACAGTTTTGCTGCAGGTGCTTACACATCCGCCTGCATTGTTAACAGTAACTGTATATGTTCCTGGTGTGCTAACCGTGATACAATTTGTGGTGGCACCTGTGCTCCATAAATAAGAAGTTGCACCTGCTGGCACACACAGTTGTGTTGATTGACCCTGGCAAATTGTATCACTGCCGGTGATCGTACATACTGGTGTCGTGCTTGTGGTTACAGTTTTGCTGCAAGTGCTTACACATCCGTTTGCACCTGTAACAGCAACTATATATGTTGCTGGGGTGTTAACGGTAATACAATTTGTGGTGGCACCTGTGTTCCATGAATAAGAAGCAGCGCCTGCGGGTGCACAAAGTTGTGTTGACGTACCCGGGCAAATAGCACTATTACCCGCGATCGTACATACTGGCAATGGGTTTACGGTAACTATAATATGATTAGAGGTTACGGTGCCACATGCATTCGTATTTGTTACAGAATAATCACCGGCCTGGGTGACCGTAATTGTTGGAGTTGTTGCTCCTGTACTCCATGTGCCGCCATTATTTCCTGAAAGGACAACACTACCCCCGGCGCAAAATGTTGTTGGCCCACCTGCTGTAATTACCGATGCAGTAGGTTGAGCACTTACGTTAACTATATTATTATGTAAAGAGATTGCTCCTGCTGTTGAAAGAGCGCGGCCGTTCAATTGTGCAGCTTCCAGTAAATTGATCGCTCCATTTACCAGAAGTGTTCCCTGGAAAAGGGAGTTATTACCTAAATCAACCTCGCCATTTACCTGCCAGTAAACATTGCATATTGAAGCTGAATTCGTCAATATAATTCTAGAGTTAACAGTGGTGGCCAAAGCCCCATCTATTTTAAAAATAAACAAGGAATTGGGATTACCCTGTCCGTCTAAAATAAGATCTCCATTAACGGTAGATGCTGCCCCCAGGCAATAAACATTTGGGAGAAGTGTTTGCCCGCCTCCCAGCGTTGTTGAAATTACACTGCCGCAGGTTATAGTACTCATCTCGCCATAGGCAAGACTCACATCCGTAGCAGCCTGTGCTGAGGCTGGATCTGCTACATGACGTTGGCCCACCAACACTCCAGGTGGAAAAGCGCTAAACGCACCTACATTAGTCCCCACATCACCCGTTACAATTGTTGAAGCACCAACATTACTGAACGCCCCAGTCGCTGTAAACAATGCAAAACTGGCAGTTGAACGCAAGTTAGGGGGAGACTGCGCCAAATTTTTAAAGGGCAATAAAAATAATAACAATGCGCATAATGCGCCAGATAGTAGATTTCTTCTCATAGGTAGTAGATTTCTTCTCATTTTTAATATTTTTTAAAAGTGAAGCAATCGTTAAAATTAGAAAGCCCGGAGAAAGCAATTGTTACACAATTAAAATTGAAATGTTGTATAATTAACCCGTCTGAATAATATATTGTTCAATAGTAATTCCTTTTATTTCTGAAAAAAGACTGGAAATATAAGTGTAGCTCAAGTTTAATTTTTCGCTCAGGTAATGTGAATTTTTAACGTCTGATTGTTCTTCGCTGTAATGAATCATTTCAACAATGACCCTTTTATTTTGTCAATAATCATAGCGGCCCTTTCATCCATCAATTCAAGGCCATGCCTGGCCAATGCAACCTTTAATATATCATGCTTTGTCGCACATATTTTTTCTTCGATTTACACTTCTCCGAATTCCAAAACGGTGAAGTTCAAATTCATTTTCGACAACTCTGCTTTCACCACCATTTTACAGCGGATACTCACCATATTTTTCATGAAGAGTCTCACTCAAGCAATCCGTTTATGGTTGTTATTTATATAAGGATACATATAAGAGTAGATATATTTATTATATAATTCACGGTTTCGGCTAATAAGTCCATTGTTACCCGATGGATAACTTCTCTTCATTTGAGAAATTGTATTATTAAAATATTTAAAAAAACTTATTTGAATTAGTTTTATTAATTACTATTCTCAACACACTCAAATCACGCTGTTATCCCCAGTTGTGACATCCTCCATCACGGATAACGAAGGGTTGTTTTGATACTACACTGGAAAATTATAATATCGGAAAAAGAAAAAATTAGATTAATTTGGAATCCTTACTACTAAATAGAAAATTGTTTTAGTACCCCAAATAATAAACTCATTTTTTCACCCTCAACCCATTTTTTTTATGGAAACCCAAATTAAATCTTTATCTATTTCCCTGTCAGAGGCTGTTCAGTACGCCAAAGTGGCTAACCTGGCAGACATTATCTACAAACAGGCAGTACAGGAACAGGATGCGTTAACACAACGTAATCCTTCAACACAGGCGTATAGGAATATCCTTAACAATAAGGACTACCAGGCACTGGTAGACAAGGATTTTTTGACAAACTACAATATATTGTACAATGTACAGATGAATGACATTATTGTCCATGGGAAGTTCGACCTGGTCTATTACGGTTTTATAGCACAGCATAAGAGCACTCTGGACTACGTGATCGCCATCCGCGGTACGGAAAACATACTTGAAGCGATCGCAGACAGCTTTTTTATTCCCACCGCCTTTAAGGAGTTTAACAACAACGCATTAGTTCCATCCGGCTTTTACGATCTTTATGAATCAGGCCTGATCGTATCACTGCCTGATTCTCCTATGAAGATTCCGCCCTTCCCTTTAAAAACTGTTGCAGCCGATCCGACATCTATAATGCCAGATGCCCGAAATGTGCGCACAGTGGTTACAGGTCATAGCCTGGGAGCCGCGCTGGTAACCTATTATGCCGCCGCTGCCTCCGTCGGCCTGGGTAAAGGTATGGATCTTTGCGTGTATACTTATGCGTCTCCAATGACAGGCAATGTCGCCTTTGCCGATATGTACAACAACAGCATAGCTGAAAGCTACCGGATACATAATGTGCCGGATGTTGTTCCAAACGTTCCGCAGTTCCCCATAAACGGACCTAACATCTATACCCAGGTAGCCCAGGGCTACCAGATTGATTCAACAAAGTACCCGCTGGTAAAAAGTGGCGCCCCATGCGCACACCAGCTGCCGGTTTACCAGTATGTACTTGAGAGCCTTAATGGAACTGATAATCCGGATATCCTGAACTTTAATAATGGTGGTTGTAAGGCCAAAAGCTAAAAAAGCGACTGGTGGCTGAATGATAATCAATTTAGCCCATAGATATAAAAAAGCTCGTAGTGATACGAGCTTTTTTTATGTGCATAGAATGTAGAATTAAAACGAAGCATCTTCCGCCAATGTCCGGACCATTGGCCAGCGCCAAACGTTGTAGCGCTTTAAAGATGTTTATAAGTTTTACTCCGCAGTTGTAGGATCAATAACGGTAGCTACTTCACTGATAACGTTGGCTGGGAATCCCCCTTGTTTTGCGTGCTCACGGATCATTTCTTCATTAGGTGCTATATAAACACAATAAATCTTATCGGTTGTCACATAACTATGTAACCATTGAATTTGTGGTCCCATATTGTTTAGCACGCTACATGAAGTTTGTGAGATTGCTTTCAATTGTTCTTCTGACAATTTACCTGCGCCTGGAATTTCACGTTCGATAACATACTTAGGCATAATTTTAAGTTTTAAATTTTTATCTTATAAAAATTACGCTCTGCTCGTTGCCGGGGCTTTTTACAGGTTCTGGCGTTTGCGGGAAGCCAGGGAAGTAGTAGAAAATGTACATCCCAAATGTAAGCAATTATTTTTTAAAGATCCTCCGGGTTTGCCGCAAGAAAATAAGCCGCCGCTTGCTTATTTTCATACATCAGATTTTGAATATTATCCTTATCAACCAATTTTATGTTGTATGCAGAAAATCCCACTCTCCCAAAAACTCATTACCTGCACATTGGCAGGATTGGTAATCGGTGCATCTACGTTACGTATAGGTGTTACATTTATAAGAGCATGGTTCCCTATCGGGACTATGACTATCGTTCCCTTCCTTCTGCTGATTGCTACTATTATTTACGCTGTGATCTGGTCAATCAGAAAAACTAACAATCCGGCTACCCTGGCATTCTGGCAAGGCCTTTTGCGCTATGGCGTAGCATTTGACCTGGCCACATTTGGATGGGAAAAACTCTTTCATTTTCAGTTTGTGGTACCGTTGAACAAGCTTGATCTGCCTTTAAGTAGTTTTTCATCACAAGACCTGTTCTGGACTTTTTTCAGTCATTCTTACCCTTTGGGCTGTATTATTGCCGGATGCCAGATAACGGGAGCGATGCTACTACTATTCCGCAGAACAAGGCTGGCAGGTGTTTTTATACTGCTGCCTGTGCTCGCCAACATTTTACTGATGGATATTTTTTATCAAGTTGGGACCAGTGTGGTCATTCACGCTTCCATCATGATCTCCGGTGTCTTGTATTTCCTGTTCATAGAGTTTAACCGGCTGAAGGAGTTCTTTTTTATCGCAAAAGATCAATTACCCTCTCTTCATCTTTCCAAATATTTAAAAATAGCTATTCGCCTTTCTATTATCTATATACCCCTGTTGTTAATTGCTATGCATGGCAAGCCAGATAAAGATCCACAGCTCAGGGGCAAATATGAAGTGAAACAGGTAACGATAAATCAGCAGGTCCTCAGTCGTGCCAGTTGTGCAGATAGTATACTTACCCGGGTATATTTTGACATTAAAAATGGATGTGTTTTTGAATTTAACACATTACAAAGAAGATGGTACGGGATTTATAGAAAAAGGGACAACCAGCTGGAAATAAAATGGTACGCTCCTGCGGAAAAACCTGTCTTTACGGGAGTAATGTCTCCGGTTAATGCTACAGGGAATTTAATACTGACGGGAGTACTAGGAAATGATTCAATGAAAATGATATTACAGAGAATAAATAATTAAAGTCCTGGATAAAAAGAGGGTGCATTTGCAGTGGGTCCAGAGAGAAAGACTTTTTCATTGGTTTTAGGGGATATGATCTTCTCCAGTGAAACCACCACCGGCGATGTAGAAATAGCGAAGTTTGCATTAAAAACCATTGCAGAGAAATAATGCCACCATTTTCAGATAATGCTCATTTTTTGCTATCTTAGCCGCTTCATGGACCTTTCGCAGACCAGCGACCAATATGAAACCGCTTTATTTGAAAGGAAGAAATTTAAAGAACAAAGTAAAAAGTATTGCAGCAATTTAGCCCATTACAATAAAAAATACCTATGTCAAAAAAACTATTCCCGGCCGTTCTCGTCGTTATTTTTGTCTTGCTTTCAGTGATTATCTATCAATCATTTTTTAAAAGCAATAAGCTGGCCTATATAGATTCAGGAAAGCTACTGGGGAATTATCATGCCATGACTGATGCCCGGAAAGCCCTTGAAACAAAGACCCAGCAATGGAAATCAAACATTGATACCCTCAGCAAAGACCTTCAGCATACGATCCTGCAATATGAGAAGGAATTGAATTCCGGTTCCGCTACACAAAAGAAAATGGCGCAGGAAATTATCAGAGGCAAGCAAAAACAGTTAAATGATTATCAAGCGGCTGTTCAACAAAATGCACAACAGGAAGAAAACCGCCTGACTCAGAAAGTAATCGCGGATGTTAATGCCTATCTCCTGTCTTATGGAAAAGAACATCACTACAAAATGATATTAATTGCCAGCAACGGCAATATTGGATATGCAGATCCTTCACTGGATATTACAGAGGACATCCTGAATCATCTTAATTCGAACTATAAAATTCCGCTGAAATAACCCTTTACACTTCTTTTACATGTTCAAAATCCTTATCCGCACCGCACAATTAAGTGTACTGGCAGTTTTTTTCAGTTGCTCCAGACCTTCTCCTGTTGACAAAGCAGGTATGGAAACTTATCTTAATAAATCATCCCATCATCTGGCACAGCAGAGTAGCCGGAACGGGATCGACATCAGTTTGAAATATATGCCACAAAGCATGCTGGTGCTTCAGGATCTGTCTAAAACGCAGGACCCCGGGCATCAGGCGTTAGACACCCTACAAAAAAAGTATGCTTCACAGTATTACTTTCTGTTGTCTTTTTCCAAAGAAGGTAAAGAGGCCATACGGCAACTTGGGGATTACAGCCTTTATAGCAAAATGCTGCAGACGCTTGCATTCAGAATGAATGAATATGTAAATATCACGACTGCCAGCAATGACACGGTTCAACTCTCCGATTATGCATTTCAGCAAACCTATGGCTTAAGTGATGCCAACTCGTTACTGCTTGCATTTCCTGCTGAAAAAATCAGAACGGCTTCTTCTTTTCATGTAAATATTGCAGAATGCGGCTTTGCTACCGGAAGTGAAAGGTTTGAGTTCAAATCCAGAGACATAGCAAACATTCCGGAACTGGACATACAAAATATTATCAGGCAGCAAGTGGCCAAGTAATATTCCGGTACCGTCTTTTCTAATCTATTTATCATGAAAAAGATACTCCTTCTTGTTATAATAACTATCAGTACACTGCTGAACCAGAGCCTGGCTCAGCAAGTGCCGGATATAAAGACCAATCATATTACCATCCGGCACAATGATACCGTTTGTACCTTTTACATATATGATAGAAGTAAAAAGATAGTACCGAAGAGGGATAAATATTATTACTGGTACAAAACCCAACAGATAATATGTACCCACGGTGGCTACAGTGGTCAATTGCTGGATGGTGATTACACAGAATTCTATCCCAATAAAAATCTCAGAACCAAAGGCTATTTCAAAAAAGGGCTCAAAGCCGGGATCTGGCACTCCTGGAATCCCAGCGGAGAATTCACTCAGATCACCACCTGGAAAAGTGGCGAAAAAAACGGTGAATCTTTTGAATATGATTCAACCGGGCACCTTACCAGTAAAAGCACATATTCAAATGGCCAGCTTAATGGGCCCAGCACCACTTATTTCCCTAAGGGTGTCGAAAAGACAATTATTTATAAGAACGGACAGCTGGTCCCTGAAAAAGCTCCAAAGGATTCTTCCGTGAAAAAGATACAATAATGAAAAAAATACATGCCGGTAGTTTGCTACTTGCTATTTTTATCAGCTTCATTATTGCCACCATGGCGGCATTGCTGCTATTACAGTTTTCTTATTATGCTGAATACCTGCGGCAAACGGGCAACAGAGATAAATGCAATGACCTGCTGAACTCGTCTGTAGCATTGGTTTTAGGCAATAAAAACGCCCACTTCACCACTCAGTCCCAATTATTTAAAGAAGAAGCAGGTGAAACAAATATCCAATCCAGAAACTGGGGTATTTTTTCTATTGCCACGGTAAGGGCAATGGTCGGTAAAGACACACTGGTCCGTAGTCTGATGACAGGCGGTGTTCCTGATAGTGTCTTTAATGCCTGTCTTTATCTTGAAGAACACAATAAACCACTACTGATAAGCGGGAATACCGTATTGAACGGAAATGTTTACCTCCCTAAGAGCGGTGTAAACCCAACCTATCTTGATAAAGATGGTTTTACCGGGAAACAATTGTACAATGGACAATTATTCACCAGTACCAGGGAAATCAAAAGTTTTGTTAACCTGGAATCCCTTCCTGATCCGCAAAAAAAAATAAAACAGGGACCATCCGATCATCTGCCACTTTCCATCCGGCAATCGTTTTCAGATACTGTACTACACCTGTATACCCAGGGTAGGCTGGCGAATGAAAGTAGTTACGCCGGCCAAATTATCATCTGCGCTGATTCCGTGCTGACTGTCCCGGGGAGCTGCTCACTGGAAAACGTCATCCTCATGGCTCCTTATATTAAGATTGAATCCGGCTTCAGGGGCAGCGTACAGGCCATTGCTACCGATAGTCTGATCACCGGGCAGGATTGTTTTTTTGAATATCCGAGTGCTCTGGTATTACTGAAACCCTCCAGGACAGAGGCTAACAATTTCACAGCCCGCCTTCAGCTGGGAGCCGCATCCCGCTTAAACGGAACTATCTTTACTTATACATCTAATTCTTCTGACCTGTTCAGGATATATACACACTTAGGTAATCAAACAAAGGTGATGGGCATTGTGTATAGTGATGGTTATCTGGAGATCAATGGCAGTATAACCGGTACCTTGTTGACTGCCTATACTATCTTAAAACATCAGGGAAGCATATACGATAACAGGCTTCACAACACCAGTATTGACAGGAATGCCCTTTCTTCGCATTACCTGTTGCCAGCGGTTTTAGATCAACAACAATCTGCACGAAAAGTCCTTCAATGGCTGAATTAATAAAAAAACGCGTAAAGGCGGCCACCATCGTCGAAAGTATCGTCGCCCTCCTGATTATTCTGATTGCCTTCGGAATAGTCATGCGCTTTTTTGCTTATACCATCCAGCCTTCGCTGGGATTGAAAAAAGAAAAAGGACGCCTGCTGCTTAACAGCAAGATAGAAGCCATCGCCAGGGCGCCTGAGATCGGATCTTTTGACTATGAAACCGATAATTTCAACATACGGATCGAGGTCACTCCTTATCAGGGAAATAATGCGATATTATACATTGCAGGCTCCGTTAGTTATCAAGGGCAACTGGTTTCAAACAAAAAAATGTTGATAAACAAACCTCTAAACAGATAATTACCTTAAATTTACCTGCTAAAATCCTGTACCTTGAGAAAGAGAAAGTATTCACAACCTAAAGTAAAGGCATTTACACTAACAGAAGTATTGGTCGTACTTATCATTGTAGGGATACTTGTGCTCCTGGCCATACCCAATCTGCTCCCGCTCATTACCAAAGCGAAAAGCACAGAAGCGAAGTTACAGCTGGAACATATTCACATGCTGGAAAAGAATTTTTTCTATGAAAAATCCCGCTATACAAAGGATCTGACTGAGCTCTCATTTGAACAGCAAAAACTGGTAACAGAAGGAGGTCAGGCCAATTATAAAATTGAGATCATACAGGCAGCCAGCAATGACTTTAAAGCCAGAGCCACTGCTGTTGTTGATTTCGATGGAGATGGCACTTTCAATGTATGGGAAATAGATGCCAACAAACGGTTGATAGAAGCCGTAAAGGATTAATAAATAATGTACTACTGTATCACACTATTGCCAATTTTAATTTATGCCATCATTGCCTTTCAGGATTTCAAAGACAGGGCAGTTAGCTGGGTGTTTTTCCCGGCTATTATCATAGCCAATATCTGTTGCAGCATCTGGCGATTTGGAGCTTCTCCTGCATCGTTATTGTGTATGGCAGGAATCAATCTGGCTCTTGTTGGCATACAGTTTCTGATACTCCAATGTTATTTTTCCATCAGATACAAGACTACTGATCTGATTATCGACCGCTTCATCGGCCTGGGAGATCTGCTGCTTTATCTGGCCCTTATTTTTACTTTTTCACCGCTGAACCTTTTTGTTTTTCATGTGGTGAGCCTTGCCATCTGTCTGTTGCTGGCAGCTGTATTCGCCGTTTTCCGGAATAAATTTACACTACAATCTGTTCCGCTGGCAGGGATACAGTCTGTTTTACTGTTGTTACTTACTATTCAGGCGATGTTACGCCCTTCCTTCGATTTTTTTGATGAACATTGGGTATTAAACTGCATCGATTATGTCCGTTAAACTGTCCATAGATGTAGCCCGCCTTCCTGTGATCAGTGCAGAACAAGCCTGGCATTACAAGATCATTCCTGCCATCTCCGACCGGGCACAACCAACATTTTATTATGCCCGTACTGCTGATCACGAAGGGTTGCATCATGAGCTGAACTTCCTGCTGAATGAAGACATTCACCTGATTCCAGCGGAAGAAACGGAACTACGCACATTGCTGGAAAAACACTATCCCAGACAACAAAAAGACAGCAGGCTGCAGAACAGGTTTTACAATGGAAATGCTGACAATTTTCTACAACATTTAATTGCTGAATCCAAAAACCTCCATAGCAGTGATATACATATCGAGATCTATGAAGAGATCTGCAGGGTGAGGATCAGGATAGACGGCATGTTGGTGCAGCGGTACTTACTGGATAAAAACCAGTACCCATCACTGATTAACAAGATAAAAATCATGTCCAACCTCGATATCGCGGAAAAACGCCTGCCACAGGATGGACGTATTTTCTTTGAATATCAGCAGGTCAAAACAGACATCCGGGTATCTGTTCTCCCTACACTTCACGGAGAAAAAATTGTGCTTCGCCTCCTGAGCAATGATGCCACCAATATAGATCTTGATACACTCGGATTTGCACAGGAAGAACTGCAAAGTTATCTGGAAGGCATCAAAAAACCCAACGGGCTTTTGCTGATCAGTGGCCCTACCGGCTCCGGCAAAACCACTACGCTCTATGCAACACTTAAACTGCTGAACAAGGATACAAGAAATATCCTGACGATCGAAGATCCCATCGAATATACGCTCGCTGGTATTAACCAGGTGCAGTTAAAGGAAAACATCGGATTAACTTTCGGGGCAGCGCTCCGGAACTTTCTCAGACAAGACCCCGACATCATCATGGTAGGGGAAATACGTGATCCGGATACTGCGAACATGGCTATCCGCGCTGCTTTGACGGGCCACCTGGTGCTTTCTACCATCCATACCAATTCTGCATGGGGTATCATATCCAGGCTCTCCGACATGGGCATTCCTCCCTTCCTTGTTGCCAATACACTTAACACAGCTGTTGCCCAGCGCCTGTTAAGATTACTTTGTGATCACTGTAAAACACAACAGGAATTTGATGAATCCTTATATCCTCCCAAATTCCAACCGGATAAAAAAATACATACCCACTATGTGCCTACAGGATGCGAGCATTGTTACAATACCGGTTACAAAGGGAGAAAAGCGGTCTACGAAGTTATCAACATAGACAGTGACCTGGCCACACAAATTAAACAGTCCAATACCAATATACCATCTCTGTTAAAAGAAAAAGGAATATCGACTCTTGCTGAGAATGCATTCAGCCTCTTTGAAAAAGGGTACACTTCCATAGATGAAATCTATTCGCTGTTAACCAATTAATACCACTGTCAATAAGATAATGAAAAAAATAATACTGTTACTGCTAGGCATTTTCATACTTCATATTTCACCGAACATGGCGCAGGTGCCGGTGAAAGACCGTATTGCCACCCTCACACAAAACCTGAATGATCTCTCTTTAAATGTACCTGGTCTTCGTCAGAAAGCCTCCCTGAGCGTTTCCGGCAGCACCTTGCAGGAAGTACTCCGTGGCATCGCCAATACTCACCGCCTCAATCTTAATATAGATCCCTCACTGACAGAAAAAGTCACCAATTACTTTGATGGCGAAACGGTTTCCAATGTATTAATATATCTGGCCAAACAATATAACCTGGATTTTAACTTTACAGGAAACATTATCTATATCACGCATTACCAGGACCCGTATAAAAATCTGCCTCCTCCTCCCAAGGAACTCCGGATTAACTATAACAATGCCACCGGCAATATTACCCTCGACCTTCATAATGATAGCCTGATGAATGTCGCCAAAAGAATTACTGTAACAACCAATAAAAACGTAGTCGTTGTTCCGGATCTTTTTGGAAAAACCGTCAGCGGATATATACAGGACCTGCCCATCCCGAATGCACTGGAAAAACTGGCACTCACCAATAACTTTAAGTTTACCAGAACTAACGATGAGGTTTATGTACTTGAACCACTCGCCAACGGAGAAAAAATACTGCTTAAACCGGAACTCAAGCCCATTCCCAACAGCAATACAGTCATCCGGAAATTTAATGGCAACTCCTCCGGAAATATAGATGCACAGTATGATAATTCAGGGCGGAAAATGATTTCGCTGAATGTAAATGCCATGCCCATCAGGGATGTATTAAGAAACATCGCAGATCAAACGGGGATGAACTACTTTATTTATACTGACATCCAGGGAAATATCACGGCCAACTTATCAAACATAGAGCTGGAGAAAGCTTTGCAGTATATTTTTCAGGGAACAGAATACACCTATCGCGTAGAAAAGGACATATACATGATCGGTAACCGGCTGAATGAGGGACTGCGCACCTATAAAATCCTTCAGCTCCAGAACCGTTCCATGGACTCATTAATACATCTGCTTCCTCCGGAACTCAAGAAAGGCGTGGAGGTCAAGGAATTCAAGGAACTTAACAGCCTGCTGCTCAGCGGCAGTGCTCCTGATATAGAGATGATCCAGGCATTTGTCAAACAGATCGACAAAGTAGTGCCTATGATAACCATTGAGGTCATCCTTATGGACGTTAAAAAAGGGAAGTCCGTTAAAACGGGCATCCGGGCAGGCGTTTCAGATTCCGTAAGAACAGGTGGAACATTCCTGGGAGAACGTGGACTGGATTATACCTTCGGGGCCAGATCCATCAATGACTTCCTGGGCCGTATCGGTATTAACAATATCTTCAATCTGGGTAAGGTAACCCCCAACTTCTATGTGCAGTTAAGTGCATTGGAAAGCAATAGTAATATTGATCTTCGGCAGACACCCAAACTATCTACCTTAAATGGTCATGTCGCCAACCTGAGTATTGGCAGTACACGCTATTATACAGTCAGCACACAAAATGTGATGGGATCGCTGAACCCGCAAACACTGGTCACCCAGCAGTATATTCCGGTAGAAGCCAATCTCTCTATCGACATTATGCCCATCGTATCCGGCGATGAACAGGTAACTTTAAATATTGATGTAAAGATAGCGGACTTCATTGGTGATCCGCCTAACAACGCACCTCCCCCCTCCTCCAACAGCAAGTTTAAGTCTATTATCCGCGTAAAGAATGAGGAAATGGTCGTGCTGGGTGGTATTGAAAGAAATGAAAAAAGTGAGTCCGGTGGCGGCATCCCTGTACTTTCCAGGATCCCGGTACTAAAGTGGTTATTCAGCAGCAGGTCCAGAAGTACCTCCAAAACAGTTTCCCTGGTATTTATCAAACCCACTATTATTTATTAATACATGACGTGGAAAAACGTACTGGATAAATATATCAGGATAAAATCCATTGCAGGCGTGGAGATCTGCCTGATGCCTGATAAATCGCTGTTATTAAATGCAGTGATTGTCCGGTTGCAGGGAGATCTGTTGATAAAAGGTACTGAATATATTAACATCAGCAACCGGGAAACGCTGTTCCAGCATCTGCCCAAAGATATTCCGGTGGCACTGAATATCTCCGGCAAAGGAATCCTTCACCGTCCTGCCAGCAACGATAAAGCCAACATTATTCCGGGGATGAATGAAAATGATTTTTATTTTCAACCATTCTCCTGTAAGGATCAACAGGAAGTTGCGCTGGTACGCCAGCAGCAGCTGGATGAAATGATCTCCCTGTTTTCCGATAACGGCTATAAAGTAGTAGGTGCAGGTATAGGACTGAGTTATAGCGCTGGCCTGTCTGCACATATTAAAACAGAACGCGGTGCCGCTGTTAATACGACCACCTTCAGCCTGCAACTCGCCCGGCAGGAATTAACAGGATATACTTCTATGCAAGAAGCCGGCCCCTCCATCATACACCCGGAAATACTGATCGGCGACCAGTCTGTCAAAAGCAACTTATTACCGGCCTTTGCGGTGGCAGCGCATGCACTACTCGATGGATTCCAGGATGGCCTGATTATCCAGGAAACAATTTCCGGCAATAAAAAAGAGCTACGATATCAACGCCTTTTTAACTTCGTTGGCGTAGGTTCACTTACCGTTATTTTTCTCATTCTGCTCATTAATTTCCTGCTATTTCAGCATTATTACACCTTAGCGCAGCAAACCAGTAATAATCACGAACTGTACCAGAAGAAACTAAATAACTTCGATACCCTTCAACAACAAATACACAAGAAAGAGCAGTTTCTGGAGACGATAGGCTGGACCAAACAAACCATCATCAGCGAGATTGCTGATAAAATAGCGATGTCAGTACCCGAAGAAGTCACCTTACAGACACTCACTATTTTTCCTTTAAGTGATCAGACAAAAGGAGGAGATATGCCCAGGTTTCAAAAGGATACGGTTTTGGTGGGCGGGACCTGCAATACTCCGTGGCTGTTGAATGACTGGATCAATGATTTGCAGCAAACCGATATTATCGCGTCAGCAAAGCTTTTGACGTATTGGTACAAAAAAGAAGATGAAACAGGTCAATTTCAAATCGAATTAGTCCTAAAATGATATTTAATCAGTTAAGTGGGAAAAAAAAGCTTCAACTTTTGCTTGTCAGCGTGCCATTACTGCTGATAGCCACCTTTCAATATGGCATTCGTAATACTATCAATATCTATCAGCAGTATAAACAAAACTATCTGCCGGAACATGTATTGCAGCAAAAAATGGAGCAGTACCATCAATTGCTGGCCAAAGAAAAGATTATTAACAAAATGGTCCTTTCACTGGCCCCTGGGCAGTCTTCCGATAATGATCAGCTATTATTAAAAGAAGTAACCGGTATCTGCAATACTTACCATATTAAACTTAAGAACTACCGGCCTTTCAATCAGTTTCAATATGAAAAGATATATGCCACTACCAGCCTGATCACGTTGGAAGGCAATTTCAGGCAACTACTTCATTTTGTCAATGATTTCGAAAAAGGCCAGCTGCCAGCGAGAATTGCTGCCATGCATTATAAAACGACTGTTGATAATACCAATAATACGGTAGCGTTAACCGCTGATATCTACCTCCAGCAACTTCAACTTATAAATGATAAAAAAGATGAACCGCTTCCATAAAACAGCATACTACTTCGTACTGCCATTGTTGTTACTGATGGTAGCCTGTACAGAAGTGATAGAACCATCCTTAAATAATGTGCAGGTGCAACTGGTGGCTCCTGTTGACCATGCACAAAGTACCGACTATCTGCAGACTTTTTACTGGGAGCCTGTAGATGCTGCGCTGAAATATCAGTTCCAGCTGGCAACACCTGATTTTGATGCGCCTGTCAGATTTGTACTCGACAGCAGTATAAAAGGCAACAAGTTTACCTATTCCCTGTCTCCCGGAAAATACCAGTGGCGGGTAAGAGCAGTCAACGGCAGCAGCCAGTCGGCCTATGTCACCCGGAATATTGCTATTGACACCGCCTCGCTGAGCCGGCAAGCAGTTCAGCTCATCAGTCCTGGTGATAACTTCCTGACCAACAATCCGAAAGTGGCCTTTTCATGGCAGGCCCTCTTCAGTGCCAGGAAATACAAACTGCAGGCCGACGACAAAAACTTTAGCAGTGGCAGTTTTGTACTGGACCAATATGTGACTACTAACACCTACACCTATACGTTCCAAAATGATGGCACCTACCAATGGCGGGTGAGAGCAGAGAATGATACCGCCGTATCACAATATTCACCAACGTTTACGATCATCCTCGACAGGACTCCGCCGGCTGCTCCCGTACTGAAAGCACCTCAGGATAACTTACAGAACGCTACCCTGCCGATCACACTGGAATGGTCCGGCACCGCCGATGTGGTGAAATACATGTTATATGTTTATAAAAATGATGGCACTACCTTGTTCGATAATACTTATCCTCAGGCCTTGACCGGCACCAGTGTTTCCTTTAATAAAGGTGCCAGCCGGGATAGAATATACTGGCAGGTGAAAGCTGTTGACGCAGCTGGTAATGAAAGCACCCTCGGTGAAAAAAGGAACTTTACCTTACAATAAACATGAAAAACAAATACACCAAATACCTGTTACTGGTGGGTACTGTGGCCATCTGGGGCACTATCATCTGGAAGATAATAGATGCCCGCTCCGGAGACAAACAGGATGCTGCGTATTTTAAAAATCCGGCGACGGTATCCCTGCCAGTTACCAAACCCGCCAACTATATACTACTGGAGGATTACCCTGATCCGTTCCTCAAAAAAGAAATGGAACAAACGGATACACTCCTCCTCACGCAACAAGTGGTTCCCGCAGCACCTGCGCCACCGCCCATTTCTGTAGACTTTATCCAGTATCATGGTATGATCAGCAATACAGATGCACCTAAAAAAGCAGCTTTTGCCAGTTTCCGTGGTGAAGAAAAGATGATACAAGCCGGTGATATGATTACCGATGTTAAAATCAAGACGATTCAACCAGCATCCATGACGGTGGAATATAAAGGCAAACGCTTTACCATCAAAAAACTTTAATTCGCCGGGTACTAGAAAGTTTGTCCCATTGTGAACAAAGGCAGGTACATAGCAATCAGGATAACGCCAACGACTAAACCGAGGAAGATAATAATCAGCGGTTCCATAAAATTGCCGATCAGGGCTGTTTCGTGCATGATCTCATCATTAAACTGCTCATTAACCCTTTCAAAAAAATCTCCCAGTTTGTTCACTTCCTCCCCCACTTTTATCAGGGCTATCAGTTTGGGCGGGAAGATATCAAACTGCTGCATGCAGCCATGCAGGCTTTTACCGGATAAGATACCGGTCTCTACTTCCTTTAATGCCGTCTGAACCGGATAGAACTGTATCATCTGGCTCACCAGCTGGATAGCCTGTAAAACAGGTACCCGGGAGCTGATCAGTAATGCCATGGAATTACACATCCTGGCCAGATGGATTTTTAAGGTGAGGCTGCCCACCACGGGCATTTTCAATATAAGGCGGGAGGTGTACTGTCTGAACCAGATGGTTTTCCGGTACTTCCAGCCAGTATAAGCAGTTGCAGCAAAACCCAGCATCCATAACCAGGCTGTTTTTTTAAGGCCATCGGAAATGGATACCACCAGCTGGGTTATAGCCGGCAGGTCTCTGTTACCTAACCGTTTAAACACATCCGCAAACATCGGCACGATAAAATTCGCCATAAACCCAATAGCTCCAATAGCCACAAACACCACGATCATCGGATAGGTGAGCGCCCCTACCATCTGCCGGCGCTGTTTGATCTTTCTGTCGAAGAAGCTGTACAGATCCTTAAAGACAACGGCCAGTCTACCTGTTTCTTCACCAATACCGATACTTAACACTTCATAATCCGTGAAACATGACTGTGCTCTCATTGACTGAGAGATAGACATACCACCGATAATATCTTCATATATTTTTTGGAATATTGACCTGACCTTCTTTTTTTTCTGTTGATTGACGATCAGCTCCAGGGAAGAACGGATATCGACTCCGGCCTCTGTAAGGGTATACAGCTGCAGAAAAAAGCCGGCCTTTATCTTATCAGACATACCATTGCCCAATTGTATATCCTTCTGCCACCAGGGAATAGATGGTTCCTTCGTTTCCCCGGGCGGCGCAGCCACTGTCCGGGCCGGCGTTTTTAATTTATTGATATCCAGTCCTGCCATAATAAGCATCAATTATCCATTCCAAATAGAATGGCTTCATCATAATGTTTTTTAAAAAACCAGGGATACTCCTCATTGTTATGCCAGATAGACACATTAAAACCCGCTACCAGCGTACGATCTGTACTGCGGAAACGAATGAGCTGCCATTGCAGTCCGGAATAATGAAGTGCAAAAGAGTCCAGGGTACCTTCATAACCTTTGCGATAAATCAGGCTGTCACCGCGGAAATAATAAACAGTGGTGGCTGTATCACCGGCCAGCACCAGTGAGTCTCCGGCCTGGGTTATGGTTCTGCAGTTTCGTATATCCGTGGTGATTTGCTGTTTGCAGGTATGGTATTGTAGCATGTATGTAGCCGATCCGTTAAAAAAGCGGTACTGGTGATTAAATATCCCTATGGCCATATATACAATGCCGGCAATAATACTTGTCAGTATCATTACTACGATCAGCTCCAGGATGGTAAATGCTTTTAACCGGCGATTCATCATATTACACAGCGGAAAGTGCAAATATAAAAAAGCAATTAATGTCCCTGCTATAAAAACAAAGGACATTAATTGCTTACAGTTATTTTACTGCTTATGCAGTGGTGATTATTGTTTCATGGCACCGAATGGAGCGGTGATGAAGGTGGGGTCTATCGCGGCATTTGCCCGTTGATGGGCTTCATAATCACGGGAAAATCCGCCCCAGCCATCAGGATAAAAACCATCTACCCCGAAATAAATTGCAGAAGGTATCCATCCATATCCTTCAGCTGTATAAGCAGCTATTCCGAATCCGAAATTTGTCACTAATTTCGCCCCTGAAACTCCAACGTCAGGATTTCTCTTATACAAATAATAACCATACAGATCGGATACTGTAGCAACTATAAAAGAGGCTGTGGTGACGCCACGTGCAAACACAGCCAATTTAGAAACCGGTTTTACCCCTTCACTAACCACCAATTTTGTTTCACTCATTAAATTGGCATTTCTACCAGTCATCTGCCAATTAGACCCTGTAGCAGGGTTCCAGCGCACCCCTTCGCTGATCATTTTGGCTACATTGTACTCAGCCCTATACCCAGCCGTGGTTCCCGCCATTCCATAAATATAATTGCCTTGTGAAATAATTTGTCCAACAACAGGAGGTCTTAATATGGCATCTGCTAAACCATACATCAGCGCATAGTCAAGTGTGCGGTGATAGTCTCCATTTTGCCAATATATGCCATGACCCCGGAGAGAAAGCTGTGCGCCGGTATTAAAATCAATATAGTTTGAACCATTAGGCATATAGATAGCATTTTTACCGTAATGGTACTCAGCATCTGCCTGACTCTCAACACGGGAGTCATATAAGAAATCACCATTAGCATATACCCATTCGTCCAGTCCACCATCTTTATCAGCTTTGTTCACCGGATTGTTACCCATACCTACATAAGGAGAAGCATACTGCCCGGCAGGATCCGGAGTCAGCCAGCGGCCTATACGGGAGTCATACATCCTCAGGCTGAAAGCATTCCATCCTGTTTCCTTATCCTTTTCGCTGTTCTGTCCCTGAAAACCATAACGGTAATCACCGGTACCGCCGTCACGGGCGATACTACCAAAGGGATAGTAGTCAGCATACTGTTTCACCACTTTATTATCATCAATTACTGCACGTACGTTTCCAAGATGGTCGGTCATCTCATAATCAGCCAGATTGGAGCCGCGGCGGAATATACCTACACGGGCATCTGCATACAAGGGTATTTCTGCCTGTTCGATCGTACCGGTGCCTGACTGATTGTATACAGCCATTGGGTTGCCACTGAGACTTACTACATAATAAGTGGTAGTATTATTGACAAAGTCCTTTTTCATAATCCTGACCCCTTTCCCATTATAGGTATAGGTGACCTTGGGCTGTGTAAAGGCCGCATCAGCATATACGCCAGCTACCAGCCCGGTAGGCGTGTATTTTACGTACCGGGTAGGTGATGAAGCCGGAGATTCTGATTTAAGCTGGCCAATATTATCATACTGATAATTGCTGAAAGGGGCTCCTCCATTCAGTACTGCTTGCAGTTGATTGCTTCCTGCCGGATACTGGTAGGTGAAGTTGTCTGTCAGCGCGCCTGCATTATCTGTTCTCTTCAGTGATAAGATATTACCATGAGCATCATAACTCAAGCCATGTTCTTTAAACAAACTGCTCTGTGCAAAACCAGGGACCGCGTAGTTGGGAGTTCCCCAGGTAGCATTGTTCAAACGCTGCTTAGTATCATATTTATAGGCATACATCACAGGATTTTCAACACCTGGTCCGAGCACTGCCAGGATGCTCTGGGGTTTGCGGCTATGCCAGCCGGCAGCTTTAACCAGGCCGTTAAACTGGTCATCCGCGTCACCAGCAGCGATGGGCAGGCTTCCGATATTGGTATTGGCCCGTAAATAGTCACCGCTGAAATATTCAATATTCATCCCAAAAATGTCTCTGGCCACACCGGCGTTGGCTCCGGAAATACCATCCTGTCCGGGGTCCTGGTCGCGGTTGGCATTATTAATAGCTTTCAGCTGGCCTTGTACAGTATAGGTATAATCAATACCCTGTACTTTGTCACCCAGTTCCTTCCGTTTTAATGCTCCGTGGAGATAATAACTGAAGTTAGCCAGTGGTTTTCTGGTAGACGGGTTGTCTGCAGTATTGGTATATACCGCAGCTAACTGCAAGTCTGCATTATATTCGTAATAGTGAACGAAGGTTTCAGCAGGTGTATTTTTCTGGAAAATTACCTTGGTGATTTTCCCGGAAAAATCATAGCTATAGTCAATGGTTTTTTTGCCCAGACCCGGAATCTCCTGCACCGACCAGGTAACGAGTCCTTCTTCGTTAAAATTTTGCCAGCTTTTGGCACCGTCTGAGTTTTCTGTATATGACACCATTCCGGGCAAATACACCTCTTCCTGCGTATAGCCAGCTAATCCGGTTGCTACCGGAATATCGTATACTGCTTTCTTCCAGGATTTTTTGGTTCCGGCACCCATTCCCCCATCTGTAATATTTTCTTCAATGCCCATTCCATTGACATTAAAAGCGACTCCACCCGCCGGCTCAAACTCTCCGGTTTCAATCACTCTGCCCTGGCCGTCGAAGTTGGTATAACTATAACGTCCTGTTACCCGTTGTTCTGCGTTCTGTGCAAACCTCAGGTTATTATCCTTACGATAAACGAACTCTGTACGTCCCGCTTCTTTAGAAGAAGCGGCCCGCAACCGACCTTTCAAATCATATTCAGAAAAGGATATAAATGGAATATCTGTTTTGGTGGCGTAGTTATTATATCCCTCGTTGGCCAGTTTCTTAACGCCTTCCGGTGGGATGCTGGCTATCAGTTGTCCCAGCTGATTGTAATAAAAATAGGAGACATCCGCCAGATTTAAGATATAACTAAAAGCACTGTTTGGTCCTGTGCTGACAGCTTTATAGTAACCAGCAGGCAAGGAGCCATCCGCTGCTGGTGAAACGGGTACTTCTCCACGGTCCATGTCGAAGAAAGTAATAGATCCCCAGTTGAGCCGTGTATTTTCATACAATTTAAAGTAACAGGGAGCGGTTACTACAGCAGCCATGACTGCCACCTGCATATCATTACCGGGCCTGGCTGTCATCAATACTTTACCGGACTGGTCTTTGATCACAATACTTTCATTACCATCAGCTCCCCTGGTAATTTCCTGATAGGCCTTGTTAATTATTTTTTCCGGCATCTCACCCATTTCCGCATTGGTGAAATATTTATTCCTTATCGTAAAATAATGGTATAGTTCAAAGAGAGCGGGAATGCTATACTGACGGACATCATGCCCGCCACCCACTTTAAACGCTTCTCCTACACCCGCAGTGCTTTTTGCCTCTCCTGTACCATCATTGCGGAACTCTGTTCTGGTAAAAGGATATCCGGTGGTAGCCACATAAGGTTCCAGCGTATTATTATTGCTATAGTACCAGCCTAATGTTCCCGGAGTAATGTTATCTACAGCGTTATCAAACAGATTATACCGGAAGGGTTTTCCTCCTGATGTGATAAAATTATCCACATAAGAGAAATCATTCGCCAGGATAGGTGCTGCCAGGGTATTAACCGCAGCCCTGCCTAAAGCATCATACACTACCTGGCTGGCCATAATTTTTGCTGCCGTAAAATTCCTGTCTTGTGTCTGCAACAACTTTCCGTTGTTATCATAAAACACTTTGGAAGCAGCCCAGGGATTACCCTGTGCGTCGTACTTTATGGAAAGCAGCCAGTTCCTGTTCAAATCCGCAGGCGCACCAACAATAGTGCCTGCTTCTATCGTCACCTCCGCTCCTTCCGGCACCTCCACTTCAGGATTGATTTCTACTGCTGCACCACTTTTATAATAGACCGGCTGGCCTATAGGGAACACCATATTGGTAGCCGGAGGTACCGGCAACACAATTGTATTGGGACTTTGGATAATCTGTGCATTTACTGAATGACAGGTAAATGTCAGTACCAGTAAATATGAGAGACTTTTTATTTTCAAGGTAACTTCTTTTAATTGGTTAAAGTAATACCAACATCCACGGGGACTCGTCTCATTCGCTTAGAGACCTTTACCATAGTTATAGTCATATGTTCCGGTCATCATCACGCCATTAGCGAAAGTTTCCTTATAGGTTGCTTTCAAACGACCTGCAGCATCATATTCATACCTGGTGAAAAGGTTATTATTGTTCAGGACATAGATCAACTCTCCACTGAATTTATCATATACATAAGCAGATGTTTGAGCCTCACCCGGCTGAACACGGAAGTCATCGAAATACACAGTGGCTGCGCCATTATTCGTACAGCCGAAAGAGATGGAAGAAGCACCGGCAATCGTAGTGGCTGGCACTACAAAAGAAATGAGATACCAGTTACCTGCTTTTTTCAACGTATTGACACTTGCACTGACAGCGGCTCCATTGCCTACTTTATAGTAAAGTCCGGCAGCTGGTGCAGATGAACCATTTCCTTTTACCCATACACTGGCCAGGAAACTTTTCTTCGTATCTGCAGCATCCAGACTAATCGTACAATTGAATCCGGCTTTATTAGCATCCACTCTCAGACTGTTATAACCCGTATGCGCATTGATGGCCGGAGAAGCAGTATTTTTTTCAACAACCCCATCGCCAAGACCAATTCCGCCAGGGAACATTCCATTAGACAATTCGTCTTCCGCTCCTGTAAAGGCCAGGTCTTTCTGACGAGCGAAAGTTCCGCTTATCAGTACTTTCGATTCATCATACCCCATGAGTGTAGCGGCAGCATTACCGTATAAATCCACTTCCTCCAGTTCATTGGAGTAAACATTATACAAAGTGGTTTCTCTTGTCTTTATCCAACTTAAAGTATTAGCCAATGGGTTAGTCCAGTTGAAATCTGTAAACTGATTCAGTGGTGTAATACCATCCGCTGAAACACCCGCTGGTGCCCATACATAAGAGGCCTTTTGCCGCCATACGTTTCCTGTTGTAGTACCGGGTTGGTTTTGTGTCGGTAATAGTCCGGCATTTCCAATGCCCTTCACTTTGGCATCATTCCCCCAGGTGGACACGCCGGCACTCACTAATCCGAGCTTATTATTATTGGCGTCTACCTTGTATACATAGCTGCCTGTTTGCTGGGTCAGCATATGTTTGTTATTGATATTACCAACTTTCAGCCCCATCTGCGGATACTTGCGGTAGGCTGGTATTACTTCCGTCATGAATGTATTACCGTAGGCATCCTGTGCTGTTGTTTTAACAGCCTGGCCGGAGTAATAATCATATCCCAGGTAATTGGTAGTGGTAGTCTGACCGGTTTTGTAATCAGTGCTGGTTTCACTGGTCAAAAAGTTGGCATTTTCAGTTTTTGATGTCATGATCCCCCAATCAATCAGTTCATCATCCATCAGGTCCACGCCTTTCCTGTTAACAAAACGCTCTACGATGCGTCCCTGATTACCATATTGGGCATAAGCTGCATCGCGGTCGGCAGTGGGCACCTCACTCACATAATTATATTTTTTTCTGGAAAGATACTTCCCTTGGTTATCCAGTTGGTCTATAGCCAGCACTGCACCAATACCGGCAGTATTATCCTGAATGGCAAAGTTGCGCGTCTCCTTTTTCCATATGCCCTCATACCAGGATGCGTCACTCAACTGCACCAGATTGACAGCATTTTCGTCCGGTGTTTTGAATGTGTATACAGTAGTTCCTGGCGCATCAAAGCGTACCGGATCCCCATTAGGTTGTTTGTTGGAAACACCGGTAGTTATTGCCACATTTTTATACATAACCCCCGGAGAAGGCAACATCCTCGACAAAGAAACAATTTTCGTAGAGGCCCGGTTTATCAATTCCCTGTACTCTGCTTTCCATACAGACTTCTGTACTTCATCTGTTTGTGTGTCTCCGGAACTTAACAATCCGGCAAAATTCTCCGTATGCTTCTGGATCACATTAGGCTCATAGGTTGTGACACCGGAAGACAGATTATTCTGGGCAACGGAGCGGTAATCATAAACGGTTGAAGTAATACGATCAGTACTATTAATTCCCAGTTCTTTCACCCTGATACCACCACCATACATCACACGGCCCGGATCATTATTACGGTAGAAATACACGTTACCCGCCACTACATTGGAGGAAAGCTGTATCGGCGTTGAGCCCAGGTCCACACTGGAATTACCCATTATAAAGGGATCTGTACAACTGATCGTCACCATGTTCGTCTGATCGCTGACAGATTTGATGATGAAGTTATCAACGAGCGGAAAGGTTTTTGAGAAATAGTTGCCTGGGTAATAGTTATACATACTATACTTACTCGCGTAAGCAGTCTTATCAGCTGTTGAAATTCCCACTATCACCGGCTTTGCCCCACCTGCTGGTACAATTCCCATCGTCATGTCGCATTTGGTATTCAAGGGTAATAACTGACTCAAAGGCACACCGTAGGTATTTTCTACTTTAAAGGAGATCTGCTGGTTAGGCTTATCAAATGAAAAACCGGAGGCGATCATGGAACAGCGGTTATTCAACACGGATGTGGAATAATCATCCGACTCATACTTCACTTCTATATCTGCTCCCAATGCTGTAGAGATACGACGCAAAGACCAGGCATCTGTATTTCGCGCTGAAGCAGGCGTGGGAGTACGGCCCACATTATTGTTCTGATTGATAGCGGTCAAATCGTAATCACACTTATAATATCCCCATTTATCGTAGGCATCCTGATTAAACCGCGGATTTTTGGTAGTCTCCACTGATACTGTCTGACCATTAAAAGCAACCGGCATCGGATCTGCCATTGTAAAGGATACCTCGTACTTCATTACATTATTGGGCCCCTGATACTCCCTTTGATAAGTAACAACGCCCGTATAAGGCATATTATCAGCACCTGTGACATTGACGATGTCCCCGACAACAAAATCTCTGTTGAAACGGGTAATGGGCCTGTTGGTTGTAACAGTTCCGCTCTTACCATCACCGGAGAGAGACAGGGGACCTCCAATTCCGAGCTTGTCTTCAGTCTTGAGGTTATAATCAAAAGTCACGGGAGGCAATACTGCAGCACCTTGTTTACCTAATGTGGCTACAGATAAAAGCGTCAGTTTGCCGGTTTTTATCGTAGGTGTACTATTGTCAAAGCTATTAGGCGTCTGAGGACAAAGCGAATAATCATGGTTAAACTGGACGATCCTCAATGCTTTGCTTTCAATCCCTGTTCCGGTGAGATCATATTTATCAAACACATTCTTCCCCTGGTCGGTATTTTCCATATTTTGTAATCCTGCACCAGTTTGGGGACTAAATGTTTTGGCATCCCTGTTGTTCAGGAGCAGGACTCTGTTTAACTTCAGTACTGGTTTGGATTTGGCAGCAGAAAAAGAGCCATGTACAAACCTGTTGTCACTAAAAGCAGCATAGGCGTAGCTGGAGTCAATCCCTTTCGAATCGAGCCTGATGTCTTTCTCAAAGATGGCGGTATGCGTTCTGGTACTGATAGTATTCAGATAGTACAACTCCTTATCTCCCTGAGAATAGCTTTCAAATTCAGCGTCTACATCTTTGGAAAAGCCTGTTGCAGGAGTGCGCCAGTTGTAGATACTGGTCCATTTCCCATAACCTAAGTTCACCCAATAACCATAATCGCCTTCATTCGCAACACCATTTCCATCCCTGTCCACAAAATCAGGCCCTGTAATACTGGTCAGCAGCCAGGTATATGCATACGAACTATTTTTTACCTGTTTGCTCCATCTTTCTTCCGTATCTCCTTCTTTCTTCACTTTTCTGGAATAGGTCACTCCGTCCCTGGTGTAAGCAGGCAGTGCGTAGTGGTAGGTGATCCCTTTCTCATTGGTGATGGAGAAACCGCCGATCCTGGAACTGGAATAACGTTGCATTCCCAGTGAGTTCTCCGGTGCAACATTAATAAACCCCTTGCCTTGGGCACTGCCATCCACTATCTGTGCTTCCGTAAAATATTCAATATGACGGGAACCTTCCACCCGTAAATTGGTCGGATCATATCCTGAGATGATACCATCTCCCGTAAGCGGATTCTGATCAAAAGGGGCATAGAAAGAATTAGCCCCGAAATTATTTAAGGTTTGTGTGTATGAGTTGGAGAAGTCATTGATAAAGCGGAATGATGGCCTTACAAACGTATTGTTTTTATAGGTCTCCGGCACTTTGTACGACATACCCGGTGTCAGTTGCCCTACCAATCCTCCTGTATTACTAACATATTTAATCGTCACATTGTCGGAAGCCGTCCTGTTGCCTCCTATGGCATATCCCTGCAACTGGTAAGGACGCATAGAACCATTCAGGCCCTGTGCATTTACCATATAGAGGTCATAATCCGGAAGCCCAGGTCCGGAATGAAAAGAAGGATCCGGTAACCTGAACATACTGATACCATTCGACAGGTCGAACATGTGATAGGTATCAAATGCCTGATTGCTCAGTGTTCCCGTAGCAGCACCTTCGGGCAGAAACAATGAACCATAGGATTTGGTGGTACTGGAATAATCCTGCCAGGTCCTGTAATAATTGCTGCTTAACCCGATATTAAAAAGCCCTCCGTACAATGGTACACTGAATGCCCATGAGGACGTTTGGGTCTGTATTCCTTCGTTCCCGGTCATACCGGAAAAGAGATTGGCCGTTATCTGTTGTCCGGGAAGACTAAAAGATGCAGAGGCTCCTGCAGAACTAAGATCAATTCCCAGCGAGCCCGCCCCGCCCATCGTAGTTGAAAGCCGGGTACTCGTTTTTAAGGTCTTCAGGTTGGTGTTAAGTCCGATAGAAGCAACGTTACCACCCATCGTTTGGAATGAATGGCTCACTCCAACGGTCAAACCCTCAAAATCCACACTGAAGCCTTTATTATTATTGGTGAATGTCACCCCTAATCCCAAAGAAACATTGGCATTGCGCAATGCAACACTCATCCCCAATCCTACAGTCCGGCCTTCTGTACCACTCCAGTACATTCTTCCGAACTGATCTTTTGCATTATCATCATCGGCATAACCGTTCTCACTTCTGTTAATGGCACCGGGATTTAATGTCCAGCCTAATCCTACCCAGCTAGCTTCTTCGTTAGTAGTAATACCGGCATGATAAGATAAAGAGAGCGGGAAATTGCCTTCCGGTCCCGGCACCTCTACCAGGGGCATATTATAGGTAAAATCTCCCGACTGGAGGTTTACCATGTCCGTAGTATCAACAGGCTCAAAACTACTGGTCTCCGGTGAGGTAGGACCTGCCGTTAATGCATATGCTGCTACCGGGAATCCTATCTGATAGGCCAATATAGAAAGCAGAAAAAAAGCAATTGTTTTCTTACTTCGTTTGTTACAGTATATCATAGGCAAGGGAAAACATGATCAGCCGTAACTGATCTTTATTTTTAAAAATATTTTACAATACAAATGCTACCAGGTAAATAGTACTAAAACGGGATAACAAGATACCTGACAGGGTCATAGCTTTCATTACACCTCTGTTAGCTTTCAGCGACAGTTTTTCCGGACCACTCCAAAAATGTATTAATTGCTGACTAAGGCTTCATGGGCAATTTCTCACTGAAAAAACATTAACACACTTTTTTAACAGATGGGTTAAAATTATTTTCAGATGATCACACCTCTGCAAAAACAAAAGAATAGAAAAAAAATATACGAACCAATTGAATTAATATATTTTTTTTACGAAAAAATCGATGAGATATTAAAACTACGGTATAGTATATACGTTTTTTACAAACGCTGTAACATGGTACAGAACTTCATTTACAGCATCTTTATGTGGTGTATGTCCAACAGAAGACATGATTAGTTGAGTAGATTTTCCTAACACCTGATTAATAATTCCTGTAACCTGTTTTATGCTTCCAAACTCATCGTGTTCACCCTGAATCACCAATACCGGGCAGGTGATCTGCGGGAGAAAATTTTCTATATTCCAGGATTTAAATGTTTTGGAGAGCCAGGTATCCGCCCAGGCTGCAAATACAACGTCCGTTTTGGCACCGTGATACCGGGACAGTTTTTCCTTCAGGTTGGTAGTGCGATAAGCTACTACAGCATCCCTGATGCCTTTAAGCGTAATATCCTCCACAAAAATATGAGCACCTTCCGTAATCACCCCTATGATAGCAGCCGGATATTTGGCAGCTGCTATCAGCGCGATGGAAGCACCATCACTATGACCAAATAAAATCGCCTGCTGAATACCGGTCTGTTGGATCAGCTCATGCAAAACATCAGCTTCCTTTTCGAGGTAATCATTATTTCTGGGCAGGTCTGTGAATGGGTCTGATTGTCCATATCCCTGCCGGTCATAGACCAGTATGTTGCAATGGATTTCTTTTCCCAGTTTTTCCGGAAAATCACGCCACAAATCAATACACCCCAGCGAATCGTGCAAAAAAACGATCGTTGGCCTCTTCGCTGCTTCCTCCTTGTATTTTACTTTGAGTGATACCCCCCTGACGATGATCTCTTTTAACATGATCTGCTATTTAGATGATTTCCAGATACCGGTTAATTGTTTGCCTGTTCACCTGCCTTCAGTAATTTATTCAAACCTTCTTTCTCAAACAACAATTTTCCGAATTTCAGCTGAGACCATCCTTTTTTCAGTACATAGGTATGCCTGGGCATTCCCTCTTCCACCATCGCTTCCAGCTGCCAGGCTTCAAAGCTGCCTTCCGGCAACAGGTTGTTGAGCTGATATAAATGGGTGGAAATAATAAACAACGATCCTTTTAAATGCCCCATTCCTTTGACAGTAGAACAGGTAATATCAATGGCATCATCTATATTGGTACCACAAAACATCTCATCAAACACAGCAAAACACTTTTTTCCATTTACAGCTTTTTGCAGAATCTCTTTCAGGTTAACAATCTCCTGCATAAAGTGGCTGTATCCACTTTTAATATCGTCGGTTACGTTAATGGAAATAAGGAAGTCATCATAAAACGGGACCTCGCATCTGTTTGCCGGCACGGCAAATCCCAGATGCGCCAGCAATACACAAATACTGATGGATTTAAGAACGGTGGATTTACCTGCCATATTAGGACCTGTCAGCAACATCACATTATTAAAGATGCTAAAGTCGTTGGCAACAGGGTTCTTGATCATGGGATGATAAAAATTCTCCAGCAGCAAACGATCTGCTGTCATCACAGGGAAAACAAAACTCCGGATTTTAATCCCTTTGGCTACCGACCAAAAAGCTTCAAACACAAACAATGATTGCCAGAAGGCAGCCAGCTCCCCGCTTTTGTCTGCTTTCAGCATCCGCTTCAAAAAGCCGGGGATATCGGTTAAAGATAAACCAGTGCCTTTTTTAATATTGTCTGCCAACGGCTCAATTTTCAGGGCCTTAATAAAGGAAATAATTTTATCAGGGTACAACTGAAATGGTAGTGGAAATACTACACTATTGATCCGTTGAAAATAAGATGTATACAATTTATCAAGAAACACAACAGCCTGCGAACAACGTGACCTGATTCTATGTTTATCTCTGTTAAAAATCAAACTGACCCAATCCACACTATCTTCTTCGTAACTGCTTTTCAGTGTCGTCGTAAAATCGTAGACCTCTTCGAAATCATATCGCTGATAGCTGAATCCTTCAAGGATATCCCAATGTTGTACAAAAGTGCTCAGCAGTGCCTGCCTTGAAATAATATCATCATAGGATACCCCTTTCCTTTCAAACAAACCACGCAGGAATTCTTTTGCACCCGTGTTATTGGTGTAGTCAAATACCGATATAATCTCCTTGTTGAGATAAGCATTTTCCGTCATCGCCAAATTTAAAAAATAACAACATTTATTTTTTCCCGGATTCCAGCTGTTCTATTCTCTGTGCCTGGGCTTCCAGCTTTTTGTTTAACTCAATGATGTAAAGCGTTAGTTCTTCGATTTTTTGCATCTGAAGACGTTGTATCTCACCCAGGTCCTGAGCATCTTTTTTGATTTCTTCAGCAGAAGGAATTCCGGGGAGGCGCTGGTTTTCTTTGATGAACTGCGCTAAAGTCTGCAAAGATGGTAGTGCATACCCTGTTTTAAAAACATAGTCCGGCCAGTTCCCCAGCTGCTTCACCTTCACTTTTGTGAAGATGGCATCTCCGTTAACGGCCAAACGATAACCTTTTGCATCAGGCGTATTGATGGCCACTGCACTGTTGAAAAAGTGCGTATATGGGCTCATGTTATAGAGATTCCGGCTGGTGATACTGGCCGCCATTTGAGTATAATCTTCCACTGCTGTTTTATAGGTTATAGGTGTATGGTTATCAGGTTTGTAGGGAAGTAAATCAGGCGAATCATATTTTGTAACTGTCACCGTAGCGTCGGATTTAAACTGATAACTGGTATTCCCACCACGCAGCCATACCACAATACAACCAGCATTGTTGGTATAGGTAACATCTTCCCATCCTGCAATAAATTTATTATCGTTAATGCCGTTATAACCCTGGTTCATATCTACATCTATAAAATGAGCACCGGCACCCCAGCCATTGATATGATACCGGAATCTTGCAATGAGACTACCACGCCACTGACTGTCATCATGAATCTGACGACCTATTTCAAATTCCGTGGCACGATCCGGCCCCCAGAAATTCGGATCTGAAAAGGTAACCGGGTAAAACTTATCCAGGTCCCCTCCCACAACAAAGCCGAAACTGGATTGCGCCTGAGAGTAATGGGGAACGATGAGGGAGGTCAAGATAACAAAAGCAACAGTAAAGATTTTTTTCATTGATATAGGTTTAATACTATCTTTCTAAGTAATACATTTTCATTCAACGCTAATATACCAGTTTTTAAAGCTGATTTCATTTTAACAATTTCAACACTGTTTTTTCCACGATGGCCTTTCCCTTTTCTGGCTTATAAATAAAACCATGGGAGCCTTTTGTTCTGTAGGATCATTTCTATTTCATTAATCTTATCTACCAATGGTTTGATGGCGCCATACCGCAATAACATTGGTATCTGCATGATCTTCATACGGGTTGTTTTCCAGCAGCCGTTGACGGATGTCGTACGCTTTATGGTAGTCATCAATTAAACCAACACTATTCAGTTCAGCGGGCAGGAACGTTTCATCAAAGCCACCACAATTAGTCAGGGCACTGGTATCATAATATTGATCCAGCAGTTCATAGCCCAGAAAATCATAGCCATCCGGTTGTACCCAAGCACAGTTTTCTGAAGGCTCGATTACTATCACCAGCATGTTAAAGTCCCCAACCCCGGCCATATATTCCATGACATAAGCCTGTGATGTAAAAAAATCTATGATATGACAATCATCTGTCAACAGATATTTCCAGTATGCATCCTCATCCCTGCTTCGATCTATCAATATGTCGTTTAATCCAGTATCCAGCGAAACCAGCTCTTGCAGCTGGGGGGCGCTGCGCCATTGGATGTATCTTTGCCAGGTATAATTTTCATCATTAAGCGGACCATATTTTGCCCGTGCGGTATATAAAAATTTCATCTTTCCTTCAGTTTTACTGCCAGTTTAATATACACTATCAGTGTCTTTTTTTTCATTCAATGTCAGGCTATCTTTAAATACATGTTCACCACTTGTGTTATAATAATCGTCTAACGCCAACGCATATTTGTCACCTGATAACTTCAGCGCTTTACTGTCCCGGATATATTTTATGAAATAATCATCAGTGGGCGTATATTGAAGACAATGTAGTGAGTTTTTCAGGGACATGCTGGCAGTCAGGCCGGTCCAAACAGGAATTACAGGGACAACGTTAGCATATCTCTGCTTTTCTTTTTATCTTTTGGCCAGACATTATCATCTTTTCCTATGCAAAAAACAAGTCTCTTTGTATTACTGTTGTTACCTTTTATGACCTTTGCCCAGCTGAAGAAGAAGCCTGACGCCCGGTTACAGCAAGGATTACAACAAATCGCAGATAATTTCAAAGGTACTGCCGGTATATACGTGCAGCATCTGCAGACAGGCAAATGGGCTTCCATCAACGGAGATACGATTTTCCCGACGGCCAGTATCGTAAAGATTCCACTGCTGGTGGGCTTATTCAATAAAATAGACAAGGGAGAGCTGGGATACCATCAGTCGATGGTGTACCGTGACTCCAGCCGGTATGGCGGTTCAGGACTGATGCAGTTCTTTAAAGACAGCGCTGTTACGGAAGTGAGTGTACTGGCTGCCCTGATGATGGCTTACAGCGATAATACCACTTCTCTCTGGAACCAGCAACTGGCGGGCGGTGGCGCATCAGTGAATCAACTGCTGGAACAATATGGGTTAAAAGACACCCGTGTCAACTCCCGTACACCCGGAAGGGAAGATAACCGTAAAATGTACGGCTGGGGCCAAACCACACCCCGTGAAATGTCGACCCTGCTGGCCAAAATTTTCCGTGGAGAAGTGATCAGCCGTGCGGCCAGTGAGAGAATGTACCGCCTGATGACCAAAGGATACTATGATGAACAGGCCCTCACCCAGATTCCACCCTATGTACAGGCGGCTGCAAAAACAGGATCTGTGGATGAATCCAGATCAGAAGTGGTACTGGTCAATGCACCACATGGAGATTATGTTTTTTATGTAGGCACCAAAAACATCAAAGACCAGCGCTGGGATGCTGATAATGAAGCAGTGGAGATGATCAGAGCAGTTTCAGCCTACCTGTGGAAACACTTTGAGCCTAAAAACACGTGGACACCGGTTTTCCGCAAGGATAAATTCTGATGACTATCTTTTGATGAGATGTTTGTCGATCAGCTGCATCAGCTCTTCTTTATAAATTTTGCTGACCGGAATTTTATAGGTGCCGATGGTGACTTCGTTACCTGAAAGAGATTGAATTTTATTGACGGCCACAATAAATGATTTCTGTATCCGCATAAACCTGCCGGGAGGCAGTTGCTCCTCTACAGATTTCATGGTGGCCAGCGTCATAAATTTACCCAGGCGTGTATTGATGGTCACATAATTCTGTGAGCCTTCTATATAAAGGATATCATCGTAGTTGATCTTCTCGTAACTGTTGTTGCATTTGATGAAGAAAAAATCCACTGCAGGGGAAGAAGCCTGTCTGCTCTCCATCAGCTCACGGGCACGGTTCACAGACCGCAGGAAACGTTCCGGCGTGATAGGCTTTACAAGGTAATCGAGCACGTTGAGCTCAAATCCTTCCAGCGCAAAATGAGGATATGCGGTGGTGATGATCACTTCCGGACGAACGGTTAATCCCTTCAGGAAGTCAATACCTCTTACTCTGGGCATTTCGATGTCCAGGAACATCAGGTCTACTCTCTCCTGCGATAGTATCTGAGAGGCCTCCATAGCATTGCCGCAGAGAGCTATCAGCCGGAGAAAACCGGTTTCCCTGACCAGCAGTTCCAGCCCTTCGCGGGCCAGTGGTTCATCATCAACAATAATACACTGTAGATTCATAACATTTTTATAGACAGCATCACCTTATAAGTAGAAGGTCCTGGTGTGATCAGTAAATTATAGTCACCTTTGTAGATAAGATCCAGCCGGCGTTTTACGTTTTCCAGTCCGATTCCGCCGGCACCATTGGTGGCCGGCTTACTAACCGGCTCAATGGTATTTTCCACTTCCAGCAGGAATGTATCGTTTTGGTAATTCAAATGCAGCCGGATACTATTTTCCCGGGTGGTATAGGTAGAAACGTACTTAAAAGCATTTTCCACAAAAGGAATCAGCATCAGTGGTGCTATCCTGAAATTCCTAACTTCCGGCCCCACATGATAGTCCAGCTGCAGTGCCTTCCCCTTACGCAGCTGCTCCAGTTGCACATAGCTGTTGAGATAACACACTTCCTTGTCTATTGAGATGGTTTCGGTATTACATTCGTACAACTGGTAACGCAACATATCCGCAAAGGTAGCCAGTGTGCCCGCGGCCATTTCCTGGTCTTTCCGGATCAGCACATAAATACTGTTGATGGCATTAAACAGAAAGTGGGGGTTCATCTGAGAGCGGAGAAAACGTAGCTCATTTTCGGTACGCTCCTTCTCCGCTTCCCGGTTACGGCGGTCTGCCGTCAGTTTGTCCTTGATCGCCTTGGCGGCAATAAATACAAAAGCGACGTAAAGATTGGTCATCCCGATATACAGGGAGAAATAAAGTATGCTACTCATCTTCGCGTCGGGATGGTCTCCCTTGACCAGGGAGACCGTCACCCAGGCAATCAACAGAGAGATACCCACCAACAGGCCTGCGGCTGCAAATGCAAACTTCCGGTACTTTTTCTGGTAGAAATAACGGGGCATCAGCCAGTATATGATGGCATACACGAGCACCGCCTGCAAAAGCAGCCATAGTCCGTTATTCCGGAGCCCTTCCCATATCGGCACATGATAGGTCGTACAGGTGGCATAACACCAGAAAGCCAGGTTAGCAGCCCAGAAGAGGATATGTACCCCTTTGTATTTTGTAAGAAACGATCGCATAAACAGCAGCAAGGTATTATGCCCCCCTTAAAATAACAATATTAATTGACGAAAGCATACCACCAATGGATCAAACGGGCTTACTTTGCCTGCTTGCTTTCCAGCTCCTGAATTCTTTTTTCCATTTTGATCATATGCAGGGTCATCTCTTCTATTTTCTGCAGCAGCAGTTTATTCATTTCACCTACGTCCAGCCCTTTTTCGGTTACTTCTTTTTCAGAAGGGATATCAGGCAGATGTTTGTTGTTTTTGATAAAGGTTTCTACATCCTGTAAAGAAGGCAATTTATAATCATCATGAAAAACAAAATCGGCCCAATTACCTTGTGCCACCTTTATTCTTCTGGCACCCAGCGAACCATCTACCACCATTTTAAAACCGGCTACAGGCATTGTTCCTATACCAAACTCTCCATTGTAGTTTATGATCATTCTGTAGATTGGAGCAGGGCTGGCATCTTCACCATTTGTAGAGAAAAAGTAAAATATATTGTCGGTGCTCGCACCCATACCGTATTTGGTTGTTCCTCCATCCATCTCCAATGCATTTCCTTTTGGAAACCTGAGAGCCTTTTGCCAGTTTTGATTGGTCCAGTTAGTGGCTCCGTTTAGATACAATGCCCCCATCGATTTACCCTGTTTGTTCACATAATCATCCACGGTAGTTTTAAACGTATGGGGAGGCTCACCTGTGAGCACTAAAGGCAAACTATTGGCTACACCATCGTATACATCGGGAGGTGCTATCGTATAACGCGATGTATAAAAATAAGTGGTATTTCCCCTCAACCAGATAACAATAGCATAGCTGGGATTGGCGCCGGATACATCTCTCCAGCCTGCAATAAAATCAGGGTTTGACAAACCATCCTGATGGATATCCGCTTCAATAAATGATGATCTGTTTCCCCAGGCAGTGACATGATAACGAAACTTCGCAATCACCGAACCTCTCCAGTCACCATCTACATGTACAGATGAACGCCCTATTTCCAGCTCTGAGGCGGTGTTATTATTCCAGCCTTCGTCTTTCCATGCAACCGGGTAATACTTGTCAAGATCCCCTTTAACTGTAAAAGAACCCTTTGACTGTCCCCATGCAGGTGAAACGATAACAAACAAAAACAAGCATAATAGCGTTTGATAAAAATATTTCATAGATATTTCGGGTTTAGAAAATTTGCTACGGGCACAAACAGCCTTAAAAACTACGGTTACAGTATTGTTGGCATTTGTGCCAGCAATATAATTAAACTTTATATCCAAAATGAACTCAACAGTTATTTCATCATCTATAACCCGCTTCTCGTCAAAATAATTTTCCATCTCCTCCGTTAATTTGTCTCTTTGTTCCAGCATCCTATCACACTAAATCATTTCTATATGACTGCGTTTTTCAAATTCGTTCCTATACGTATCATGATAATGGTCTGCCTTTACATGGCCATTTCCCAGCAGGACATTTTTGCCGGCCAGCCTTATTCTTTTGCTGTCAAAAAAGAAGGACACGGTAAACCGGTTATTTTCATACATGGATTGTATTCTTCCGGTGCTGTCTGGGACGAAATAATAGCTCATTACCGTAATAACTACACTTGTTATGAACTGACGTTACCAGGCTTCGCAGGCCAGCCTCCTATACAGTCTGACAGCATTCTTCAAACGGTGGCACATGAACTGGCCGGTTTTATACGGGACAACAAACTGGACAAACCAGTTATCATCGGTCACAGTTTGGGAGGATGGCTGGCGCTGCAGTTTGGTATTCTTTACCCCAACTTACCCGGCAAACTGGTAAGCGTCAGTGGAGTTCCTTTTCTGCCGGTCTTTTGGATGGGACCCAAAGCCACAGCCGATAGTGCCCGGCCGATGGCATTGGGTATGAAACAAATGATGTCTACCCTCACACCTGAACAGGTCCGCAAACAACAGATCACGACACTCGCCTCCATGATCACAGACAGTATCAACATTCAAAAAGTGATATCCATGGCCGCCAGCTCTGATTCCCCTACCCAGGGCCAGGTGATGTATGAACTATGTACCTCCGACCTACGCCAGGAGATCCGCAAAATCCAGTGCCCCATCCTGGTACTGGCCGACTGGGCCGGTTTTAAAGACTACGGCGTTACCCGCGAGGCGGTCCTGGGAATCTACCAACAGCAATACCAGCAGGCGCCACAGACTGTTATCGCCATGAACGATGTCTCCAAACATTTTATCATGTATGATCAGCCTAAATGGTTGATTGAACAAGTAGATACATTCCTGGCCCGCTAAGGCCAGGAATGCACTGTTTTTCCTTTCCCTTCTTTTCCCTATTTTCCCTGTTATGGAGACAATTATTTTCTGCGGGATACAGGCAACAGGGAAATCAACATTTTATCAGCAACATTTTTTTCACTCCCATCTCCGTATTTCGCTCGACCTTTTTAAAACCAGGCACCGGGAAGACCTCTTCCTCGAAGCATGCTTCAAAAGCCGGCTCCCATTTGTAGTAGATAATACCAACCCTGGAAAAGCAGACCGCCAGAAATATATACAACTGGCGAAACAACATAAATTCAGGACCATCGGTTATTATTTCCAGTCGCGCATAGAAGATGCACTGCAAAGAAACAGCCAGCGAAGCGGAAAAGCCTGTATCCCGGAAATCGGTATCAGAGGCGTTTTCAACAAACTGGAGCTACCTGCTCCTGATGAAGGTTTTGATGAACTGTATTATGTAACCATTGATGACAACAACTTTGTGATAAAACCCTGGACCAATGAAATTTGATGAACTGGACAAGAAGATGCGGGTCTATGAATCTGCCAACGACATGGTCGTTTTACCAGGAATGTATATAGTAGCCCGTATCGATGGCCGTGGTTTTACCCGGTGACTTTCTGCCACAGCGGCCACTGAGAAAATTGAAGGACTGAGCACTGCTGATAAAAATGAGCTGTTGTTCCACTACAACAGCAACTTCAATGATCTACCCTCCTGGCAAAAAAGAGGCATCGGTGTATATTGGCACGAAGTGGAAAAAACGGGTTTTAATCCTGTGCTGGAACAGCCTGTCACGGTAAAAAGAAGGACCTTACATACGGAGTATGAATTGCCGATGAAAGATAATTACAACGATTTTGTTTTACAACGGATACCATGATAAAACAAAACAGCCGTCTCGTTAATATGAGACGGCTGTTTTGTTTATCTGTATTTCAGTTTCTTACTTGTTCCACCACACCGGCTTAAGTACATAACCAGGCGTATTGGCATCAGGATCAGCTTTCAACACTTGTTCAACATTGTAGTTGATCTCATAGTTGGCCACTGCAAAACGGCGGGGCCAGTCTGTTTGTGCAGGATAATACTGCGCGGGCACGTGAGCCGGGCGTTTAAAACCTTTATATACACCGGTGGCTTCGTTATAATTACCGCCAGCATCTGCACAATAGTTCATACGGCGCAGGTCATTCCACAGTTCCGGAGAATAGGACAATGCAATGTATTTCTGGATCATGATGTTGCTCAGCGTAAGTTTCGCAGGATCCTGCTCTACTGAGGTGCTGTTGAGGAAAGCATCGATAGTGGCCGGCAGTATGCTCATGTGACTCATGTGTGCACGGATACCGGCTTTATAGGCGGCCAGTGCTTCTATGTTCTTCCCTTGTTTAAAGAATAGTTCTGCTTCGATAAAACGCATTTCGGCATTTGTCAGCAGCAGTCCTTTGGCTCCACGACGGGTATACCAGGTACCGGTAGACTGAATACGGTCTTTAAGACCGGGCGCATAAGGTGTTTTACGCAGGATCACATAAATGGAATCCTTGCTGCTGAAGCTATTGGTAGTAGCGTTATAGGAATAGGCAGAAGGGCCGCTTTTAACAAAGTCGGATGACATATCTACACCCTGTGTACGATACAGTACTACCCCGGCTTTATCCGCCTGACTAGGTATCAGCAGGTCTATGCGTGGGTCTTCCCTGTTACTGGCTCCAGTAGGTGCACCGGTATAATTGTTGGTCAGGTAATCGATATACAGTTTAGTGATCCTGGCAGAAGTACCTGTATTGGTGTATTGTAAGGCTTCCTTGTTGGCAGCCGATACATCCGGGCCTTCATCCACATACTGCATCACAGAGCTTTGGGCTTCTGTTTGAGGGCCTTTGGCTGCAGCATCCAGTACAGCTTGAGCATTAAATCCGGCCAGCCGCGAACCATGGAGCAGGAAACGGGCTTTCAGGCCATAAGCCAGCCTTAACCAGTTATCAACATTCCCGTTATTCAGAATATCTCCTTTGGACAGTGCGGGAGCAGTAGGTCCCTGCGTTTTCTGCAGGTCTGCAATCGCCTCGTCCAGCAGTCCCAGTACTTTCCCCTGGATATAATCACCCTGGTCAAACTTCGGAACAAAAGTGGCAGGATTATCAAATTCATCATAGGGCAGCATACCATATACATCCGCCAGCGTTCCAAATCCCCAGGCTTTGATAATTTTTCCTACACCGATATAGTGATAGGCCTGTACTTTTTCCGCAGCAGCGATCATCGGCGCTATGTTCACAGCAGTATTCACATACCATGCCTGCCAGGGCCATCCAATATTGGAAGCATTCGTTACCCAGGCAGTAAGGTTGTAGTTGTTACCTCCATTAGCAGCCACCGTAGCCAGCTGCTGACCGAGGTAAGCAGTACGTGTACCGGTACTTTCATAGGTATCAGAAAACTGGGCCAGTATAGACGGGAGACGCTGGTCAGCAGAAGGCACTGTAGAGTTGCCATAACTGGGGTTATCATTGATATCCACCCATTTTTTGCAGGAGCTGAGCGCAAGTGATAAACTTATGAGACAAATAACTTTTTTCATTTCCGTAGCATTTAGAATTTAAGGTTAAGACCAATCGCAAATCCGGAGGTGGCAGGCACACCGGCATAATCAATGCCTGAAGAACCGGAACCTGCAGAACCTGCACCGGCAGCACTGGTTTCAGGGTCCATACCGGAATAGTTGGTGAAGAGCAGCAGATTACTGCCAGATGCTGTGATAGTAGCTTCTTTCAACCAGGGAGTCCGGAGCAGCGCTGATTTCGGAAGCGCATAGGAAAGAGAAACGGAACGCAGGCGCAGCCAGTTAACCTTTTCGATAAAGAATGGTGCGTTTTTCAGGTAGTAGTCGGTATAAAATGCTTCGGTAGCCTTGACTGTTTTGGTTACCGGCTCATATTTAGCGGTAGCAGGATTTTTAGCTACTCCTGTCAGCGTAATATCTTCTCCTCTGTTGAGTGTTCTTGCACTCAGACCATACATCGTCAGCAAATAGTCGGTACCGTTATAAACATCTCCACCAACACGGAAATCCCACAGGAAAGAGAAGTTAAACTGCTTGTAGGTAAAGTTGTTGTTCAGACCACCCAGCAGTTTTGGCTCACGGTTACCAATATACGTAGTAGTAGACACGCTCACGGTTGGTAAGCCGGTATTCCAGTCCAGCAGCACGTTGCCATTTTCATCTGTCAGCCATTTCTGTCCGCTGATACCCAGGAAATTACCGCCATCAAAGGAAGCAGCCTTGGCATTTGCAACCTGTGCATCAGTCACGTACAGCACAGAAAGAGAGCCGGGCAGTTGTCTTACAGTACCCTTATTGCTGGACATATTCAATGTAACATTCCAGTTGAAGTCTTTTTTCTTCACAGGATTGGCATTAATGCTAATCTCAATACCCTTGTTTTCAATCTCACCGGCATTAACGGAGTTCAGGATATAGCCGGTAGCGTTACTTACACGCGGGGTAACGATCTGATTGGTACTTACGTTTTTATAATAAGCAACATCCAGTCCCAGTCTGCCTCTCAGGAATTGCAGTTCTGCACCGAACTCGCTGGAAGTGGTTTTTTCCGGTTTCAGATTGGGATTACCACGGGACACGCCGTTGCGGAAACCGCCGCCAATGGTGAGCTGAGGCGCCTCCAGATAGGTTTGGGTGAGATACGGAGATGCATCTTTACCCACCTGTGCCCTGGAAGCACGTATCTTTCCAAAGCTCAGGATATCGCTTTTAGGCAACAGTTCTGTAAACACGAAGCTGCCGCTGTAGGAAGAATAGAAGAAAGACCTGTTTTGTACCGGCAGGGTGGATGAGATATCGTTACGACCGGTAACGCTCAGGTAAAAGATATTTCTGTAGGACAAACGCAGATCTCCATAAAAGCCTGCCAGCCGTTTGCGGGAAACAGCCTGGGAGATGTACTGGTTTTTCCTGTCTGCATTATTCAGCGCATAGAAATCAGGCAGCAGGAAATTTTCAGCTCTGGCCGAATTGGATTTGATATACGTATCTTCCGAAGTAGTACCCAGGATCAGGTTTGCATCCCAATCCTTATGAAAAGTCTTGTGGAAGTTGAGCATCAGATTGGAATTTACATAGTTGTAATTCCGGTCTGTCTGCGACAGCATACCTTTCTGCCAGGCCAGTTTAACACTGGAACCCGGAGTGACGAGGTTCTCAAACTGAGTGGTATAGTTATCAACACCCAGGCGGTAAGTAGCGTCCAGCCAGCTGGTAAGCTTTACATTGGCGTAGGCAGAACCAATTAAACGATTGGTTTTATCTGACTGTGGCATACGGTTGATCACCCAGTAAGGGTTGTCAATATCGGCATCCAGGTCAATATCCGGAAGCAGCCGGTGTTTGGTACCATCAGGATTGAGCCATACACGCATATCATCATTACGGGGCCAGGCCATGATACTTTCCATATAACCAGTACCACCAGAGCTCCACAAACCAGTACCGGTAAGGGTTTTCTGCGTGGTGCTCGTAGCATAGGAAGCATTTAATCCAAAGGTGAAGATGCCGATTTTCTGTTCACCGTTAAACCTGAGTGTGGAACGATTGTAGTTGGTGGTAGGTACTACACCGCCCTGGTTGAGGTTGGAACCAGAGAGAAAGAAGTTACCGTTTTGGGTACCACCCGAAACAGTGAAGCTGTTATCAAACGCGTTGGCATGCTGGAAAAAATTGCCCATATTATCAAATACTTCCTCGCCTGGCTGGAATTTATCGCCCCAGGAAAGGCTGGTTTGTTTGTTCAGCGTGCCTTTATAATAAGTCCCCTGTTTATAAACACCCTGTTGTTTAGGCAGTCTGTTCACCCAGTTGTTCATATAACGGCTGGTGACGGAGCCTGTAACCAACCCCGTTGTACCTTTTTTTGTAGTGATGATAATAGCGCCGGCAGCAGCACGCAGACCGTATAAAGCCGCAGCAGCAGGCCCTTTCAGCACAGAGATGGATTCAATATCTTCCGGGTTGATATCCATGGCACGGTTACCATTGGTAGTCGCTAAGTTGACAGATCCATCAAAAGCACTGTTATCACCTTGTCCGGTAGAGTTGTCCATCGGCATTCCGTCGATTACAAAAAGCGGCTGGTTATCACGCTCCAGAGAAGTACCGCCACGGATGATGATAGCAGCGGAAGATCCGGGCGCACCACCGGAATTCGTGATGTTCAAACCGGCGATCTTACCATTGAGAGAATTGACCAGGTTCGCATCTTTGTTTTTGAGCAGTTCGGCCGATTTGATGTCCTGTACGGCATACCCCAGGGCCTTTTTTTCTTTTTTGATGCCCATGGCCGTTACCACCACTTGTTCCAGCGCACTGGAAGAAGAACGCATTCTAATGTTGAAAGCAGTGTTCTCTCCTACTTTTACGCTCTGGGTTTCAAAACCGATGAAAGAGAAATCAAGGCCCTCTCCCGGTTTTGCCTCGATGCGAAACTTACCTGTTACATCCGTTTGTGCGTTACGGTTAGTGCCTTTGATTCTGACTGTTACTCCCGGCATAGGGGTGCCGTCTTCGGCCAGTACAGTACCGGTAACTGTTTTAGGCCCCTGGGCATAAGCAAACCCGGGAGACAACAACGTTACCAGCAAAAAAATCGCTGATAACCAGAGAAGTTTTCTCATGTTTTTCGTTTTAATTACTCTTGAAATTTGGTTGATACAAGCGTTTAGATATAGATTTCATGTTTACATTACAGGCTTGAAAAAGGCAACTATGACAATGCAGCTACAGCGGCAGATTACATCTCCGATAGGTGGCACCAGGTTGACAATTTTAATTTCAGCGTTTAGATTTAGTTGGACATATTTTTAGCAAAGCTAAAGATAATTGTAAATGAGGCTATGAAACAATAGTAAATTCGCGGGTTTTCAAACAATTTTTATTCCGTTGTTCAATATTCAATCAAAAAGCCCAGGACGTTAGTCCTGGGCTATATTATATGCGATGCATTATTTTGATTCGGGCCAGATACCTGACTGCACTTCTGAAATATGTTTCCTTTGCAACAGGAACATACAAAGACGGGATTGTCCGATACCACCACCTATACTTAACGGATACACGCTGTTTAACACATTCGTGTGAAACTCAAGTTCACTTCTGTGTACACAATCTTTCAGGGACAGCTGTTCTTTCAGAGATGCAGCATCTACCCGGATACCCATGGAAGACAGCTCCAGTGCACTGTCCATCGCCGGGTTCCACAGAATCAGGTCTCCGTTGAGTCCGAAGAAACCTTCTTCATTGGCAGTAGACCAATCATCATAGTCCGGGGCGCGGTCATCATGAACAGCCTGATCAGACAGCGGTCCACCTATGCCCATGATAAATACGGCACCGTATTCTTTCGCAATCCTGTTTTCTCTTTCTTTGGGGGTAAGGCCAGGATAACGTTTCAATAAGGTTTCGCTGTCAATGAAATAAACGGATGCCGGCAGTTCCAGTACGCTTTCGTGTTGTTCCTGTAAGAGGGCGTTGGTGTCCAGGATAGCCTGATAAATCTTCTCTACGGTGTCTTTCAGGTAGCTGATGCGTCTGTCAGAAGCCTGGATATGCTTCTCCCAGTCCCACTGGTCTACATAAAAACTGTGAATAGGTGATACCACTTCATCCGGACGGATAGCGCGCATATCGGTAACAATACCTTGCCCTGCTTCCATGCCCAGTTGGTGCAAACGCATCCTTTTCCATTTGGCGAGAGACTGTACAATCTCTACCGGGTATGGGATGTCTTTCAGATTGAATTTCACTGGTTTTTCAACACCGTTGAGGTCATCGTTGAATCCAGTACCAGACTTAACGAACAGCGGAGCTGATACTTTCGTCAGTGAAAGCAGCCGGCCCAATTGTACCGGGAAAAACTCCTTTATCAGGGCTATGCCCTTTTCCAGATGTAATACGTCGTTTTTTGTAGTGAGCGTGATCATTTTGTTCTTTTATGAAGATTGTTTTGGATAAATTTCAATATTTATTGCAAATCTATAAATATTCACTAACAAAATACCACACAGGAGAAAATTTTTTCAACAAAAAGTCAAATACGTTTGATAAAAAGCGGTAAAATTTAACAAATTTTGTCTTTTTATCAATACAGATCTTGTTAAAATAAATTAATTAGCTAAAAATCAAATTCATTTACATAAAATAAATAACAAATAAAAAAACCTGGCTATGCCAGGTTTTAGAAAATTTCTAACACAACCGTCCCCATCCTATATATTTCCTGCAAGCCACTTCTTCAGTGTTTCTCTTTCCCCTTCCGTAAGTTTTATATCATCCCCTTTGGGCATGCGTCCTTTTACAAACACCTGTGTATAAATGGCACTGGCATTTCTTTCCATGTTTCTGCTATTGAAAATACGGAAAGGGTTATTGCGGGTATGGCAGACATTACATTTGGTTTGCAGCACCAGCAGGGCTTTTTCTTTATCTTCTTCCGGCACCGGGCGGGGAGTAGCGTTAACAGCTGCAGCGAAAATCATCAGGGTAAAAAGTATAATCAGGTGTTTCATAAATAATAATCTTTTTACCAAAATTAGTTCCCTGCGTTCCCGGAAAATAGAACAAAACCGACAGCGGCACCTATTTCTTAATGGGGCGAAAGACATAAAGCCGCCTTTAGTCCGCTTCATTTAGTTTTTTGATCAGACCCAGTGCCGTTGTCCAGTAGAAGTTAATATGCCGCTCCGTAGCATAGGCGCCGGCATTGGTTTGGGTAAATTCGAGGGTGGTGATAGTACCATGCGTTGTCAGCCGGAAAGTAATCACCCCATAATGCGCGGGTTCATCCGGCCGCTGTGACAGCGAACTCCAGTGTGTATATGCCAGCACTGCTTCCGGCTCATACTGCAGAATAACACCTTTATTTTCGTAGGGTATACCATGCAGGTCGCCTTTAAACACCAGCGAACTGCCTGCTTCCCAGGCAGACTGAATATCCGTTGGCGTATCCATCATCCATAAATTTATCTTGTCCGGCTGTGTCAGGAAGGCCCAGACTTTTGATGCAGGAGCATGTATTTCCACGGTTTTACTGACAGTATCAGACATCTTGTTTTTTTATATCAATATCCATCCATATTACTTCATAACCCTATCGATTTTGGGCATAGTATGTATAGAAAATAACTATACTGGCTGACAAGGGCGGTATCTTGCAGGTAACCAAAAAACCCGCGCCAATCCATCATTTTAACGTAATTTTGCGGCATCTTAATACCACCAAAGACAACTGTAATATACGTATGAGTAATGGACCTCTCACAGATTTAACAAAGATCACCGGCCTGATGAAACAGCAACCGCTTTTTGTTTTTGCACTGGAATCTGAAGCAGCGGAAGAATTTAACAATGATAACACGCTAATCGCGGGTATCGGAAAAGTAAATGCCACCTTTAGTCTGACTAAAAAGATCCAGGAAGAAAGGCCAGGACTGATTGTTAACCTGGGTTCTGCCGGTAGCAACACCTTTAAGCGGGGCGAAGTGGTGTGCTGTACCCGGTTTATCCAGCGCGATATGGACGTTACCGGTTTGGGTTACCGTAAATATGAAACACCGTTCTCCGGCCACGAGCCAGTACTGAACTACGGCCTGCAATTGCACGGCCTTCAGGAAGGTGTCTGCGGCACCGGCGACAACTTCGAAACAGGCCATATCACTTCCGATTACAACGTAATCGATATGGAAGCCTATTCCCTCGCCCTGGTGGCTATGAAGGAAAATATACCTTTTCTGTGTCTGAAATATATCACAGACGGCGCCGACGGTACCGCGGCCGAAGAATGGCTGGTACAGGTACATAACGCTGCTGCCGCCTTCAGAAAAATCATTTCAGGCCTTCAACAATAAAATAGTGTGCAGATGAATTTTACAGCTTATCAGCAGGTTTTTGAAAGTATCCTGCAAGATGCCAACCCGACAGCTCCCTATAACAATCCCGATTATCTCAACTATACAAAGCTCAACTGGTCGAGACAACAACGCTGGTTAAAAATCGGTGTACTCAGCGAAGAGATGATCACCGCCGTAAAAAATATTACGGAACCACAGCAGTGGATCGTTATCACCGAACCCTGGTGCGGCGATGCATCACACATCGTGCCCTTCCTGTATAAGATCGCGGAGCTGAATCCACTTATCCAGCTGGACATTCAGCTGCGTGACACTGCTCCTTTCCTGATCGAACAATACCTGACCAACGGCGGCAAGTCCATTCCCAAACTGATCATCCGTGATAATGACAATAACGATATGGCCGTTTGGGGACCCAGGCCAGTGGGCTGTCAGGTACTGTATGACCGGCTCAAGGCTGCCAACGCAGATTTTGAACAAATGAAAATTGAACTGCAGCAGTGGTATAATGAAGATAAAGGCCGCAGCCTGCAGCAGGAATTACTGAGCGTTATCAACAGCACCTGCAGCACAAGCGTCGCCTGATGGTAAGCAGCTTTTATTATTTGTCTTTCAGCTCCACCCATACCGGGGCATGGTCGCTGGATTTGTCCCATCCCCTCACATGGCGGTCTACGCCGGCGGCGGTCAGTCGTTTGTCCAGTTCAGGACTCAACAGAAAATGATCAATCCGCAGGCCGGCATCCCGTCCGTAGGCATTACGGAAATAGTCCCAGAAAGTGTAGATCTTTTCTCCCGGATGCAACTTGCGGACGGCGTCTGTCCAGCCCTGTGCCACCAGCTCGTGAAAGGCGGCCTTTACTTCCGGCCTGAAGAGCGCATCATCCACCCAGCGCTCGGGCTTATATACATCCAGATCGGTGGGCATTACGTTGTAGTCACCGGTGAGCACTACGGGCACTTTCTGCTCCAGCAGCTGTTTTGCGTGGTCCATCAACCGCTGAAACCAGCCCAGCTTATAATCGAATTTAGGACCTGGCGCCGGGTTACCATTAGGCAGGTACAGGCAACCGATCAATATGCCATTGACATTAGCTTCTATATAACGACTGTTTACATCTTCTTCATCTCCTGGCAATGTTCTTCTCACCTCCTGCGGTGTACCTACGCGTGACAGAATAGCAACACCATTCCAGCTTTTCTGGCCATGCCAGATCACATCGTATCCTGCTTCCCGTATTTCGTTTTCAGGAAATTTTTCCTGCGGGGCTTTCAGCTCCTGCAGGCAGGCCACATCCGGCGCACTTTCCTTCAACCAGCGCAGTAATACCGGAAGGCGGGCATTGATCCCGTTAACATTATAGGTGGCTATTTTCATAGTATGGTCTGTCTGTTGATTATACCTTCAATTTAACTAAAAATATTAATACGGTGTAGTACACACGTACCTTCAACGAACAAACAACCCTCTTTCCAGTTTGGTGATATTCATCACAGAAGAATCTTTCGCGGTATAGATAAACACACCTCTGGCATCGAGGCTCAGGTCTGTTTTGCCTACACGCTGGGTATACACCGGTTTGTGTGTGAAAAATATCTCCATAGAGTCGAGCAGGGAATAGCCTATATCCAGGGAGAGAAACCCCGATTCCCGCATGTCTTTCACTGCTTTTCTGGCTTTATCGCCCGAATACTCGAACTGTTGCAGCGTGGCGGGAAATGATTTTCTGGAGATCCAGTATTCACGCATGGCTTCATTAAACAGAATAGAAGGATGGATCAACCTCCTGCCTTTTTTAACACCAGTAGGGATGGAAAATCCGGTGTCCTCCCTCATCTTATTGGTGGTAGGATAGGCAGTACTACAAGCTGCCAGTACAACAACTGACAATACGACAAGTGCGTATATCCGTTTACGTTTATCCGATAACATAACCTAACATTAATTTTACGGGTGGCAACAGATTCCCTTTCAGCTGCAGGTCTTTTAAACCGGCGGCTGTATCCTTTTGTGCGAATGCAGTCAGTGAAAATAAGCGCGCAATCAGGTCTACAGTAGTGACTTTCATTGTTGGCATGATAGTATAGGTGAACACTAATTTAATAAAAACTCATCAATCATATATGTTTTTATCTTTAGGATCTGATTACCTCTAACACCTATGCATATACTGGATAAAATCATCAGCAACCGCGACAATGATAAGGTGCTGGCCTACCTGAATCTGTCTCCGGAGGAGATAGCAGCCCGGGAAATTTTTTTTGCCGCCGGAAGAGAAGCCGGAAGCCCTTTTGACGAAGGCAGCATCACCTTCCTTTTTGATGACCGGTACGGTGGCACCCTGCCTGAAAACACCAAATACACACTGAGCTACCATCATATGTTTATTAACCCTGACAATGGGCAGATCTTTGCCTTCCAATGGGGAAGGTTTACCTTTATCGCAAGGGCCATGTTTGATGAAGAGGATGATCCGGATGGTGAGATCCGGGCCTATGGGCTTGACGGCGAGGTTGACTTCAGCCCGCTGGGCGACAACTGGACCTGGATACATGGTTATAAACATGACCTGATGCAGGCTTATGAATTGTCATCCCGGCAATGAGTGAGTAATATCACCTGTCCGCATTGCGGCCACAGCAAAAATGAATTCATGCTGACCAATGCCTGCCGTTATTTTTATGAATGTAAAAACTGCCATCAGCAGCTACAGCCATTAAAAAGTGACTGCTGTGTATTTTGTAGTTACGGCAGCGTCAAATATCCGCCTGTACAGCAGAACAGGCCCTGCTGTCAAAATCCCCTCAAGAAAAAATTGGCTGTTGAAAAAATATAATTATCTTAGTAAAACTGATTCCATCAGGACAACTAACTATTTCCCATTACTATCACAAGCATTAGTATTTGTTAGCAGCGGGCGTTTCGCCTGCTGTGTTCTCTCAAAATCAAACCATAAGCGCGGGCAACAGTTACTATCTCTATTTTGAACTTTTAAAACCCTGGATCCATGATATTTCCGGTGAAGGAGGCGCCATTTCCAGTTATTTAAAACAGGGATAAGCTTATCCCCGGATCTGTACATCAGCAAGGTTTCCATGCTTGAAATAAAAGTCAATTCTGTAACTCCAAACCATCATTTTACTTATGGCTAAAACTTCCTCCAACGTGACCCGTTGGACACGGGACTACGTGTTCGACATTCTGAAGGACCTGGGCATACATTACATCTTTGGTGTGCCCGGTACTAATGAAATCCCTATTATCGACGGTACCAGTTACGAGGTTAACGGTGTAAAATACATCGAATGCCTGCACGAGAACATTGCCATCGGTGCGGCGATGGGATCTGCCCGTATGACCGGTAAACCCGGCGTACTGGTGGTTCATGTCACCCCCGGTATTGCTCATAGCATTGGCAACCTGTTCAATGCCTACCGCTCTGAAATGCCACTGGTGATCCTTTGTTGCCAGCAACAGAACGAACTGGTTACCCAGGAACCACTGCTCGCCTCCAATCTGGTAGAACTGGCCCGTGAGTATACCAAATGGGCGCATGAAGTACGTACCCCCGCCGAAATACCACTGGTATTGCAAAGGGCTTTTAAGGAAGCGATGGCACCTCCTAACGGTCCTGTATTTATTTCCATCCCCTGGGACTTTACCATGGTGGCCATCAGGGATACCGACAAGGTAAAAGGTGTCACCCGTATCTCTCCGCATTTTACCGGCGACGACGCCACTATCCGTCAGGCTGCAGAGCTGTTTGCCGCCAGCCAAAGCCCGGTTATTGTAGCCGGTGATGCCGTAGGTTACGCAGACGCATGGCCCGAACTGCAGGAGCTTGCCGAGCTGACCGGCGCACCCGTGGTATTACAGACATTCAGCAGCGTAGCCAATTTCCCCAACAACGACTACCACTGGCAGGGAGAGCTGCCCGGCAGCCAGAGCGCCATACAGGACATCTTCAATAAACATGACCTGGCCTTCCTCGTAGGCTTTGGTGCACAGGCACAACTGGCCGTCTTCAAATATTCCGATGGTCCCCTCTTCCCCGAACACCTCAAACAGATATATCTTACCAACAACACCTGGGACATCGCTAAAAACTATTACGGCGAAGCCGCCATCTTCGGCGATATCAAAACCACCCTGCCCCTCCTGAACCGGTACGTGAAAGCCAAACCTCCACAGGGTGCGGCCGAAAGAAACCAGGAGATGAAAGTGATGGATGGCGAACGCGCCAAAAACTGGGCAGCCTACCTGCAAAGTGCCATGAAGGAAGAAAAAATATGGAGCGTAGTGATCGCCAGCGCCCTGAAGGAGGCTATCGAAAAACGCGGCCTCGTAGACAAATACGTGTATGTGCATGAAGCTGTTTCTGACGGTGCTCCTTTCCAGTATTATCTGCCCCTGGGCACCACCGGTGCCAAACCAATCAGCTATTACTGCGTGGCTGGTGGTTCGCTGGGATGGTCTATGCCGGCCTCCATCGGTATCAAACTGGAACAAACCACTGTTCAGGGCATCACACCTAAGCTGGTCATCAATGCGGTAGGCGACGGCTCCGCACTGTTTTACCCGCAAGTATGGTGGACCGCCGCACACGAACAACTACCCATCCTCTATATCATCACCAACAACCACGAATACCACACCCTGCAGATGGGACTTCAACAGGTGGTGTCTGCCTATGGAGAAGCGCCCGGTTATCAATGGCATCCCAAAACCATGGACCCTTCCTATCTGCGGCTGGAAGCTCCTGTCATCAACTATGTAAGCCTGGCACAGGCTTTCGGTGGTCAAAGCGGTGAAAAAGTGGAGACGCCCGATAATGTGAAAGCTGCTATCGAAAAAGCGGTCGACCATGTGTTAAACAACAAGACCTCTTACATACTGGATATGCGCATAGCGCAGGATACGCCGGTAACCCCAACGGATACTTCCAAAATTGTCCGGGAAGCAGAGATCAACAAACACTATTTTATGCAGCCCACCCTCGACGTTTTCCACAGCGACGGCGTTACCGCCCAGCTGGCCAAAGAAGCTGCAAGCAGGGGAAATGGCAACGGTCATGTTCCGGCCAATATGCCTGCAATTTTTTAAATCCTTCTTATAACCAATAAAAATAGTCCTATGACAAACGAAACACTGGATATCGCTATCATTGGCGGCGGCGTTTCCGGCGTGTACAGCGCCTGGAAACTGAAAGAGAAATATGGCGACAAAAAAAAGATCGCCGTTTTTGAAGGCTCTGACCATATCGGTGGCCGGCTGCTGTCGGTAAGACCTCCCGGCATCGACAACATGATAGCAGAGCTGGGCGGCATGCGTATACTCGAAGATGTACAACCCCTTATTAAAGCGTTGATCGATGTGCTGAACAGCAAACTGCCGGCAGCAGAGCAGATCACGCTGTATCCCTTCCCGGTAGACGAGCCACAGAATATCGCCTATCTCCGTGGCAAATACCTGCGCCTGGAAGACTTCACCAAGGACCCTGCGAAGGTACCTTACGTGTTGCCTGAAGGTGAATACGGCAAGACCCCTGGCGCCATTATCGTGGAAGCCATCGAAAAAGCTGTTCCCGGCATCGTGGAAGCCACTGATGCAGAACGGCGCGAGATGGTGAAGACCGCCAAATATGACGGCGTACCGCTTTACCAATGGGGCTTCTGGAACCTGCTGTATATGGTAATGAGCAGTGAAGGCTACCAGTTTAACCTGGATGCCGGCGGCTACGACTCTACGCTGGTCAACTGGAACGCTGCCGACGCCATCCCCTGGTACCTGTCAGACTTTGGTGTTGCTCCTGTGTACAAAGGCTTTACCAATGGCTTCCAACAGGTGCCGATCACACTGGCAAGACTGTTTGAAGAGATGGGCGGCACCATTACCCTCAACAAAAAGCTGGAAGGCTTTGAGTGGAGAGACGGCTACTTTGAGCTCTACTTCGGTCAGGAGACCGTTATCGCCAAGGAGCTGATCCTGGCTATGCCCCGGCGTTCGCTCGACCTGCTGGCGCCCAACTGCCCCAAACTGCAGGAGATAAAGCCACTGATCGCCAGCGTTACCGGCAGGCCCTTATTCAAACTCTTCAGCACCTACGACAGTCCCTGGTGGACAGAGATTGTGAGCGCCCCGCCATATCCTCCGATAGTGGCAGGCCGCACTGTAACAGACATCCCCGTAAGGCAAACCTATTACTGGCCGGCAGACAACGGGGAGCCTGTAACGCAGGGAAAAGCCATGCTGCTCGCCAGTTATGACGATGGCGACAATACCGGTTTCTGGGATGGGCTCCGCGCACAACGTTCACTCGCATGGCGTATCGGCAGAGCCAAAACGCTGACAGATCCCTATGTCGGCAAAGACGACAAACTGGGCGTCCGCAAAGGCCTGGCCATGTTTGGCCTGAACCAGGACTGGACCCAGTATTCTGCCCCCAGAAGGATGGTGGAAGAACTATCCCGTCAGCTTGCCCAGGTACATGACATCGAACGTACCCCGCTGGTAAAAAGCGCTGCCTATCGTGACTGGGGTGAAGATCCCTATGGTGGCGGCTGGAACAGCTGGAATATCGGCGTTAAGAGCTGGGAAGTGAGAGATAAAATCGCTCATCCGCTCGCTGACTGTCCGATGTTCATCTGCGGAGAAGCCTACTCCGACGCCCAGGGCTGGGTAGAAGGCGCACTGCAGACGGCAGATATCATGCTGAAAAAGCTGATAGAACAGCCGGTACCAGTCATGATGAAATAAACCTGATCTCCGGGATTACACCCTAACACCGGATACAACCGGGCTGACCACCAGTTGATAGTGCCTTCAGGCATTTTCAACCCGGTCAGCCCTTCTTATTTTACCCTTAATACATTTAATAACGTTGAAGCATACACGCTTTCAGATAAATATTCCTGCACACCTTCTCTTTCATCAGATAAAAAATTTTATTTCAGCAGTGTTACCAGTATTTTAGCTGCAAATGAAATGCTGATGAAATATTTACTGTTATCCATCGCCATTGTAGCGGAAGTGATTGCCACTTCAGCACTGAAAGCTTCTGAGGGCTTCACCCGCTTATGGCCTTCGGTGCTGGTGGTACTGGGGTATAGCATTGCCTTTTATTGTTTAAGTGTTACCTTAAAACAGATACCCTTAGGCATAGCCTACGCTATCTGGTCGGGCCTTGGCATTGTACTGATATCCATCATTGGCCTGGTAGCGTTCAAGCAGAAGCTGGACACTCCTGCTATTATTGGTTTGCTGTTTATCATTGCAGGTGTCATTATTGTGAATGTATTTTCCAAATCATCTGTTCACTAGTATAAAATCGTTCGATCCGGACAACAAACCACTTTGTACGGCTGTTTACATTACAATACTCATCTCCTTAAAACACAGCTGTATGAACAAAGCAAGCTTTTTTCCCGCTTTCTGTATTGTTGCTGCCGCTATGATGATTGCCTGTAAAGGAGGCAATACCACAAAAAAAGAAGAACCCAATGCTATGGCCAACACTCCTGCACCTGCAATGGAAACGGCCGCCTTTAATGCCGGCGTATTCAAAGGGACCATTCCCGGTGGTACCACCAAACGCGACGTTTCTATCACCTTCAACACCGACTCTACTTTCAGTCTGAAAGAGGCCTATCTTTCCAAAGAAGGCAAGCCGGAACACGAAATGGAGAATATTGGCAAATGGAGCTACAACAGCCAGTCAAAGGAAATTGCACTCGCCTACAGAAACCTGGCAGACAGAGGCACCACCTTTACAGTTATCGATGACAATACTATCCAGATGCATGACCGCAGTATGCAAACCCCGATGACTTCCGGGCCGGAATACAATTTACGCCGGCAGTAAAAGCGACTGCTACTAACACATTAAACTTCATTCACTCAATAAAACCCGGAGGCTGTATCCATTTGATACAGCCTCTTTTTGCTCCCAGGGCTGAAGCCCTGGGCTAGTATTGATGAACTATTTACGGTCCTTGTTTTATGAGCAATCAGAAAAATCACAGGATTTTTTATAAAAAGTGAGCCCATCAGAAAAACCACCGTATGTTATGCGTCCGTTAATGCATCATTTTTACAGAAAATATAACAGGATACAACATCTTAGGCAGTAGTATTGTATTAATAACGGAGGGCCTGAAGTAACTCAATGCTTTGCTGGTTCCTCTTTCACTCACCGGAAACTGACAATCTGTATTGTTCCACTCTAACCAAACCATTATGAGAAACGCACTACTTCTGCTCGCTGCCATCATGAGCTTGCACAGCTTTGCACAAAACAGAGAGATCAACTCTACCGGCCTGTATATACACACCGACAAACACATCTATATGCCGGCAGAAAAAATATGGTTTACCGGCTACCTGCTCAATATCCAGGCTACAGACACCCTGCCCTACCACACGCTGTTTGTCACGCTGATCAATGAAAACACGCACAAACCAGTGTTGTACGAACGCTTCGCCTTCGACAGGGCCGTCTGCAAAGGCATGCTGGAACTGCCCGACAGCCTCCCTGCCGGCGATTACGCCCTCGTTGGCTATACCAACAACTACATCATCGACAGCCATGAACAGGAATTCCAGCAATGGATATCCATTCGCAAACCCAACCAGCCCTCCTATAAAATCAAAAAAACACCGACAGACAGCCCCCGCTCCACCATCGCCAAAATTCCGGATGCCGGCCTTAAAATTAACCTCACCACCGATTCCGCCACCTATAACAAAAGAAGTGTAATCAACTGTAAAATAGAACTTACCGACACCGCCGGCAAAGCCATACAGGGACTCTTCTCCGTAACCTGCGTATGCGAAAGAAGACTACGCAGACAAGACCACTGGGACATCTGCCACTACTATTACATAGATCAGTACAAACTCCCCGGCCAGATAGACCTCTCTACTGCCCAGCAGGAGCTCAATCCTGTCAGTGGTTTCGTTACCAAAGGATCCAAAAAAGTAAAGAAACCCATCCCCCTGCTGCTCATGAAAAACAATGAGATGATCACCCTGAAAACCAATAAAGACGGTATTTTCGGGCTAAACTCCTATCAACTCATCAGTAACCCCGGACAGCCAGACGTGATTCTCAGCATCGTGAAAGGCAATCAATCTGAGTTTAAAATAAATTTTCTGAATGATATAGAAAGAATCAACCATCAGCTGGCACAGGTCAACTACACCTATGCCCTTGCAGACATGGAAGACAGCACAATATTTACCCGCGAAGAAATGGAGATACATCCGGTACCAGCCCCCAAAACAGCTGCCGCCAAAGCAAAACTGCCCCCTCACGGACAGGAACCAGGCTATGTAAAAAAAGTAAAACCGGTATACCAGCCACCGGAATTCAGAATAGCATCAGACACTTCCGCCATACCGGACTATAACACCACCTTGTACTGGAACTATCTGATCAACACCGACAAGGAAGGTCACGCCAGTTTCTCCTTCCGCTCAGATGATCTCCCCGGCGTATTTGTTTGTGTAGTACAAGGCGTTTCCACCATGGGTGTATTCAGCAAACGCCTGCAGTTTGTAGTGAAGTAAATAAGGAGGGATTATCCGACCAATACCACCCGCTCTTGTGGCGGTGGCATCTGCCGGAAAAAAGTTTTCGGTGACATACTACTGAACACTTTAAAATCCTTGATCAGGTGCATCTGATCAAAATAATTACAGTCATAGGCGATGGAAGTCCATGACTGATCAGGGTTTTGTGCTTTCAACGCCACAGCGCCGTGAAATCTTTTGATTCTCTTCAACAATACAGGGGTCATCCCTATCTGCGCTGTAAACTGTTGCTCGAAATTCCGCAGACTCATATTCACCATCCCGGCCAGCGAACTAACCTCTGTTGCGTAATTGCCCACCAGCTGACGATAAGCCCAGGCTATCTGCGCGGTATATTTACCAGGTGCCTTTGTACAGGTGAATGCCTGCATAAAAAACGTATCCATGAGCGATACTATCTCCAAAAAATCCTGCATCCCATATAACTGCTCACTCAGGTAAAAAAAATTCTGCCCTACCACATCATCAAAACGCCACAGGTTATTCCTCACATACGTCATCGGCACATGAAAGAGCGAAAAAAAACCATTGGCATTAAACTCAATACACAACAGTTTGTATTTGCCATTAAAGACCTGATAACCATTAAAAGCCGTCTGTAACCCAAACAGGTGCCGGTCTCTCAGGTCCACCAGTCTTGAGGCAGCGGGTGTATGATACCATACAGGCGTGTCCGTGAGTGACAATGCCAGGATGGAGTTATCATCTGCAAAAAGAGGTTTGAGCAGGTCTGCCCCAGCTGTATCTATCTCTCTGAGACAATAACGTTTGATAAAACGTTGTAATGGCGGCGCTGGCGGGCTCGCATAAGTAACGACCATAAGGTAGTGGTTATAGTTGTATCCTTTTAAAGATAGGGCTTTTCAGGCTTAATTGGACAGCAGAAACACATCAGCCGTCTGTGTTTGCGGTAGGATAAAAGGCCATGCATCAGCGCAATCGTCAGCAAAGCAGCATAAGCATGCTGCCTGCGCTCTGACAGTCCACTGCTGCATAAAAAAACATTTGTCAGGGCAAAGTTTGATCATCTCCCTAAAACAGAATAGTAAAAAATCGCAGTAAAAATATTATTCTTTTTTATTATTTGTATAACAGTAAATAAGCTTTTATCTTGTTTTCTCTCAACATGCTTATAGTAGCAGAAAAACATGATACATATGCGCAGAAACATCCTGGTATTTGGAATGAGTTGTTTATTGACATTGGGCACCACGGCCCCTGTATTTTCAACCGGCCGGACACTTCCCGGCACCACGCAGACCACTGCTGATCCCAAAGCCCTGATCGGGCGCTGGGACATCACGATTGATGAAAACGGCAAATCCGCACCTTCCTGGCTGGAAGTAAAGCTGTCAGGATTTCGTACCCTGGTGGGTTATTTTGTAGGTACTTCCGGCTCTGCCCGTCCGGTAGCCAAAGTGAACTTTGACAACGGCAAATTCAGCTTTTCGATTCCGCCCCAGTGGGAAAGCGGCAACCAGGACTTCGTCATTGAAGGCGAACTGACCGATGCCGGTATTCAGGGTACTATGACCACCAGCGAGGGTAAAAAATACAACTGGAAAGGGGTAAAAGCGCCCTATCTGAAAAGGACCAGCGCACCGATATGGGGCAAACCGATTAACCTGTTTAACGGCAAAGACCTCAGCGGCTGGAAACCCAGCAACGATAAGAACCAGTGGATAGTAAAAGATGGTGTTCTCACCAGCCCGCATTCCGGCGCCAACCTGATCTCCGAACAGACCTTTACGGACTTCAAGCTGCATGCTGAGTTCAGATATCAGAAAGGCAGCAACAGCGGCATCTATCTGAGAGGCCGTCATGAGGTGCAGATTGAAGACAGTCCCAGCGACGCACATCCTTCCAGTGTGCTGTTCAGCGGTATCTATGGCTTCCTGACGCCGAGTGAAATTGCAGCCCTGGGCCCCGATAGGTGGCAGACCTATGACATCACCCTCATCGGCAGAATGGTGACGGTAGTGGTGAATGGTAAAACCGTAATCAGCAACCAAGAAATACCCGGCATTACCGGTGGCGCTCTCGATAGCCGTGAAGGAGAACCAGGCCCTATCTATATCCAGGGCGACCACGGTCCTATTGAGTTCCGTAAACTGGTGATCACCCCTGCCAAATAAAAACTATTACTCCTCAGACGGGCAGGGTCGGAGCCCTGTCCGTCTGACTCATGATAATTTATGTCCGGCGGCCTTTTTAACCGTTCCTGCCTGTTTTTGCGTTTCCTTCTACTGTCTTCTTCCATCTAACCCTCTCCTATACACGTTTTTCCGGTTCTACCTTACCGATTTTATCCAATAAACTTATCTAGTGTGAAAAACTAATACAAAAACGGAAAGGTATTGTAACAAACAACTCGTTATCTTTATCACCAATTTTTAAAATTCAATTAAAAACCCGGTAATAACATCAATTTTCGAGTATGACGAGTCAATATGAGGCGATCATCAACAACAAAAAATTGTGAATGTCCCCTTGTCCCATGAGCCTGAATGCATCTGCAAACCAACGACTAACACGAAAGCATATACTGTTGTATCCGAGTACAGTAGTATAATAAAAAATACAGCGGGGACTACCATACCTGCAGCAACGGATCTGTACTGCAGTACCGGTTGGTTCCGGCAATCAATCATTTATAAACACATCGATGAGAAGTATCCTGATTACAGGTGGGGCCGGATTCGTAGGATCTTATCTGGCTATAGCGTTAAAAGAAAAATATCCTGCGTATAAGCTTTATGTGCTGGATAACCTGAAACGAAGAGGTTCTGAGCTGAACCTGGTGAGATTAAAAGAAGCAGGCGTGGAGTTTGTTCACGGAGATATCCGTTCGGCAGAAGACCTTAACCAGCTGCCTGCACTTGACCTGATTATTGAAGCCTCCGCAGAACCCTCCGTACTGGCGGGCATCACTTCTGCCCCTGACTATCTGATCAACACCAACCTGGTAGGCGCTATCAACTGTCTGAACCTCGCAGCCAGAAACAAAGCCGATTTTATCTTCCTTTCTACCAGCCGTATCTACCCCATTAACCAGATTGAAAAAATAGCGACCTTTGAAACCGAAACCCGGTTTGAAATATCGCAGGAACAGATTATACAGGGCGTAGGCCCTGAAGGCCTGGCTGAAGATTTTCCGCTGGATGGTTACCGCTCCCTGTATGGTTGCACCAAACTGTCGGCAGAATACTTTATTCAGGAATACCGGCAGTTTTACGGAATACGCACCGTTATCAACCGTTGCGGCCTGCTTTCCGGCCCATGGCAGATGGGCAAATCCGACCAGGGCGTAGTAGGCCTTTGGGTAGCCCGCCACTTCTGGAAACAGCCACTCAGCTATATCGGTTTTGGTGGCACCGGCAAACAAACCCGCGACGTACTGCACGTAGCAGATCTTTTTAACTGTATCGATTATCAGATCCATCACATGGACCAGGTAGACGGAGAATGCCTCAACGTAGGCGGTGGCCGCGAAACAAGCACCTCCCTGCTTGAACTGACGGCACTCTGCCAGGAGATCACCGGCAACAAAGTACCGATTCAACAGGTACCCGAAACCAGACCGGCAGATATCAAAACGTTTATCACCGACAGCACCCGGATCAAACAAATGACAGGCTGGAGACCAGTGGCCACCAAAGAACAGCTCATCACTGACATTCTGAACTGGCTGAGAACAAATGAAAACCATCTTAAACACATTCTTTAATCACATTTATGAAAATTGCCATTATCACAGGTGCCGGCGGACTTATTGGCAGCGAAGCAGCCACCTTCTTTTCCGATAAATTTGATCTGATCATCGGTATCGACAATAATATGCGTCAATACTTCTTCGGGGAAGATGCCGCCACCAGCTGGAATACCCTTCGCCTGGAGAAAAACCTGCCCAACTATAAACACCTGTCTGTAGATATCAGAGATTACAACGAAGTAGAAAAAGTTTTCAAAGAATATAACCAGGACATTGCCCTGATCATACATGCGGCCGCTCAGCCCAGCCACGACTGGGCCGCCCGTGAGCCTTTCACTGACTTCAGCGTGAATGCCAACGGCACACTGAACCTCCTGGAATGCACCCGTCAGCATTGCCCTAAAGCCGTGTTTATCTTCACCTCTACCAACAAGGTATATGGCGACAACCCCAACTACCTGCCACTGGTAGAACTGGAAACACGCTGGGAAATTGATGCCTCCCACCCCTATCATGCCAAAGGCATCGATGAGAAAATGAGCATCGACCATACCAAACACTCCCTCTTCGGCGCCTCCAAAACAGCCGCCGATATTATGGCTCAGGAGTATGGCAACTACTTCGGGATGAACGTAGGTGTTTTCAGAGGTGGATGCCTGACCGGCCCTAACCACTCCGGAACACAGCTCCACGGCTTCCTCTCCTACCTGATGAAATGCGCCATTACCGGCAACGCCTATACGATATACGGCTACAACGGCAAACAGGTACGTGACAATATCCACAGTTACGACCTGGTGAACATGTTCTGGCATTATTATCAGCAGCCTAAACAAGGTGCCTGCTACAATGCCGGTGGCAGCCGGTTCTCCAACTGCTCCATGCTGGAAGCCATCCAAATGTGCGAAACTATCGCCGGTAAAAAGATGAACTACAGCTACAGTCCGACCAACCGTATCGGCGACCATATCTGGTACATCAGCGATGTATCAAAATTCCAGACAGACTACCCGGAATGGTCTTATAAATACGATCTGGAAAGCACACTTCATCAGATATTCACCGAAATGACCAAACGTGTATAATACGATAAAAAGGTTGCTGAATACAGCCACTACCAGTCTACTGGCTGTTTTTCTCCTGGCAATGGCCGTGAGAGTGGCCATTATTGCTAAAACGCCGGGTAAAGCAAACAACATTGACATATGTATTTATATGGACGGTGGACAGCTGGTGAGCCATGGCATCAACCCCTACAACCATCAGGAGAAAGTAGATGTACGGAACGCGCTGCGCACCGACAGTGTGGCCTATCACTATTATGTGGACGAAGAACAGAAACGCTGGGACGACTATGCCAGCAGCAACCTGCCGCTGTCGCTGTTGTTCTATGGCGCTATCGATTCCTTTTCTACTGCCAACGGGCTCTTATACCGGCTGGTATTTGTCTTTTTTGATTCGCTCCTGGCAGTGCTCATCGCACAGATCATCCTTAAATACTGGAAGATAGAGAACACCTGGTACCGGATCATACTGATCGCCGGACTGGGTATCTTCAATCCTGTTCTGTTACAATGGGGTGCTCTTATTCCTGAGGAGAAAGGTCTGCAGATCCTGTTGATGCTGGGCGCCTTTTATTTTGCGCGGGAAAAACGTTTGCTGCTCAGCGCCGTATTACTGGGCATGGCTGTTGCCTTTAAAGGACTGGGCGCATTTATCGCGCCGCTCTGCCTCTTTGAGATACTGGACAGAGGTGTTCCGTTTTATGATAAAACGCAACTCAGAAAAGGTATACTGTACGTAGTGCTGTCGATAGCCGCCTGCCTCGTATGGTTCCTGCCTTATATGCCGGAAGTGTTTTCCATGATGAATACCCGCCTGAATGATAACATCGACAGCGTACCAATGCACAGTGCCATATGGATACTGAGTTACCGCCTGGCCCCTGATCACTGGGAGCTGATCCGGAAAGCAGGGCTGGTGATATTCATCGCGATCAATCTGGTAGCGGTGTACAAAAGGAAGATCGGCATGGTGATGATCAGCTGCAGCGCCCTGATGCTGTTTGTAGACCTGATGCTCAATGCCGGTTCCATTGACAGGATGAACATCGGCTTTTTATGTGTGGTGGCCATCATCGGCACCCGCTATCCGTTACATGGTATCCGCATCGGACTCGTTTATATCGTACTGGGAATAGTAAGCCGTATAATGGGCAAAATGATACCGTCAGAGGCAGAGTTTATGGACTCGCTGTTCTCCCTGGCCATGGTTATATCCTATACGGCTGTGTTGATTAATCTTTTTAAAGAACAACAAAAAAATACCGTTCATATAGATGAAACTGAGTATAGTCATTCCCGCGCATAACGAAGAGGGAAGCATAGAGGAAACAATCAGTACGTTATATGCCAAACTGAAGGAAAACCGTATCGACCACGAGATCGTGGTGGTGAACGATCATTCCAGAGATACGACGGAGGACATCCTCGCCAGGATGAGCACCGAAATGGACACGCTGGTATATTACAACAACGACGGCCCCGGCGGTTTTGGTAATGCTATCCGTTATGGTCTGGCGCGGTTTTCCGGTGACTGTGTAGCCATTATGATGGCCGACCTCTCCGATTCTCCTGATGACCTGCTGAAGTTCTATCACAAACTGATGGAAGGCTATGACTGCGTATTTGGTACCCGCTGGAGCAACGGAGGCAAAGTGGTGGACTATCCTTTCGTGAAAAAGATAATCAACCGTATGGCCAACGCGATCGTGAAATACACGTTCGCCCTCAAATACAACGATTGCACCAACGCTTTTAAAATATACCGGAAAGAAACCATTCAGGGCCTGCAACCCCTGTTGTCCCATCACTTCAACCTGACGCTGGAACTCCCCCTGAAGGCCATCGTAAGAGGCTATTCCTATGCGATCGTGCCCAACAGCTGGCACAACCGCAAGCACGGAGAGTCCAAACTGAAGATCAAGGAAATGGGCAGCCGTTACTTTTTTATTCTCCTGTACTGCCTGATAGAAAAATTCTTCTCCAGAGGAGATTATAAAAAAGCCGACGCTAAAAAGGTCACCATGGCCAAACGGGCATAAGATCACTACACATGATATCATCCCCCTGCAGCAACGCAGGGGGATTTTTTTCTCCAGGGCTGAAGCCCTGGGATATATTAGTTTTTATCGCTATTATCGCGTCCCAGGGCTGAAGCCCTGGGCTATATTAGTTTTTACCCCTGGATAATAATGTCACCCCATATGTGACCGTAGCGCTGAAGCCCTGGGATATATTAGTTTTTACCACAATTATTACGATTTATACCATTGTTGCTTTCCCTCCCTTTTTACTTTTGTCAGATAAAATTGAAGAACGATGAAGATGGCCATTATCAGTGACATACATGCCAACCTGCCAGCCCTGGAAGCTGTGCTGGCAGATATTTCCCGCTTCGGAGCAGATCAGGTCTACTGCCTCGGAGACCTCACAGACGCAGCTCCATGGCCTAATGAAGTGATACAAAAGATACGTTCCCTGCGTATCCCTACCATCATGGGCAACCACGACGAACGAATCGCCTTTGACCTGCCCGTATTCCCACTGGCCAAACACAGTCCGGCCGAACAAGCCGCCCGCGCCGACACGATCCAGCTTACCAAAAACACCATCACCGCGGAAAACAAGCATTTCCTGCAGTCACTGCCCGCACTGCTGCAACTCAGATTTGCCCACCTCAATATCCTCCTCGCCCACGGCAGCCCCCACAGCAACGAAACCTATCTCTACGAAACACATCCCGAAGCAGCCCTTGTGGAAATGATGGATGCCTTCAGTTCCAACGTGCTCATCATCGGTCATACCCATCTCCCTTATATCCGCAGTATCAACAATGATCAACAACTGGTTATCAACACCGGCTCCGTAGGCAGGACCCGGGAAGCCCACGGAAAGGCCGCCTACCTGCAGTTAACCATTCATAACACCAACGCACCTACGCTTGCAGAACTACTGACGGCCAACATCCGCAGCGTGGAATACGATATCATGCAAACTGTACAGGCTATACGAAAAAGTGCGGTACCTGATTTTTATGCTGACTTCCTGTCCACTGCCCTGCCCGTTTCCTAACCGAAGCTGCTGAAGCGTTTTCAAAGCTGCGCTTCCGCCCTGCGGGCCATCTGGGAGCCCTCTTCCGAAACCCCGGCTTTCCAGTAGGCATAAGCATTGAGTTCTTCGTTTGTCCATTGCCGTTCCTTCCGCAGGTACTGCCGGATCTCTTTCACAGCCGTGAATTCAGCGGCCACATAAGCATAGCGGGAAACATCTTCAGGGATAGGCAGCAAACGGACCACTGACGACAGATGGCTGCCCTTTTCAGGATGTGCATTGTAGATCCATTGTATATGCACCTGGGAACGGGTGTACAGCGGCTGTTCCTCTTCCGGAGAAGCTACTTCCAGCACCAGACGCCCCCGGGCCGTTGCAGGCAGCGTTTCAAGAATCACGCTCAATACAGGGATCGCAGTAGCATCGCCCGCCAGCAGATACCAATCGGCCGGTGCATATAATTCAGTGGCAGTGGTCCACATAGATACCCCTATCCTGTCGCCCGGCTGTGCATACATAATCCATGCGGAGGCCGGCCCGTTGTCGCCATGCGCTACAAAGTCGATCACCAGCTCTTTACGGACCAGATCAATACCCCGATGGGTATACGTTCGTATAGCTGGACAAACTTCCGGCGGTGGCAGCAGCCATTTGCCAGCCTCAAAATCAAATTCAGGGAAATGAATATCCTTTACACCTGCCGGCGGGATGAAGATTTTATTGTTGACACCCACCGTTGATTCCCGGAAAAGCGCCGCCTCATCACAATGAAACGTAGCACGGATATAGTGTGGCGTGAGATAGTTTTTTTCCTTTAATACCAGTACCGCATTGGCAGCATAGCCGTTTCCTCTGTCTTTCTTCATGTTTTTCCTTCAAAGGTGGTCATTCCCGCCTGCGGAAGTGACTGCTAAAAGGATCAATCATACTGGGAAAAGGATTTTTTCCCTTTTCGAGCAAAGTCAGTTTTTTCATTGTGCTACTTTTACCATGCGACAAAAACGGAAAAGGCATGCAATATGTGCTGAGAAAAAAAGAAGACCAGGAGCTGATTGTAGCCCTGGACTATCCGGATAACTATATCGTAGCCGGAGGCCTTGCCACCCGGGATACAATAGCCCGGCAGCCCGGCTTTTGTTTTCATTTCGAACAGGAATGGTTTGATCATATCCTGATCAACAGAGGCTGCTATGAAGTATCTGCCCCGGTAAAAGTAATAGGAGGCTTCGAATCTCCTATGATAGAACTACAATACATGTTGCAAGGCTGTGTACAAACCCGGATGGGGCGTTATTACAACACCCTGCAGAGCGGGCACCATGCCATACTGAACGCTGGTACTAACCCGATCGAATATATTTATCCGAAAGGGAATGAAAAACTGTCTGTTCTGGAAATACAGCTTACCCGATCTTATTTCACCAGACTGGCTGGCAGTGTTGGCCTGCCCGACATTTTTAACAGCATCGGCTCTCAACTGCCCATTACACCTGCTATGCAGCTGACCATCCGCGATATGCTGCATTGTGATAAAAAAGCAGCATTAAGGCGCATATATCTGGAATCAAGGATACTGGACCTGCTCATGCTGCAGCTGGAGCAGGCTTCCCCTGCTGTTTTGTGTAAAGCTGCCGGCAGTTTACCATCACACGACATCGAAAAAATCCATTACGCCAGGGAGATACTGGAACAACATATCAGCACTCCCTGTTCGCTTATAGACCTGGCCCATAAAGCCGGTATCAATGAATTCAAACTCAAGAAAGGTTTCCGGGAACTTTTTGGCACCACCGTTTTCGGATATCTTCACCAGAAAAGAATGCAGGATGCAAAACGAATGCTGCTGGATCTTAAATTGGATATCACTGAAGTAGCGATGTACTGCGGGTTTGAGCACAATAAAAACTTTGCTGCCGCCTTCCGGAAATACTGGGGATATACGCCGGCACAGTTAATGAAGAAGTAAATTTTTATCGCTAAACACCTATCTTCATACCTCAACAAATTGTACTGTATACCTTATGAAAAAAATTTTCCTGGCTTTGTTAACCATGGCCGCTATTCAATCCTATGCCCAGACTAATACATTTCCATATCCGGCCGATGGTAATATAGGCATTGGCACCACTACCCCCTCCCGTAAACTGGACGTAATAGGCACGGGCGCCTTCACCATTAAGGCCGCCTATACAGCAGACCCTAACCTGGCGCTGTACAATAATAATAGTCATTTTATGTTAATGGGAAGCAGTTTTGGCGGCGGCAACTATTCCCAGATGATGCACCCAGGTGACCAGGGCATTGTATACTCCGGTGGCCTCGATAACAAAGGTAGTTTTGTAATTACTCCATGGGCTGATAATTATGATGGCCTGCGAATTGACAATCAGGGAAATGTTTCCATCGGCACCGACAGGACCGGCGGCGCTAAACTGGCCGTGAACGGCACTATGCTCGCACAAAGAGTAGTTGTAAAAAATATCAGCAACTGGCCTGACTATGTTTTCGGGGAACAGTATCATCTACCGTCTCTTCAGTCACTCGAAAAGTTCATTCTGGAAAACAAACATCTGCCCAACATACCAGCAGCCACAGTAGTAGAAAAAGAAGGAATAGACCTCGGTGAGATGAACCGCAGATTATTGGAGAAGGTGGAAGAGCTGACCCTTTACATCATTCAACAGCAAAAACAGATGGACAAGCTGGAAGCCAAAGTTGCGCAGCTGGAAGCCCATGCCATCAAACCTTAATAACGACAACACCTTCCGGCATGCCGGAAGGTGTTGATGGTTAGTCTACCAAACCGTCCTGTTGCAGTTTTTCGAAGGCAAGCAGTACTCCGTGTACCTGATGTTGTTCTTTGCGATAACTTTCCAGGCTGAAATAACGTACTGCTCCTATTTCTGCAGAAGGCTGCGGTATTTGTTTCAACTGGTGCCGGAAACAATCCTGTCGCATCAGTAGCTCTTTTTCACCAAAAGCAGGTGCCGTGATATGATAATACCATTGCAGGCTCTCTGCTTCCAGCTCCATGTTCAGCTCTTCTTTTATCTCCCGCTGTAAGGCCAGCAGCGGCGTTTCCCCGTTATCCACTTTTCCGCCCGGCAGATACCAGGCACCTTTGTTTTTACTGAAAGCCAGTAATAATTCTCTGTTTTCAACTACGATCAGGCCAACACAATCTATATAATTCATGCTGCAAAAATAATCAAAAACGGTTGATGACTACTGCTGTTCCTTCAGGTAGGCCAGTACTGCATCAATGTTTTTGTCTGGCGGAAATACCGGATAAAAATATTTCTGAAGATATCCATCTTTAAAGATGAGTGTCACCCGTTTTATCAGCACCAGGTCTTCCACGTAATGCATGGGCAGTTGCAGCGCCCTGCTGAACAACAGCTGTTCATCACTCAGCAGGTGAAACGGCAGATGTATCCGTTCCCTTTCTGTCTGTTGGGTGGCTGCCGTTTGCGTGCTCATCCCGAAAACGGTGGCTTGCAATTGCTGCAGCTCCTGATAGTGATCCCGAAAAGAACAGGCCTGTGGTGTACAGCCTCTGGCACCGGGGATTTCATCCCATCCGGGAGGCAATGGCACATGTGCCGGTCCTGTCATCGGGTAACAATAAATGACCAGCCAGCCGGGGATATTGCTCAGTGATACCATCGTTCCGGCTGTAGAACGCAGTGTTATATCCGGCATCTGCATTCTACTGAGGTGATCACAAGCCCCGTCATCCACCGGCTCTGGCAGATTCGGTGGTAAATAGGTAAGATCTGTTTGCATGGTTGATTCGTTTATAAGACGAAATTATCCCGTATTGTCCAACTGCAACAGATACAGAAAATGAATATTTCACTATAACAGATATACATGGCAGTCAGGGAATAACTACCTTTAATACACCCATGACAACACATTCATCATACCAACATGCCGACCCTTCCCTGGTAGAAACATGGCTGAAAGGCTGGTCCCTGGCGAAAGGAGTAAGCCTTCCGGTGCCCGACCATGACGGATTTCGCGTAGACGTTGGCTGGGCCGACCAGCAGATACGTTATGTTTTTCCCACAATTTCCGCAGGATTACTACACCTCGCACAGACCATCACCCAACCTTATATTTTACTGAAAGTATGTGCCCCTGCTACTGCAATACAACCGCATCTACCGCCCCGTTGGGTCATACAGCCACCAGGTTTCATGATGACCAACCACCTGCCAGACAGCCCTCCCCGCCTGCATTTGCCGGATGGATACCGACTGGACATCCAGATAGATACGCCCGTTCTCATAGCAACGATATACAGCGCTGAAGAAACAGTCGCCGCCATCGGCCGTATGGTGATAGTAGATGACCACATCATTTACGACCGTATTGCCACCGACCCTGTCCATCAGCGCCGCGGCCTGGGCAGCGCTGTAATGGCAGCTCTCACGGCACAAGGCATCTCCATGGGAAAAAATAAAGGTATACTGGTAGCTACTCCTGCAGGGAAAGCATTGTATGAAACACTCGGCTGGCAGTTGTATTCACCGTATACGACGGCGGTTATACCTGCATAGGATATTGATTATCCAGCCCATTTTCTCTGAAAACCAGTATTACATGAAGTTCCCCGGATACCAATGTTTTTTATTTAAAAAAGATTACTTACATTCAGATAGAAACTGTTTGTGAAAATTAGTATTATCCCTGTGCGAATATTTGGTTGTTAAATCTGTGCCTCAAAATTTTCTGACCTATACATCATTGTTGTTATGTTTTGTAAATCCCCTGTACTCAGCTTGTTCCTATGCATGCTGTTTTTCAACGCCACAGCACAATTTCAGAATAGTATCCCTCAGGTCAAACCGCTTTCTCCGGACGCTGCGTCTCTTTTCAAAGTGCTGGAACGGCCTGTTGGCAATTATACCGGAACAGTCCCCATCAGTTTCCCTTTAATGAGTCTGCAAAGCGGATCTTTGAGTGCCGCACTATCATTGGAATACAACAGTACAGGAGGTATCAGGGTGGAAGAAGCGCCTGGTTGTGTAGGCCAGGGGTTTAGCCTGTCTGATGGAGCAGGCAGAATTGTACAAACGGTGAATGGAATAGAAGATGACAGAACATCGGGCCGTTTAAGTAATATTCATAAGCCTTCTGCTTTTGGTTGCACCGATATGCTGGATGTCCTGGCTGCCACAGCCAGTCCCCGGGACCTAGAACCGGATGCTTTCTATTACAACTTTAACGGTAAGAGCGGAAAGTTTCTGTTCCGGGAAGATGGTAGCATTGTACTTTCTGATAACGCCGGTATTAAGATAGAATATGATACCACTAGTATTCCTAATAATGGCATCCGGCAATGGATCATTACGGATGAAAACGGACGAAAATACTATTTCGGTAAAAGTAAAAACAAAGCCATTACCTATTACACCACCAGTAATTACACATATACAAGTGTAAACAATTCCGGCAATACAAAGCCGGGGGTATCTTCCTATACCTGGTACCTGACGGAAGTGTATGACATGAATGAAGAGAGTTCCCTGAAATACAGTTACGTACCCTCTGCCGGGATTATGACGACTGTTTCCGGCGGTTTCTGGCCGGTAGCACCATTGAGTGACCTTACGGGGTTTAATACTGTCGGGGATATGGCGATAGTACAGACCGGAGTAAATGAATATCAGCTTTCCCGTATTGATGGCAGTAGTGGTTATATCCTGTTAAACACCGACACCAACCGGCAGGATGGGAACATATGGGCGAGGAAAGTAAACAGTATTGAATTATACGATCCAAACGGAACACTCAGAAAGCGGATTGCTTTTAACCTGGGGTATTTTAGTGCGGTGGCGGATATTTCTGTCAGAAGGCTCAAATTGAATGGCTTCACCGAATCAGGTGGTGCCGGATCAGATAGTGCGGTGTATAAGTTTGAATACAATGAGATGGATAATCTCCCTGCGAGAGGATCTAATGCGGTGGACCATTGGGGATATTTCAACAATAAATACAATCCCACTTCATATCCAGGGTTTGTGTACCAATATGGTGGCGTCACTTACCGGCGTTCAGGGATAGACCGGTCTGCAGTACCGGCTTATGCAGCGGCCAATATACTCACCAAAATCACTTTCCCTACCGGCGGATACCGGGAATTCGTATACGAAGGAAATACGGCGTTGCAAATCACTGCCTGGGAATATTATCCGGAAGAACAATACACACAGCAACGGAGTTTTAACCGGACAGACTTCAATTATTACAATGATCCGCTTCCCTGTATGCAACATCAGTTCTCCATTAACAGTACCGATGGAGGGGCTATGTTCAATTACACACTTAACAGCGGTGCAGGTTATTGCAATAGCTATCATGTAAAGTTATTTCAACTGAGTTATCCCGGTGATACCTATGGTTACCAGATATATGATCTCTATAATACACCCATGATGACATGGGACCTGCCCAATGGATATTACCGAATGGAAGTATATAAAAGCGATGATTTCTGCTCTATGGCTACACTCAGTGGCAACTGGGTAGAATCCACTTTAAGTAAGGATAATATTACCACTCCCAATGGAAGCTTTAATAAAAACAACCTGAATGTTGGTGGCGTAAGGATAAAGGAAATCCGGGACTATGATCCGGTAAGCAATAAAATCAGCACCACAAAATACAAATATCAGTTATACTCCACTGATTCTGCATACACCAGCGGGTTGCTGATAACACCATTGCATCTGATTACACTGGAGAATCCAGGCGCGGTGAACGGGTATTTCCTGGCTTTGCATACTTCTTCTGCCTATCCGCTGGCATCGCAGGGCGGATCATATGTGGTATATCCAGAGGTAAGAACTATTGAAGAGGGCAATGGTTGGGTGGACAGAACCTTCAGCTTTGTGCAGGACGGCCTTTCCGATGCATTTCCCCTGGTACCCCCTGCGGATAATAGTCATCTGAGAGGCTGGTTGTTGAAAGAACGTTTTTACAGCCAGAGCGGCACGTTGTTAAAAAGCACTACCTATAGTTACGATGTTGGGTACCAGGGAGCCGCACCAGGTGTAAGGTTTAAGCCGTACTACCAGGATATTATGGATAATAACGGGACATGCAGGGAATGGCCCCGGAATTCGAATGAAGTACCTTATACTGCTACCTGTAACTACTATTATGCCACGGTAGGCAGTTATCTGCTCTATAGCAAAACAGACTCACTGTTTACACCGGCAGGTACGTTTGTGACTACTACGATCAATAATTATGATATCTATAAAGATCAGCGGTTGCTTCGGAGAGTACAAACCTCGCAGAGTGACGGGAGCATAAAAAGCAGCACCTATCATTATCCTTTTGCGGCCAATACAGATTTTGTCTGGGGGCTCGCATCTGCTGAACAAAATATGAAAACCACCCTGCTGGGTAAAAATTATCTGCAGCCGTTAGAAAACGTGGATTCAGTAGCCACCACAATTACCAGCGGCGGAAAAATCAGCTTCAGTTTATTCAATGTGGATAAGATCCATCCAGGTATTTATCGTCAGTATAATACCCCGCAGGGCTATACAGAAACGAATTTTTCAGCTTATGATGAGAAGGGGAATCTCACAGAACAATTTAAGACCGGTGATACCAAAGAAGTCTACCTCTGGGGATATAACAACAGTTACCCGATAGCTAAAGTAACCGGAAGTACTTATTCCGCTGTAGCCGCATTGGTCACTAATGCCGTTATCCAACAGACGAATATCACAGACGCGGCTATGCGTGCAGAGTTAAATAAAATCCGCACCGGGCTTGCCGGAACTCCTGCACTGGTGACTACCTATACCTATGCACCGCAGCTGGGCATGACCTCTGCCACAGACCCTTCCGGAAAGATTACGTTTTACGAATACGACAGCAATGGCAGGTTGAAACTTATCCGTGACCAGGACGGCAATATCCTGAAACAGCTGGATTACCAATATCAGCAGCCTGTAACACAATAGCGTTAACCTCTTAAAAAACAGCTTGTATGCGTCATTCATGGATACTGTTTTTATGTCTGCTGTCTGTCGTTTCCCTTTCTGCACAGAATAAGCCCGGAGGCGGTGTTATTCCTTCCGCTGTGCCAGTGGCTATTCCCGGAGCCTATACCGGTGCAAAAATTAATTATATCCGCACCAGGGAACCCTCTATGCCGGTTTCCAATCCAACTACAGTAGTTAATGCCGGCAGTATTGACCAGGTGAAACAACAGACCCAATATTTTGATGGGCTGGGTCGCCCTCTGCAAACAGTGGTAAAAGGCATCAGCTCTTCCGGCAAAGACCTGGTGACGCCAGTTATCTATGATGATTATGGCAGAGTACAATATGGTTATCTGCCATATGTTTCTCCGGGCAATGGAGATGGTAAGTTTAAAACGGATCCGTTTAATGCCCAGGCACAATTTCATTTGAATAATGCTAATGCTCTTGGCTCTGGAGAACGCATCTATTATAGCCGAACGGCTTATGAGGCTTCGCCACTTAACCGGGTATTGAAGACTTACACGGCTGGTAATAGCTGGGCCCTGGAAGGAGGCAACAAACCTGTTGAACAACAGGTATCGGTGAATACAACCGCAGATGCAGTCCGTATCTGGCGTATAGCAGCAGGAGATCTGTTTCCTGCCAGCACAAACGTATACACGCCAGGGACTTTGTTAAAAAATGTAACAATTAATGAGCAGGGAGAGCGGGTAGTAACCTTTACCGACAAGGCGGGTCATATAATACTAAAGCGTATTGCATTGTCTGCAACAGTCACTGATGGCCATATCGGATGGTTATGCACTTATTACGTGTACGATGACAATGAAAATCTGCGTAGTGTGATTCCGCCCAGGGCCGTGGAACTGATGGTCAGCACCTGGACACCGGCTTCTGTAAAAGACTTATGCTTTTTCTATCGCTATGATGAACGTAAGCGGATGATCATGAAAAAAGTGCCGGACGCAGATTCATCAGAGATGGTATATGATATACGGGACAGATTGGTATTTTCGAGAGATGGCAACCTGCAGAACCAGTGGCTGGCCACTTTTTACGATGAGGTGAACAGACCTGTAATGACGACTTTGTACAATACCAGCGCCGGAAGAGCCGCCCTGCAGACCAGTATAAACAGTGCTACAAATGGAACGCAAACTTTTACCCATGTGGTTCCCCCTGTTACAGATCTTGTGGTGGCTTCTTTTGATGGGAGAGCCAGGTATGTTGCGGCGAAGAGTATCATAACAGAAGGTAGTTTTGATACAGGGATAGGAGCATCTACACTGATGGAAATAGATAGCACCGCCAGTCAGGCGACCGTCAGTGTAAACGTTAACAATCCTTTGCCGGGTATTAACAGCGGAGACCTGGTACCACTTACCTACATCTTCTATGATAACTATGATTTTCCGGGAGCTCAAACTTTCCAGTCCGGCGAAGCTGTCTATACAAAAGCTGGCAGCAATCCCTATCCCGTAAGCAACAGTGCTGCCAGTAATTATACCAAAGGTGTGTTGACCGGTACACGCGTCAAAGTACTGGGCACCATCGACCAGTGGATCGTCACTACCCTCTATTATGATGATAAGGGTCGGACCATCCAGCAGCTAAGTACTAACGCAAGCGGGGGAACGGATATCACCACCAATTTATATGATTTCAATGGTAAGCTGTTAAGCAGCTATCTTCGGCATCATAACCTGCGCAGCGGCACTACCCCGGAGCTCAAGGTGCTCACCATGCTGCATTATGACGCGGCAGGAAGATTGGATTCAGTAAAGAAGCAGCTTAATGATACCAGTGCATTCAAAACGGTAGCTGTTAACACCTATGATGAGCTGGGCCGTCTTCGTAACAAACGTATAGGTGTTACCGGTACCACACAGCTGGAAACACTTACCTACGACTATACCCAACAAGGCTCGCTGAAAGGCATCAACCGGGATTATGTCAACACTCCCGGTAGTACGACTAATTGGTTTGGTGAAGAGTTGAACTATGATCAGGGCTTTACCCTTAATCAGCTGAATGGCAACATCTCCGGTGCCAAATGGAAGAGCCGGGGAGATGGTATTACCCGTTCCTATGGCTATAGTTATGATCCGGTAAGCCGTCTCACAGTAGCCGATTTCACTCAGCAGAACAGCGGCAGTAACAACTGGACCAATGACCAGATTGACTTCTCTGTGAAAGATCTTTCCTATGATGCTAATGGAAATATTCAGTACATGATCCAAAAGGGAATGACCGCCAATCTGATACAAACCATTGACAGCCTGAAATACGGTTATGTTGCTAATAGCAATAAGCTCTCTTTCGTCACCGACCGGAAAAACAACCCTCAGAGTCAGCTGGGTGATTTTAAAGAAATCAACAACGACGAAAGTGTAGACTACACCTATGATCAGAATGGTAATCTGACTAGCGATAACAATAAGCACATCACGGGAATCACCTATAATCATTTAAATCTTCCGCAAACCATCACCATCCCCGGTAAGGGCAACATTAGCTATCAGTACGACGCTTCAGGTAACAAACTGAGAAAAGAGGTGACAGATATCAGCAGTGGTATCTCTAAAACCACCACCACAGACTATATAGCAGGTATGGTCTATCAAAATGACACCCTGCAGTTCCTGGCCCATGAAGAAGGTCGTATCCGCGCTTTAATGACAGCAGGCAATCCTGTTGCCTTCCGTTATGATTACTTTCTCAAAGACCACCTGGGCAATGTGCGTACGGTACTGACAGAACAGACAGACTTTTCGATGTACGCAGCTACTATGGAGGCTGGAGCTGCCGCGAAAGAAAATACATTATTCAGTAACATCGACAATACGCGGGTGAACAAACCTTCGGGTTACCCTACAGATGAGAGTGCGGGAGCCAATGCCTCAGTCGCCAAGCTTACTGCCGCAGATGGTGGCCGGAAGATCGGCCCTTCCCTGGTGCTCCGTGTGATGGCAGGAGATACTATCCAATTAGGCGTAAAGGCACTTTATAAATCCCCCGGCCCAGGCAAGAAGTCCTCAGCTGATGTCCCGGCGGAGGCCATGCTGGCAGATCTTATCCATACCTTTACTCCGGGAGATCAGATGGCTGGTACACATAGTGCAGCTACAGAGCGCCCGTTCACTCCTTTTGACAAAGACTTCTATAACAATCATTACCAACAGTTAAAAGATAACAACACCGACAAAACACAACCCACGCGCCCTCGAGCCTATTTAAATTTTGTGATGTTTGATGAACAATTTAAATTAGTAGAAGACAACAGTGGTGTTCGACAAGTTAAAACAGCCCCGGATCAGCTTCAGACATTATCTACAGACAAAATACCCATTCAACGGAATGGGTACCTGTACGTATATACGAGTAATGAAACCCAGGAAGCACTGTTCTTTGATAATTTATTGGTGAGCCAGATCAGCGGCCCCTTGCTGGAGGAGACGCATTATTATCCGTTTGGGTTAACGATGGCGGGGATATCTTATAATGCACTCAAAGGATTGAAGTATCCGGAGAATAGGAAAAAGTATAACGGTATAGAGTATACTAATGATCTGGATATTGATATATATGATGCACAATTTAGGAATCTGGATCCGCAGATAGGCAGGTGGAACCAGATAGATCCGAAGATTGGGAATATGGAGGCATGGTCTCCGTATGCCTCTAACTATGATAACCCAATTAGGTATAAAGACTTTTTAGGGGATGAGCCAGATGGGCCAGGAGATCCTATTAAACAGGTTGGACTGGTTACAGGCAGGGAGTATACCTTGACCGCTCCAACAGATCTCGGATCTTCGCTTAAGTTTGCAGGACAATATGTCTTAGGTACAGTAACTGAATTTGTCGCAGGTGTAAATCAAAATTTAAATCCAGTTTATTTTGCTGGAAATGGTGCGCAAGCTCTGGTTACTGGTAAAGACCTTCAGACTGGCCAACCTATGAATAAGGCTGATGCAACGATTAGTATTTTGTCCGCTATTCCTGTAGGTAAGGCCTTTCAAATGTTAGGGAAGTTATCAGGGGCTGCTGAAGGAATGGTTATGAGGACAACAGGTCAGGCAGCGGAACAAGCGACTAAATTAAATTTGGGAGCATATAATGATGCTCTTGGTTTGGCGAAAACATCGGGAGGAGACTTTGCTAAAGCAGCTGAAGCGACTAGGGTATTCGCAGGAGATATTAACAAGAGTTTTGTAAAGAATCTAAAATCGGAAGGAATTGTTACCAAGCAAGGCTTAAAGCAATATCAAGGCCAGTTAATGGAGGCAATTGAAAAATTTAAAACCAGAGAGAAAGATTACTCCGTTCAACAAGCACGTTTGGAAACGATTAATAAAGTATTAAAGCTATGGTAAATACAGATTTGATTTTAAAATTTGAAAACACAACGGAAGAGCCTTTGTTGATTATTATAGATCCGCCTTGTACAGATTATAAATTAGAGCCTGGACAAAGTTTGAAATTAAAAATAGTTGACTATAAAAGTTGCGAGGATGATGTTAGTAATATCATTGATGTTAGATATTCTACTCCGAATGCAATTAATATTGATATTAACTATAGTTTTAGATTAATTGTTGTTATTAATAATGAAGAGGAAGTGATATGGGGTTTTTAATGTAGGCAATAATTAAGGCAGTATAAATGTCATAGAATAGCCGCAGGTCAGCACTTGCGGCTGTTACATTTTATGCTTTTAATTTTTTAGAGGTAGTTGTAAGTTGAGCTTCTTTAAGGAATGCATCCACCACGCGCAGAATCGTATTACGGTCTTCTTCTGAGATTTTATCCAGCAGCTCCAAGCGATAGAGCATTTTTTATCCTTCACTAAAAAGGTCGTGTTACCCACGAGATAATCCAGGCTTACATCCAGTGCGTCCGCAATCTTGGCGGCTACTTCTACAGATGGCGTAATCTCATTACGCTCATAACGGGCCAATGATAGCACCGGAGGTGCCTACAGCCTTACCGAGTTCGTCCCGGTTAAGATCCTTCTCTTTACGCAGTTGTACTATTTTAGTACCTAAATCCATACCTGATAAACTTTTGTACTGTCGCGCTTCCGTCCGGGAGAACAGATGATGTGATCAGCGTCAGAACATAGGCTGGACATAGGATCTATGGTCAACGGGAGAATATACCATCAGCAGCAGTAACACATCATCTGTCCTCCCGGACGGTGTTTTATTAAACCTTGTATCAACTTTTTTTATCCTTTAACTTTTAAACATATAGTTATGAAAAACACACCACTGCAACGTGGCGAGGAAAGCTACGCCCTGCAAGTACCGGAACAGGTACGTTTATTATGCGAACTGCTGGACGCTTACCTGTCAAGGGTTCTACAGGTTTTTATCAATGACCTGGGTCATGATCTTTACGGTACAAACGGCAGTAATGAACGATGGATGGCGATTGATTACTTTACGCACTGCGGTTATGGGCTGCATCTCTATCCGGATAACTTATTTTATGGGGAATGGGTAATGTGGATGTTACTATTTACACTACCAATTAACTTCATAAGTTGGGGAGTGCTATATGGAGATCCAAACCAACATATCATTATGATATTTGTTCAATTTGTTGTTTTTCTTTTAACAGGCTGGGTACTATTTAGGCTTATTTTTAAAAGATATACTACTATCAAGTAAGGCATGGAGAGGCTGTCTGAAACTCAGGGCGCATCGAGTGTATAAAGGATGTGCTGTTTACCTTCTTCCGGAAAGGAGGCGATATCATTGAACCGCTTAAGCATGGTTTGGTCTTTAAGTACACCCTGCTTTTTAAAACCCTACGGTAGTCTCAAGAACGTTAGTAATATCATGTTTACTCCAACCCAGCATAAAGAACATACTAGTTGGTGGAATGCAAAAATATGGGATCTCAAAAAACAAATGTAGTTATGCAAGAATATATTAAGTTATTAGAAAAGAACCTCATCATACTTGTCTTATTTTTTCTCTGCAGTTGTAATAACGTTATTGACATAAAAGAGAAAGAAGTGAAAGTCATAAACGTTCCAAATAAGAACTATAGGCTCAGAATTGTCCAATTACCTTCAAATGCAACCATTCAATCATCTATACAAGTAAGGAAGTTTTATAAGAATAAAGAAGATGAAAAAGTATTGCAGGACTACGAGCGGTATAACTCAGTTGACACTGTGCATTTAAGAAATGACAGCACGCTTGTAATGGTTGTAAGGGACACAATAAGCTATTTGGGGGAAAAGCCTGATACCATGTTTTTAAACATAAAGTAACGACAGAAATATCACAGCATATCTGTATTTACTGCAAATAACAAGGCGTCTCAAAAAAATGGAGACGCCTTGTTATTTGCAGTAAATGATATCATCTACCGCGTATTTCTGAGACTAAAAACACTGAATACACCTTTATGATCTGTAGGCCAGGTGCCCACCGGCAACAGAAAACGATCATTACTTTTATCCGCTTCCCGTTGGTTGCGCACAATGCTGCCTGAAGGACCTACCACAGAGCTTTGCTGCAGCGAGAGTTGTTTATCCGGATAAAAATACACAAAATCGATCCGTTCGCGTTCATCGGCATCCGGTGCCCAGGCCAGCTTCTTCACTTCGACCGGCGTATTGTCTGCCGGGAAAGTAAAGCCGGGGTTCTTTTCCGGATGTGGATAGATGGTACGGTAGCTGTCTCTGAAACCTTTGTCGTATAACATACGGGAGCAGGTCCAGGGTACGATCATACCATGATGATCGAAGAGATCTTTGGTGGCAGCGGTCCAGTCGAGATGACTAGCCTCGTTGAAATCACCGCCTAGGAATACCAGGCGTTGCTGCGCAAGATCGTGTGTGGTAGCCTGCAGAAAGGCGGCAATGCCTTCATCCCGTTTGGAAGCCACGTTAGAGGCCATGATAGTATCCAGACTGGTACAGGGGGCCGGCAACTTTTTCCAGGTAACACCGTCATATCCTCTGGGCAGATACACGGCGTAGTTGAGATAGTCCAGATGGGCAGAATATACCGCTACTTCCCTGTCCCCTACTTTTGCCGTGAGTTTGCAGATACTGCCACCTTCGGTGAAGATCACCGCACTGTCTATGATGGGATAACGGCTCAACAGGCCCGCACCCTGACTATAAAAGGAATAGTAGGTTTTACCTTTCTCGCGGAGGGTGGTTGTCAGGCGGTCACAGAAATGGGTGTTGCGGTAGTTGCGCACTTCACTCAGCGTCACAAAATCCGGCGACAGAGCGCTGATCTGTTCGGCGATGGCCTCATAGCCGCCCGGCACCATGGTGCCTTCCTGCCAGATGTTTAACTGTAAAACAGATAAACGTATATCCTTCGCCGTTACAGAGCCTATAAACATCAGCAGCAGTCCTGCTATTAAAATACATCTGTTCAACATATGCGGGTTATTTCAGTATCCACATGATATTATTGGTTTTGTCGGTACCACCGTATTGCCGTTGCAGGGCTTCTTTCAGATTCGCCTGGTTGTAGTCGTATTCATCCTGAGGATACATCCAGCGTACAGGCATCTGGGTTTTATCGTCCTGATTGAGGCTGGTAGCCGGATTCACAGGCAGTGCCGGATAACCGGTACGACGGCATTCATAATACGCGTCCCATGGATGCTGCATAAAATACAGGATGTACTTCTGCACATAAATCTGTTTCAGCTGCATATCAGCAGTGGTGGCAAAACCAACATCGGTACCGGTAAGATAAGTATTATTGATATAGTCTGCAGTGATCTTTCTGCCGCTATGGTAACGTACATCATCGGGCGTGTTGGTGGCAACAAAGTTCATCGCGGCTTTTACCCCTTCTTCATAAAAGGTTTTGGCATTGCCGCTGGTCCAGCCCAGCACGGCTGCTTCTGCCAGGATGAAGTTCTGCTCTGCATAACCAATGCGGATCACTGGTTCACCGGATACATAATCGGTATAACGAAGGTTATACGCACAGTGTTTACCGGCAGTATAAATTTTAGCAATAACAGAAAACTCAGGTGTAGGATCAGTACCAGGATAAGCATTCCAGTCATCGGCTTTTTTCCCTTCTGTTTTGATGGCATAGGCGGAAGGAGCGGCATAATAAAACAGCCGGTAGTCATTGAATTTTTTCAGGGTATCGATAATCACGCTGGAGATCATGCCGTATGCTGTTCCTTTAAACAAGGTGTTGTTATACGGATAGATCTGTCCGGCTTTGTTGGAATATACAGTCTGCAGGTTGTCGGCATTGCTCCGCAGCAAAGGACTGGTGGTGGCAATCTGCGCAAACTGTTCTTTTATCCGGAGATCGGGATCGGTTACCTTTTTAGAAAGACTGATGAGTACCTTCAGGCGGAAGGAGTTGATCACCCTCCGCCATAGGTCGGCTGAACCGCCCAGCTGGGTAGGATCTCCGGAAAAATTACCTGCGGAAGATAACAGTTTATCTGCATTCTCCAGGTCGGCTAATACCTGCTGCATCACCTTTTTCTGTTCATCATATTTGGGGCGTACATTACCTGTTTCTCCACTCAATGCATCAGAATAGGGAATATCTCCCAGTGACATAGACAGGTAATATAGTTTATAGGCTTTAATAAACAGGCCCAGGCCGGTGTAAGCATTTTTATCTGCAGGAGCAGCCTGGCTGATCATCTTCTGCACGTTGGTCAGTACCTGCATACCGCCCAGCGACGTACGGCCGAAACTGTTATATTGTTCGCTCTGCGCCAGTTCGCCCCAGGCAATATGTTTGCTGACCATATACGGTGTCACAAAACTTTTGCTGGCGCTGGAGCCGGTGATATCCAAAATCAGGTTGGTGGCCAGCAGCGAAGGTGTAACACTGCTGGTGGCGTTTGGATTGGTATTGATCGCATCAAACTTGCTGCAGGCAGGTGTTACCGCCAGATAGGCTGCTGCTGCAAACAGGGTGGTATATATTGCTTTCATTCCGCTATTTTTTAGATATTAACTTTTACGTTGAAGCCCAAATAACGCACAGATGGTGAGTTCAGGTTATCTGATCCTTTGTCCGGATCTGCATTTTTAAATTCCTTCGTCCACAGCAGCACATTCTGTCCTACAAAACCAACAGAAGCATTCCGGATACCCAGACGTTTGCTCACTTTAGCCGGCAGACCATAACTGAGCGCTACTTCACGCAGCTTGAAGAATGTTTGTAAAAAGTAGTTCTGCGGTGCGCCCGTATAGGCGTTGGAGTGATAACGTTTGATATAGGATTCGTAAGATACCTGCTGTGTATTGGGAGCAAAAGTCCTGGTATCACTGAGGATCTTGCCGGTGGCATCTCTTTCTACGGCGCCGCCGGTGACTACTACACCCGAAGCCACATAAGACTTGTTACCATTCACTACTTCATCATAACGCCAGGAGTTATCGCTTTCCTTGCTGGCACCGGAGTTCCACAGGGCCTGGGTAGTATTGGAGTAAGAAGTACCACCTACCCTTCCATCAAAGGAAAAGCTGAAGGAGAAAGTCTTATAACGGAAATTGTTGGTCATGCCCCAGATCCAGTTGGGGTCAGAATAACCCAACACGGTTTCATACGTATTCCTGATCGGGAAACCATTCTGCATGATCATCTGTCCATCAGGAGATTTGGACCAGTCGTTAATGCTGATCCAGTCGTAGCGCGCACCTTCCTGTACCCATGGTTTCTGTGAAGAATAGATGGGGTCCAGTTTGGCATAGTATCTTCTGTCGGTGGCCCAGTTGATCTGCACATCCCAGCCGAAATCTTTTTTATTGATGACGGTACCGTCTACAGTGATCTCCACGCCTTTACGCAGTATTTGTTCCTGACTGTTTACCAGTACGGAGCCAAAGCCGGAAGCACTGCTGACAGTAGAGCTGACGAGGCGGTTGTAGTTGAGCTGGTTGTAACGGGTCACGTCTACGTGTATACGATTTTTCAGGAAACCGGCAGCCAGACCGAATTCGTAGGTACGCACCGTTTGCGGTAACAAATCACTGCTTCTGATGGTGGTAGGGAAGGCAGCGGAATTAAGGCTGTTCCATACGTTGGTTTTGATGCCATAGGTGTTGTTAATTTCAAAAACGGCCGGATCACTTTTTGTTTTGGTCCAGGAGCCGCGCACCTTGGCCAGGTCCATCCATTTGGGCATAGGGATAAATTCGGACAGCACCAGGCTGGATGCCACGGAAGGATAGAAATAAGAACGGTTGGCAGCGGATAAGGTGGAAGACCAGTCATTACGGCCGGTCACGTCTACGAACAGCAGGCTTTTGTAAGACAGCGTCGCCTTGGCGTACAAGCTGTTCACCTGTTTTTTGGAGGAAGACACACCCACAAAGGCGGGGTCAACAGAAGCAAGAATGGAGTAAAAGCCGGGAATGGTGATACCGTTCTGGGTGTTGGCATTGAGCACATCAGTCTGATAATAGTAGAGGGCTCCACCGGCAAGTGCATCTATGCCGAAGTTGCCGATCTTACCGTTACCGGAGAGGATCAGGTCATGGTTGGTGCTGAAGCCGGTGCCTTTGCTGGTAGAGTAATACCCTTTTTTGTTCCATCCGCCTACGGCGCTGATGGCGTTTCTCCAGGTATCAGTGTTGCTGTAGGCATCAAAGCTGTTTCTCAAAGTGGCTTTCAGCCAGGGTTTTATCTGGTAGTTGGCATTGATATAACCGTTGGTGATATCATAAGTGTTGCCATGCAGTATTTCGTTGGCGATGAAATAAGGGTTGTCGTACCAGTTGTTTTCCATCCAGTTCTGGCGGATGTTTTCTTTACCAGCTATCCAGTAGTTTTTGTAGTCTCTCACATCATATTCAGCACCGGTCCACACGACGAGGTTGTACATATAACCGCCGCCGCCATAGCCTGTTCCCACGTTGTTGGGATAGAAGCGCCGGTTGTAGCTGATGCCACCGTTCATATTAAAATTACCGGCATGCATATCACCTGCGATGCTGGCGGTGATTTTATTCAGTTTGGTATTGGGGTACTGGCCCTGGTTGTACACATGCGTCAGGGAAGCGCGGTAGCTACCGAACTTACCGGACTGAGATACGCTGATATTATTATTAAGGACAAAACTTTGCTGAAGGAAATTGTTGAGGTTATTTTTTCCTTTTGACACCAGTGGTGCATCTTCAAACTGATAGGTGGAAGGGTTGTACTGGCTGGCGGTGCGGCCGATGTCCATTTTATCTCCCCATACATAATCACCTACTGCGTATTTACCGCCGGTACCGGAGCTATAACTGTTTTGTACTTTCGGGAAAGCCAGGAAGCCGGCAGTGAACATATTGCTGCTGTTGACCGCAATATCCAGTCCTCCTTCCTTATTGCCTCTTTTGGTAGTGACCATGATGGCACCGTTGCCACCGCGGGAACCATACAGTGCTGAAGCGGTAGCACCTTTCAATACGTCGATGGATTCGATATCATCGGGAGCGATATCACGCAGCGACATGTTGCCATAAGGTACTCCGTCTATTACCAGCAGAGCATTGCTGCCTCTCAGTTGCAGTGTGGGCGCTTCGTTGAATTCAGTACTGTTTTTTACATTCAGACCGGCTACTTTACCGGTGAGGGAGGTAGCAACATCTACAGGTTTTACGGTATTGAGGGAGCTGCCTTTTACTTTTTGTACGGCGTAGCCCAGTGATTTTTCTTCTCTTTTGATACCGAGTGCTGTTACCACTACCTGTTGCAGACTGGTGGAAGATTCTTTGATGGTGATGCTGATGCTGGCGTCGCTGCCTACCGTCACTTCCTGTGTTTCGTAGCCCATCATGCGGACAACCAGTACATCACCGGGATTGGCCGCCAGATGGAACTGTCCGTCGCCGCCGGTGATGATACCTTTTTGAGTGCCTTTAACGGAAACGGATACACCGGGTATACCCATCCCTTTTTCGTCGGTGATCCTTCCGCTGATATCTTTCGTTGCAGGTGCGACGTCAAGCAGGTTGCGGGCGGTATTCCTGGCAGGACGGGGTTTTATAACGACGGTGTTGTATTTGATCTCGTAGGTCAGTGGTTTGTTGGCCAGGCATACATCGAGGAAGTTGCTGAGTGGTTGTTCCTGCGCGTCGATGGTTACCGGCGCGATACCTTTTAATAAGTCAGGATTGTAGAGTACATAAAAACCTGTTTGTTTTTTAATTACGCCAAACACCTCTTCCAGCGTGATGTTGGAGGCTTTAAGGCTTACTTTCTGGGCAGCTACACCAGCATTCACCTGTAAGCTCAGGCATAGCAACAGTACGGCGAAGAGTTTCAACAACAGCTTACTGCCCGGCAATACGCTGTCACTGCGGCGGGGAGTGCCGGCAACAATTTTTTTCATAAGTAATAATCTTTAGTAAAGTGTTAGATGACCCGATTCGATTTGGTAATTGGACCCATAGTCCGCTTTCTACATAGGTGCTTATGTTTCTTTCATGTTCTCTCGATTTATAAATATGTTATTTAGCTTTCCGGGAGATGATGATTCTTTTGCCGGTGGCTGTGAACCGGAGCCGGCCATCTGCTTCCAGCAGTTCCAGCAGGTGCTGTATCCCTTCATGACGGGACATGCCACCGGAGAAGCTGATATCAGCTACATCACCCTGGTATTCTATATCCGCATCATACCATCTTGATATCTGGCGCATAATGGTGCGGATGTTCTGTGATTTGAAAATAAATTCGTCGCGGGTCCATGCCAGCACTTCATCCAGATTGGCATTGTCCACTGTAATGGCGTCGCTGCCGCTACGCAGCGTGGCCTGCTGACCGGGAACGATCTTTACCTGTTGTGTGTTTTTTTCTACCATCACGGCGCCTTCCACCAGGGTAGTTTTCATAACGGGCTCATCTTCATAAGCCATAATATTAAAATGTGTGCCCAGTACTTTGATCCTGGAGCCAGCGGCATCCACTATGAAAGGTTTGTTTTTGTTGGCAGCCACTTCAAAGTATGCTTCGCCTGTAATGCTTACGCTGCGGGTATTACCGCTGAAGGCCACCGGAAACCGGATAGAAGAAGCGGCATTGAGCACGACCTTGGTACCGTCAGACAGTGTAAGCTGGAAACGGCCACCGCGGGGCGTTACAAGCGTATGATACTGTATATCTTCTCCGTTATTGCCTTCATAAGTGAGTTGTCCGTTGGCAGATTTTTGTACTTGTACATTACCCTGCAGTGTAAGCAAACCGTTGCCGGTACTGTCCAGCACGATCTCCTCCCCTCCCGGCAATACCAGTCTGGCTTTGTTGCTGCCTGGCATCAGGGTGCTGACATTGTTGGTGGCCATGGTAGCGGAAGGTGCACGATGCTGTGTCCACCAGTAACCTGCACCGACCATCAGCAGTAACATAGCCGCAGCAGCCCACCAGGTACGCAGGCGTACCAGCCTGCTTTTACGGCCTGGCAACTTATCGGCTCCGATACCGGCTGCTTCAAACAGATCGGCTGCAATCCGGTGCGTGTCGTATGTTTCCAGCTGCAACAAACCTTCCCGGACTACGGGTGCGGCCGTATTTTCCGTTACCAGCTGCCGGTGTGCTGCAGAGCGGTTTTTCCACGCTTCCAGCCTGGCGGCTTCTTCTGCGGTGAGCTGTTCACTGCTGATCAGTTTCGCTATCTCAAATGCCTCCCTTATCTGTTCATCATCCATCATCAAAATAAAACGGCTTTAACTGTAAACACCATCAACATGGGTTTGTACCAGCCTTTAAAAAACTTTTTTAAAAAAAATAATTCAACAGGGAAATGTAAGGACAGATATGGTTATCACCGTCAGGAGCGGAGGTCCGACAGTATGGCGGCAGCAGCCAGTATCTGGGCCACCGTGTAGTCTTTCAGGATACTTCTGAGAATAAGGAGTGCCCGGCTTTTCTGGTTCCGGACTGTTTGGTTGGAGAGTTGCAGCCGGTCGGCCACTTCTTCATTGCTTAATTGTTCCACATAACTTAATATAAATACGCGCCGCATTTTGTCGGGCAGCTGCTCTATCGCACGCCGTACGGCGGCCATCAATTCGGCATGAATGATCTCGCCGGTATCGGCCAGCACAATGTCTTCCTGATGATACATAAATGTTTCGTGACGGGCTTTTTCCCGCTGCTTGCTCCGCAGATAGTTGAGCGAAGCATTCTTTACCGATACATACAAAAACTTCTTAATAGCATCAAAGTCGGTGAAACGGGAAGAAGATTCCCAGATCTTTATAAATATATTGTGAGTGATATCCTGCGCTGCATGCGCATCCTGTACCATTTTCCGGGATATTTCGCAGAAAATGGGGAAATAGACGCGGATAAGGTAATAAAACGCATCACTGTTGCCCTGCTGCAAGAGCGCAAAGCATTGTTCATCTGTCCTGATTTTCTCTCTTACCTGCATGTAACTGCTTTAACACCGATAGGCCGCTGTTCACTGTCAATGAAAAATAGTAATAAAATTCAAAATTGAAAAGAATTACCGGGGAAAATGACAAAACCGGCCATAATTAACCCAAAGATAATGCGGGGGCCTTAAAAAGCATATTACAGGCAGTTATGAGGAAGGATGTGGGGCGGGAGCTAACAAATCGATAATTAGCCCAGGACTTCAGTCCTGGGCTCTCATTTCTACAAACCAAACACCGATTTTAGTTTCTGATCGAGTTCATCCCCGCCGTCACCAACGTGTTTGAACAATACTTTGCCTTCTTTGTCGAGTAGTATCTTGGTGGGGAAACCGTTGATACCGTAGGCCATCACCATGTTGGACTCTTTTTTGTCGTAGTTGTTGAGCACCTGTATCCAGGTCATGCCATCTGATGCGATCGCCCTTAACCAGTCTTTTTTGGCTGTTTCGATATCATCTGATTTTTCTTCAGCGATGCTTACTATTTCCAGTCCTTTGTCTTTGTATTTTTCATACAACGCTTTCAGGTGAGGATGGCTGGCCCTGCAAGGCCCGCACCAGCTGCCCCAGAAATCCAGCAGCACATATTTGCCTTTGAGGGAGGATAACGTGAACGGCTGACCGTGATTGTCTATTTTTGTAAAACCGATCGCTTTGGCGCCTTCGGCTGTAGCTTTGGCACCGGAGATACGGGAAGCTACGTATTTGCCGATATAAGTTTCTTTATAGGTATCCGCCAGTTTATTGTAAGCCTGCTCATAAGCAGAGGCCTCATAATCACCATTCATCCGGCTGAGCAGCATCATGCTGACAAATGATTTAGGATGCTTTTCGATAAACTGTTTGCGCATAGCTACCAGCTCCGCTTTTACTTTGGCATTCTCTGCCAATACCGCTTTAAGTGCCACTGTGTCTTTACGCAGGCCTGTCGATTTTCTCCGTAACTCCCATTCTTTGGCTACCAGCGGTACTTCCAGCTTATGCAGCTCATCCAGCTCTTTATTTTCTTTACCACCTTTTACTGTGCCTTTATAAAGTTCTTCTGCATTGGCGGAGATAGTGATTTCTCCACCGGTGATAATAAAATCCAGTGAAGGAGCAGGCATAAACATACCTCCTTTAACCACCTCAAATCTGGCAGCCGGATGAGAAGAAGTCAGTGTGCCCACTACCGGCTCTGTTACGCTGCCGGTAAAAACAAAACGGTCTCCCGCCTGAGCGACAGCCGTATCCATTATCCGCTTACCATCCGACAGGCGGCTGATGGCCAGTTTATAAGTATCCTGACCTTTCACTTCAGCGGTTACCTTAAATATTTTCTGCTGGGCGATTGTCTGCATTGTTGTAGCCAGCAGTAAACTGCCGGCTACAATCATTGTTTTTTTTATCATGGTTGGTGTATTGATTTTTAGAAGCCTGTCATTGGAACAGACGTGGTGCTTTTAACGGATGCGGCTTTCGTGCCCTGAGAAATCGCAGCTTTTACTTTTGCTTCTGCCTCTTCTGTGTAACCGGTAAAACGTTCTACGATCTTACCTTCTCTATCTACCAGATACATGGTAGGGATACCGGAAAACTGAAACTGCTCCATGGTTTTATCTTTGTTATCACTCAGTAGTTGTTCCCATGGCATCTTTTCATCGGCCATAGCTTTTTTCCAGGCATTTTTATCTGTATCAATCGAGATGCTCACCACTTCAAAACCTTTGTCTTTATAGGCGGTGTACAGTTCTTTTACTTTAGGGATGGCCTGGCGGCAGGGACCACACCAGCTGGCCCAGAAATCCACTAGCAGATATTTGCCTTTGTATTTTTCCAAACCTTCCAGAGAACCCTGTGCGCTCGGGTATTTAACAGCAGGCATCGGCTCTCCGGTTTTCAGTTTCATGGCCTGTGCCCTGTTGGTGAGGATGGTCTGCTTCAGCTGCTGTGCTTCTGTGAGCCAGGGATAGCGGGCAATCAGCGTTTCCAGCATCTTCATCGCTTTCTCATACTGGGCTGTATTTTCTGTGCTGGCCATACCACGGAGTGCATATACCATTACCGGGCGGTCGTTGTAGGCACGTATCAGTACTTCTTCCCGCTGCTTTCCATCTTCCCGCATGGGGTTATAGCGCTTTGTATTTTTCATATATCCGTACCAGGTAGTATCTGTTGCTTTTTTGGCATAATACTCCATGTTGTACTCATCTATCAGACGACGGTAAGACAATTCATTATTGAGTACAGACAGATTGATGAAGTTGTTATCGTAAGATCCATCCACATAGTTGTAATGTGGTATTTTCACTTTATAACGGGCGGTATCATAACCTCTCATTTCTACTTTCACATCGGCATCGCTCCAGAAGGTAGCCCTGTCCCAGTTCATAGCGTTGATGATATATACACCCTGGTGGTCTTGTTTTATTTTAAAGGCAAAAGTGTTGTCTTTGCCGACAATAGCCGAGTCCACCACCACAGGCTTTCCTTTAAAGTTGTCTTTGGAGAGCCATACCATTTGTTTTTCGGCTTTAGGATCGGTGAACTCTACCTTTCCCTGTACAGTAATGGATTTTACCGGTTTATTCTGCTGTGCTTTCAGCACTACCGGGGCAACCATCAGGGCTAAGGCCACACCTGTTTTGCATACTTTTCTCATTTGTTGTTTTGTTTTATGGTTATGATTTCCGCCTGATTACTTGCTGTAATCCGGGTTTTGTGTCAGATTTGGATTAATAGGAAACTCTCTGCTGGGAATAGGTAGCAGCACATGAGACGCAGGCTGGCCGAAAGACTGTAACCAGCTGTTCATCTTACCAAAACGTTGCATATCGCTCCAGCGCAGCCTTTCACCAACAAACTCCCTTCTGCGCTCCATTTCTATCTCTGTCAGAAATGCGGCTGCGTCGGCAAAATCGCTGTTGTTGCGGATGCTGGCTTTTCGTGCCGAACGGAGCTGGTTATACGTAGTCAGGTCCACCACACCTTTACGGGCATTGGCTTCCGCCACAATCAGAAATGCTTCGCTGTAACGGCAGATCGGATAGGAAGGCGTTACTTCTTCCGGAAACTTGGTCACGAAATACATGGTGTCCAGGATGGCGCCGCCTTTGTTGCGCAGAAAATAAGCCCTGCGTATATCACTGGCTTCATATGTTTTTATCAGCATACTGTCTACCCAGGTATTACCAGAACCGGCTCTCACGACTGTTCCATATTTCCCCGGTCCGAAAGTGCTGGGCAGGCCGTAAAACGGAGAGTTGCCGGTGGATATTTCATTGACTTTATACAATGCCTCCGGGCTGTTGACGGTAGCTTTGAAAATATCACCAAAATTGGACTGCAGCTTCAGCTTGTTGGAGCTAATAACAGCATTGGCCAGGGCCAGGGCTTCATCATAACGACTGGTATTGAGGTACAGCCTGGCGAGCAGCAGCTGTGCGGCTTGTTTAGAACCGGTCGTTGACTGCCCCGCATAATCCGGAAGAGCGCCGGCAGCGGCTTTCAGATCGGATTCTATCAGCTGCCGCACTTCACTCACCGCATTCCGTACCGGATGTGCTTTGGGATTCTCGCCTCCTTTTACAATCACCACATCTCCGAACATTTCGGTGAGCAACATATAGGAATAGGCACGCAGCAGGTAGGCTTCGCCCATGTTGGTAGTAATCAGGCTGTCGCCGGCAGGCTGTTGTGCAGCAAAGCCGATAGCCATATTGGCATTGGCAATACACTGGTAGGGCTGCTTGTAGGCGAAAGTCAGTGCATTATCCGTGGAAGGTACATTGTTCCCTTCGTAGGTCACATTGGAAATCGACTGAAAGTCATCGCTCATAATATCCTGCAATCCAAAAATCTGGAACAGGGCATTATTGGTAAGCGCCAGCTTAGCTCCATTAAGCACCAGCGGCAGGTTGCCGCGGTTGATCTGGTCGAAAGTCACCTGTGTATTAGGTTGCACCTCATCCAGATTTTTACTGCAGGAGGAAAAAAGCGTTATACCGGCAACGGCTATATGAAATAAAGAATATTTTTTCATGATGTTTTCAATTAGAAGGTCAGGTCGATACCGATTACTGCAGCGCGCGGATTGGGCAGATTGGTGGAAACGATGCCGGTATTGGACACGGCTTCCGGATCAAAACCCTTGTATTGGGTGATGGTAAACACATTTTCCATCGAAGCATATACGCGCACCTGGTTGATTTTTGCTTTCTGCAACACAGCCGCCGGCACTACATAGGCAAGGGAGATGTTACGCAGTCGCATATACGAAGCATCGGTAATAAACTGCGTGGATGGTTTACTGTTCCAGTCTGCTGTCTGACCTGCTCCATGCACACCAGTAATAGCCCTGGGGACTTCGGACACATCGCCCGGTTTTTTCCAGCGGTTGGCCAGATTATCAAATTTATCAGGCATCACGCTGGTATAATCCAGGCTGTAGTTGCGCAGCGTCTGCTCATAATAGTCATAGACCTTGTTGCCCACCACATAGGTAAACAGGGCATCCAGTGTAAAACGTTTATACGACAACGTGAGGGTGGTACCTCCTGTAAAAGTGGGCAATGCAATCGGTACAGAGATATAATCGTTGGAATCCCATCTGCCGTCTTTGTTGCGGTCAGTATAAATCATATCCCCCGTTTGAGGATCTACACCCTGTGATTCAAACACCATCACAGAACCAACAGGCTGTCCTACTTTAGATCTGGACTGAGGGCCGCCAAACACCAGCGCCCCGAAAACAGCCGTGGAGTCTTTCATAGACAGGATCTTGTTGCGGTTGATGTTCATATTGGTGCTCACTCTCCAGCCAATGGTCGTGCCCTGGCGGCTGCTTACAGCCAGCTGCAGATCTATGCCGTAGTTGCGGATGCTGCCGATGTTATCGGGCATCGTGCCGGCACCATAGATCCAGGACACATCGTTGTTGGTCATCAGTCCGTCGGTGATTTTATTATAATAGTCGGCAGTAAAAGTGAGGCGGTTATTCAGCAAAGCCACGTCTACACCGGCATCCAGCTGTTTGGTACGCTCCCAGCGGATATTGGGATTGCCCACCAGCGTATTCAGCATCAGCGCCTGATTGCCCATATAGGAAGTAGCTTTCATCAGGTTACGCGAGTCGAAATATCCCAGCGGACGCATATTACCGCTCATACCATAACTGGTGCGCAGTTTCAGCTGATTGACAATTTTCACATTGCTCAGAAAATTTTCTCTGGACATATCCCAGCCGGCAGAAACAGAAGGAAACCAGCTGTAACGATTATCTTTCACCAGCTTGGAAGAGCCATCGCGGCGGATGGAAGCATTCAGCAGGTATTTACCCTCCCAATCTAAACCTGTACGGAAAAAATAAGCGTCTGATATTTCCTTGTTATTGGTATTCATATTGCCGATATTGGCGGTACTGCCATAAGTAGCAGCGGCGCCACCGCCGGTGATATTGTCAATTTTTGGAAAGCCGTACAACTCATAACCAAAAGAGTTCAGTTCATTGCTATAGTAGGTATAACCCAGTGTGGCATTGATGCCCAGCTTGCTGACTCTTTTATTGTAGGTAAAGTAGTTATCGAAATTATAGGAGAAGTTGTCGGTACCCTGTGTTTTAAACATGCCGTTATTAAAAGCCCCCTGATATCCGGTGGGAGGCAGGAAACTGGTGCTCAGTCCATTGTATTTGGTAGCATTAAAAGAAGAGCGGAAAGATAATTCCTTTATCAACTGAAGATCAGCGGAAAGACTTCCCAGGTATATGCTTGTTTTGTTTTTGTTTTTATTGTCCATCATAGCGCCCAGCGGATGCTGCTGTATACCGATGTAATATCCCAGTGTACCATCAGGCAGGAAGACCGGATCTTCGGGCGTATCAGGGCGCGCAGTCATTGCTGTTGCAATAGGATTGGACATGTCTTTGTTGACACCCTGGGTAATATTGATGTTACCATTCACCTTCAGCCAGTTGTTCACCTGCTGCGTTACATCGAGGCGGCCGGTGATACGTTCGTATTTGCCGGTGCCCATGGAAGCTGTTTCCGCATAGCGGCCGAGCGATATATAATAGTTGTTTTTATCGCCACCGCCGCTCATGCTAGCCTGCAGATTATTCACTGGCGCGTTTTTATGTTTGATTCTGTCCAGCCAGTCGATGCTGCGGTCGGCCATGTTAAGGCCTGCCAGCTGGTTTTTCAGCATGGTCTTTTCATCGTTCAGCTGTTTGATCTGTCCGATGGTGAGATTACCGGGACTAGCCAGTTTGTTGTCAATATCACTGATACGGTTATTACGCGAATCGTTGAAAGCACTGGTATATTCAGCGGTGTTCATCATGTGGCGGGAAGTAGGCACATTATTCATACCGGTGTACATATTCACATTCAGCGTGGGTTTGCTGTTAGCCCTTCCTTTTTTGGTAGTGATGATGATCACACCGGTAGATCCTCTGGCACCGTAGATCGCAGCAGATGCAGCGTCTTTCAGCACTTCCACGGATTCGATGTCCTGGGGATTGATACTGTTGATAGAGATGGTGTTGCCATCTACCACTAGTCCGTCGATCACGATCAGTGGGTTGGTAGCTGATGCACTCACTGACTGCGCCCCCCGTATCATGATGCTGGCCGCGTTGCCGGGAGTACCTTCACGGGAAGCGATGTATACCCCCGGAACACGGCCCTGCAGCGCCTTTCCGAAGTCGCTGGCAATATTTTTCTCTGCAGTAAGTTCAGTACTTTTTACAGTGGAAATAGAGTTGGTCAGATTACCTTTTTGTTGGGTACCGTATCCTATCACTACCGCTTCCTTCACATCCACCATTCTGACTTTCATCATTACCGGTCCTGCAGGTATCAACGTGGCGGCGATCATTACATTTTCAAATCCCATAGAAGAGATCTGTAACTGCGCATTGGCCGGTACATTGATTTCAAATTCTCCTTTGTCGTTGGTGGTAACACCTTTGGCCGTTCCTACTACTTTAACGGTCGCTCCCGGGACCGGTTGCCGGGAGGTGGCATCTTTCACCGTCCCTTTTAACACCTGTTGTGCATAGGCGGACAAACCGGACATGCATAAAAGGATAAATAATACAGACTTTCTCATACTAATGGTTGGTTGGTTGATTTTTACGATGGTTACTGTACTGTCCCCTGATAATATTGCCAAAATAGTGATCGCACTATATTTCACTCCGGATAATGGACATACCGGGCACGTAAATGTATATTCCCGCCTTTTGCAGGGATGAACCACTTCCGGAGACAATGGCATCATTTCAGCCAGGAATAAGGGTTTGGAAGGTATCAACCATCTTTTTAAAAGTACCAACCGGCACTTTACAGGGACGAAAAAAATAGCTTTCATTTTATGCAGAAAACAAACAGGCATATACTATCTTGTTAACCGATGCGACACAATAAACCATACCGGTATTTTATTCACCTCGCTGTCTGGATGGCATTAATATTACTCTATGCCTACCCGATGATCAAGCTCAATTTCCGCTCTGCCTTCGGATTGAAGCTGGTACTGGTACAGCAGGTCCTGTATGGCTTTATCAACTTCCAGTTGTTTTTCCTGCTGGCGTTTGTGCTACTCCCCGAACCAATCAGGCGGCGACAGCCGGTACAAGCCATAGTGCGGGTTTTCACAGCTATATTTGCATTTGCGCTGATTAAATATGCCATCGGTTATTTTTTCTTTCCCGACCAGGTGCTGGTAAAACTTTACTCCTTTATAGGAAAGAAAAACCAGTACATGAGTTTTTTCAACTACTTCCTGCTGGCCACCAAAACCGGTCTGGGCGTGGCTATCCTGGCCTATAGCTATAGGCTGTTATTACAAAGGCAACACACAGGGCCACAGGACCGTCTGCTGGCCAGCGCCGCAGAAGCCGCACGGATACGTTATATACGCATGCAGGAGAATTCACGCCTCTTGCTGCACAATCTGCAACAACTCACTCCTATCCTGGAAGATGAGCAACGACGCGACAAAGAAGGCGTGAAAGCCATTCTCCTGTTATCTGATCTCCTGCGGTATATGTTGTACGATAAAGCACTGGAAAAAGAAAGGGTCAGCCTCTGGAAAGAACTGCTCAATTTTGAACGGTACGTAGAATTGCGTAACCTGTGTAATCCAGGCCAGCAGCTGGAATTGTCTATCATCGGAGAAACACAGCAGGGCACACTCGAAGCATTACTGCTGCAACATGCTACTGAAGCAGCCCTTCAACAACTCAAAGATACCAGCGGACCTTTAGTCGTCCACGTCCAGATACAGCAAGACACTTTAACACTCTCGCTGCAATCTTTTTATACCATCCATGCAAATCATCAGATAAAATTATATCCCGACTATGTATAGTATCCGTCAACATATCCGGGAATTTATTTGGTTGCTGCTGGGCTGGCTCCTGTTGGTGTATAGCAGCAATCTGATGACCCTTACCCGTTTCAACGAAAAAAGCATACGCACGGTACATATCAACAGTGGCGCACTGGGCCTGCTCAACTTCCTGCTGTTCTACACCTGCCTGCGCTGGATAGCCACACCCTTCTTTGAAAAGCGTCACCGGACGCGGCTGCTGGTGTCTGTATTGTTCATTATCCCGGCATTTACACTGCTGAAATACGGTTTCGTAAAACTCTTTTTTGCACAGGATCTTTTGTACAGAGGACATCAGATTGTCAACCGGCAGAAAGTACACGTATATACTTCCCTGGGGGAATACTTTATCAGCGGGCTCTGGAGCAATGTGATCATTGTGATCGCCGCGTTTTCCTTCCGGCTTTTTGTTTTATGGTTACAGGAAGAAAAAAGAAGAGCCGTGTTACAACAACAGCAAATACAGGCCGAATCAGGGTTTCTGAAAATGCAGCTCAACTCCCATTTTCTGATCAACAGTTTAAACAGCATCTATTCGCTGGCATTGATGGGCTCTCCGGAAGTAGTGCGGGCCAATAAAACCCTCACCCACCTGCTGTCTTATATGGTACATCAGCCTTCCGATATTTCCTACCGCGCCCCTATCGGGGAAGAAATCAGTTATCTGCAGGACTTCGTCACCCTGCAACGGTTGCGTACCGGATATAACGAAGGCATTGTTTTCAGTTTGCCCGCGATACTGCCCGACAAGGCCATCGCACCGCTGTTGCTGGTACCTTTTGTGGAAAATGCCTTCAAACACGGTGTCAGCAACCGTCCGGGCAGACCCGTGACCATCACCATGGTTTGTGATGAGCAACAACTTTCTTTCAGCGTACATAACTATATCTCCGGACAACAACGCGACAAAACCGGAGGCATAGGCCTGGACAATGTCCGGAAACGCCTGCAGCTGCTATATCCTGGCCGGCATCAGCTCGACATCCGGGATACAGGAGAAGAATATTTTATTAATTTAGTGATCAATTGGTAAGGATATGGGAGTAAAGTGTATCGTGGTAGATGATGAACCGCTCGCGGCACAGGTACTGGTATCGTTTATTCATAAAACGCCGGACCTGCAGCTGGTAAAGGTTTTCCACAATCCGATGGAAGCACTCGCTTTTGTAAAGCAGGAGAAGACAGATCTTATTTTTCTGGATATACAGATGCAGGAACTGAGCGGGCTGGAGCTGATGCAGCTGGCCCCTCCGGGTGTGCAGGTGGTATTGGTATCTGCCTACGATGAATATGCCGTAGAAGGATTTGACCGGGAAGCGATCGACTATCTGCTGAAACCCGTGTCATTCGAACGGTTTGCCAGGGCTGTGCAACGGGTACTGGCCAAAAGCACAGTCACCGTTTCACAGCCTTCCGGCACCGATTATATTTTTGTGCGTACCGACAAACGTATCGTACGCGTAGATGTAAAAGACATCCTTTTTGTGGAAGCACTCCGCAATTACGTGGCCATCCAGACTCCCAAACAAAAGATACTGACCTTACAGAACCTTCGCAGCTTTGAAGAGATACTGGCGCCCTTCCGCTTTTTACGGGTACATAAATCCTATATTATCTCACTGGATAAAATCGACAGTATCGAGAAACAGCGCATTTTTACCGGTCCGCACTGTGTGCCCATCGGCGATGCCTACCTGAAACAATTCATGGAAGCGATCAATATGCCGAGATAGATTAGCTCTGCTTTCTGACATATTTCGTGAGAATCACGATCAGCTGTCCTTCTATCTTACCTTCTATCTGTTCGGTATTGTCTTCCACCAGCCGTATGTTTTTAACAACGGTGCCCATTTTGGCATTCAGCGTGGAGCCTTTTACGTCCAGGGATTTGATGAGGGTAACGCTGTCCCCGTTCTGCAATACGTTGCCATTGCAGTCTCTGTGCAGCTCTACGGCGTCATCATTATCATGATCACCGGTAGCCTGTGCCCAGGCCAGTGTTTCCTCGTCGAGGAACATCATGTCCAGGCTTTCCATGGCCCAGCTTTCATTTTTGAGGCGGTGCAGCATACGCCAGGCTACCACCTGTACGCCGGGTACTTCGCTCCACATAGCTGTGGTCAGGCAGTTCCAGTGTTTACTGTCCAGCTCTGCCTTCCGGTCTATCTGCGCACGGCAGGTATCACAGATCAGGATAGTACTGTCGGGACCATCGCCGGAACGAGGGGCCACATCATACATCTTCAGGGTTTCCTCTGCTCCGCAGAGTTCACATTTGTTGTCGCTTCTTTGCTGTAATTGTTCTTCCAGTTTCATTGTTTCGCTCATTAAAAATGCGTGCAAAGATACTAATTTTTGCGGGGACAGCCTTTTGCGGCTGCTTTTTACCGGATACATGCTGTAAAATATCTCCCACTCTGTTTCACTCCTATTATCGGATGAGTAAGGGTTTCCGCACTTATCGGTCCTACGGCAGGGCTTCAGGCGGTATATGGCAGATGGCGTAGTCTTTGGTCTGTATATTCTTAGAATGGGAACCTGAAGAAGAACAAGAGGAGAGTCAGGCCAGGCCTGACCGCTGCTAACTAACCCGTTGAATTCATACTCCATTAAAAGCGCCTTACCATGCGATCAACTATTGTCTGCAAAAAGCTGTCTTTTATCAGCACCACGTTGACCATTTTTCCATATTGGCTGATATCCGCCGGTATACGGGAAGAAGCGGAAATCCGTTTTCCGTTTTTTCCCTACCGGCAAAAGGCTGTACTCAGGCTTTACCGAAAGCTTCCCTTAGCTTACCCTTCGCGGCTTCCAGCACCTGTCGCTGTTTTTCGGGAAGATTTTTACCCGCCCTATTGATATAAAAATTTAACATAGACATAGCAGATTGGAAAGGAGTGCCCTTGCGCCGGTTACTGCGCAAGGCAGAACGTTTTAGTGAGGCTGCGATCGCCGCAGGGTTATCAGAAGTAAATACCCCTTCTTCCAGGTCCAGGGCGTTGCTGGTGCTTGTCACCGCTGCAGACCATCTCCCGGACTGCGTATCCTTTTTCTTTGTTTTCATACAAGCACGGTTTAATAACTGTGCTCAAAAAAAATGCCCCTGTCTCCGGCCTTTATGAATTCTTTGGTAGCAGCGGCACCATACAGCGCACAGTGGTATCTTCCAGGTACATCTCCAGGCAGTAGCCGTTTTTATCCAGATCGGGATGTGCCAGCAGCTGCTGAAAAATCTCTCCGATCAGCCGGCCGTTGCCCTCCTGGCTTTTCAGGAGTTCACTCATATATTCTCCTTTATGGATGGTAAAAACAGGACAGCCATACTGGCTGGCTTCTCCCGGAGCATTCTCCGCCACAGCTGCTTTGTAAATGATCCGGCCGCTCCTGTCGGGGTAAGAGATGCCGAAAAAACGCCGGCCATTGAGATCCGGCAACAATGCATATAATTTTTTAAAAGCCGCCAGGATGCCTTCCGGGAAACTGGATGCCTCTACATAAAACACCGGGATGTCTTGTTCCAGGATAAATTTTTCCATAACCCTGCTGTTTTATACAAACTTACTATATCCCCCGTTCCCATCATGGGTGGAGTCCGGCATTTCCCGGGGGTAACCAGGACAAAAAGTCCGGACAATGCCAGTACCTGCATTCAGCCATCCAAATAATTAGCCTTCCGAATATTAAAAAGACTTTTTATCTTTCTGAAGTACCAGGATGTTGAGCCCGGCAGTATACCCCTTTCCCCATTTATTATTTCACCTGAAAACACGGCTATATCACGCATATGACTATACGCATCTTATTATGGGCATGCCTCTGCGGACTGTATGCCAGTAACTGCGCCGCACAGGCAACAGTACATAGTTTTCTGGAAACGATCGATGTGAAGACCGGGAAAAGAACGGTCGTGTATTCCGAGCCGGCGCTCTTTGAAGCCCCCAACTGGTCGAAAGATGGCCGGTATCTTCTTTTCAATAAAAAAGGCCGGTTGTACCGTTACTGGCTGAACGACGGCATCGTAGACGAGCTACCGCTGGACAGCAGCCTGTCGGCCAACAACGACCATGGTTTTTCCCCGGACGGGCAGCAGGTAGTCATCAGCGGCTACCGGCAAACCACCGGCGACGGTTCCTTCCTCTACACCGCCCCTGCCGAAGGCGGGCCTATAAAACCGCTGATCCGGCAGTCGCCCGCCTTCTGGCACGGCTGGAGCCCCGACGGTAAAACACTCGCCTTTGTAAGCCTGCGCAACGGCGATTTTGATATCTATACCGTGCCGGCCGATGGTGGCACTGAAAAAAGGCTCACCCACGAAAAAGGGCTGGACGACGGTCCCGATTTCTCGCCCGATGGCAAATACATCTACTTCAACTCCTTCCGTACCGGCCGCATGCAGATCTGGCGTATGGATGCCGATGGCCAGGACCCACAGCAGCTTACCGACGACCATTATGCCAACTGGTTCCCCCATCCTTCTCCCAACGGCAAACTCGTGGTATTCCTTAGTTTTATGGAAGATCAGCAACAAGACCATCCCTTTGGAAAAAACGTGCAACTTCGTTTACTCGACATCGTTACACAGACCGTTCGCGATTTAACACCTGTTTTCTTTGGAGGACAAGGCACAATCAATGTACCTTCGTGGTCACCCGATGGCAGGCACCTCGCTTTTGTGTCCTACCGGGTACAATAACAGCACCTGGCCAACGAATTTTAAAATACACGAGATGAAGAAGCTACTATTTGGACTACTATTGGTAGTCGCCACGGAAACGCACGCACAGCAAGATGCCAAAATGAATGCCTATGTCAACAATCTGATGGGCAAAATGACACTGGAAGAGAAAATCGGTCAGCTTAACCTGGTAGTACCCGGTGGAGGCACCGTCACCGGCTCGGTAATGAGCCAGGGCGTAGATGACAACATCCGCAAAGGTAATGTAGGCGGCCTTTTCGGCATCACCGGCCCCGATAGGATCCGCAAAATACAGGACATCGCCGTTAAAAATTCCCGGTTACATATCCCCCTTATCTTCGGGCTGGATATCATCCACGGCCACAAAACCATCTTCCCTATCCCACTGGGCCTCTCCGCCTCCTGGGATATGGACCTCATAGAACGCAGCGCCCGCATCGCTGCCGCTGAAGGCACCGCCGACGGCTTATCCTGGGCCTACTCCCCCATGGTAGACATCTGCCGCGATCCCAGATGGGGCCGCATCTCAGAAGGCTCCGGTGAAGATCCCTACCTCGGCTCCCGCATCGCCGAAGCTATGGTAAGAGGTTATCAGGGTAAAGACTACAGTAAAGGCAATACCCTCATGGCCTGCGTAAAACACTTCGCCCTCTATGGCGCCGCTGAAGGTGGCCGTGACTACAACTCCGTAGACATGAGCCGCATTAAAATGTTCCAATACTACCTGCCTCCTTATAAAGCCGCTATCGACGCCGGCGTTGGCAGCATCATGACATCATTCAACGATATCGATGCTGTTCCTGCTACGGGCAACAAATGGCTGCTCACCGACCTGCTGCGTAAACAGTGGGGCTTTAAAGGCCTCGTAGTAAGTGACTACACCGCCGTCAATGAAATGATCGCTCACGGTATGGGTGATCTGCAGACCGTATCCGCCCTCGCCCTCAAAGCCGGTCTGGATATGGACATGGTAGGTGAAGGTTTTCTCACTACCCTGAAAAAATCCCTTCAGGAAGGTAAAGTAACACTGCAGGATATCAACAACGCCTGCCGCCGCGTACTGGAAACAAAATACAAAATGGGCCTCTTCGAGGATCCTTATCGTTATATCAAAGAAGAACGTGCTGCCAACGAAATCCTGACACCTGCCAACAGGGCCGCTGCCCGCGAAATAGCTGCCCGCTCCTTCGTGCTGCTGAAAAATGACCACCAGACACTGCCCCTGGCTAAAAAAGGAACCATCGCACTCGTAGGCCCCCTGGCCGACAGCAAAAACAATATGCTCGGCACCTGGGCGGTATCAGGTGATCTGCAACAGGCCATTACTGTTAGAGAAGGCATTAAAAACGTAGCCGGCAACAACGTTCAGGTGATCTACGCTAAAGGCGCCAACCTCACCAACGATACCACCCTGGCTAAAAATGTGAATGTATTTGGTCCGCGTGCTGAAATAGACAGCCGCACGCCGGAAGCCATGCTGCAGGAAGCGCTCGACGCTGCCGGCAAAGCCGATGTAGTGGTGGCCGTTCTGGGCGAAGCCTCCGAAATGAGCGGTGAAAGCGCCAGCCGCAGCGATCTTAACATACCCGAAAGTCAGCAACTGCTGCTGAAAGCACTGGTAAAAACAGGTAAACCGGTAGTACTGGTACTGATGAATGGCCGTCCGCTTACCCTTACCTGGGAAGATGCCCACGTCACTTCCATCCTCGATACCTGGTTTGCAGGCACAGAAGCCGGCAACGCCATCGCTGATGCGCTCTTCGGACATTACAACCCTGCCGGTAAAATCACCGCCAGCTTCCCCCGTAATGTAGGACAGATACCGGTTTTCTATAACCATAAAAATACCGGCCGCCCGCTGGAAGGCACCACCTTCCAGAAATTCAAATCCGACTACCTTGACGTTCCCAATACACCACTGTATCCTTTCGGCTATGGCCTCAGCTATACCACTTTCTCCTACAGTGATGTAAAAGTGAGCAAACAAAACCCTGCCGGCAATGAAACTATCACCGCCAGCGTAACCGTTACCAACACCGGCAAATACGCCGGCGACGAAGTAGTACAGCTCTACCTCACCGACCCGGTAGCCTCCGTAACACGCTCCGTACAAGACCTGATCGGCTTCCGCAAAATATCCCTGCAGCCCGGCGAAAGCAAAACAGTATCCTTCAGCATCTCCCCGGAAAACCTGAAGTTCTATAACAGCAATCTGCAGTACGTATGGGAACCCGGTGAATTCATCATCCGTATCGGCACCAACTCTGCGGACACCAGGTCTGCAAAAATCTCCTGGAACCGCTGATACTCCTGATGAACGAAGACATAAGCAAAGATTAACTTGAATATAAAACAGAACAGCCACCGTATCATCGGTGGCTGTTCTGTTTTGTTTTATATCTTATATCTCTTTATATCTCCGCTAAGATCTTCGCCCATCAGGAGCATCAGCGGCATCATATAAATCACCGTTACAGGTTGGCTCCGCCCGACACCTCTATCCGCTGTCCATTAATCCACCGGGCATCTTCTGTACACAGGAAAGCCACTACGCCGCCGATGTCATCCGGCAGGCCGGCACGGCCCAGTGCAGTAGCTTCTGCCACCATTTTGTTCACGGTAGGGTTATCGCGGACAATAGCGCCACCGAAGTCTGTTTCTATGGCACCGGGTGCTACGATATTGACGGCAATACCTCTGGTGCCCAGCTCTTTAGCCATATATCGGGTCAGCGTTTCCACCCCGCCTTTCATGGCGGCATAGGCGGAGTATCCAGGCGTGGTAAAACGTGCCAGTCCGGAAGAGAGGTTGACGATACGACCACCATCATTGAGCAGTGGTAAGGCCTGCTGTGTCAGGAAGTACACACCTTTAAGGTGTATGTTCATCAACTCGTCAAAATCCTCTTCCGTGATTTCTATAAATGGTTTATGGATACCAATACCGGCGTTGTTGATCAGGAAGTCGAAATGGTCTGCGTGAAAAGTATTTTTCAGTGCGGTTTTCAGGTGTTTGAAAAAAGCCGGGAAACTTTTTACGTCCCCTGTATTTAACTGCAGCGCTACTGCTTTAGCGCCTTCCTTTTCTATTTCAGCAACCACATGCTGTGCTTCTTCTTTTCTGCTATGGTAGGTGATCACCACATCGAAGCCTTTTCTGGCGATGTTGATGGCCATATTTTTTCCCAGGCCGCGGCTGCCGCCGGTTACCAGCGCTATTTTTTTATTTGCTGTCATATTCGTTTGCTTTGAATTGTTTATCACGATACAAAGGTACCGCTGTTGCTGATCTGCCTGTTTGTATGCATCAATCCATTATTTGCAAAATTCAAATAAAACCGGGGTGGGCTGCTTTTTGTACCTTTGAATATCGCAAACATACGGACTATGGACATTACTTCTCTGGAAGCGTTTTATAAAGAAACCGCTTCCCTGATACCTGAAGGTATCCATAAGGAGATCGGCCATTTTAATATTTTTAAGACCGATGAGCTGAAAGCAGATAAATATAAAATGCCCTACAACAGGCGTGCTTACTATAAGATCAGCATTATCACGGGCAAAAACCGGGCAGAATATGCTGACAAGGTCATTGATATCGAAAAAAACGCGTTGTTGTTTGCCACACCCAGAATACCCTACAATTGGGTACCGCTGGAAGATCAGCAGGGCGGATATTTCTGCATTTTTACCGATGAGTTTCTCACCAAAAATAAAAGCGGAGTCGTGTTGGAAGAACTGCCCATCTTCCGGCCCGGCGGATATCCTGTTTTTCAGGTATCGGATGAAGAAGCAGAAGAGATCACTAGTATTTTTAAGAAGATGTACAAAGAGCTGTCGGCCGACTATGTATATAAATACGATCTGCTGCGCAACTATGTGCTGGAGCTGATACATTACGGACAGAAGCTGCAACCAGCCACCGCATTATATCCAACCCATACGGCCTCCGCAAGGATATCCTCCCTGTTCATCGAATTACTGGAAAGACAGTTCCCCATAGCATCATCCCAACAGACAATAGCACTCCGCACCGCTAAGGACTTCGCTGGCCGTCTGGCAGTACATGTCAATCATCTCAATAAAGTATTAAAGGAACATACCGGCAAAACAACTACCGAATTAATCAGCAACCGGATACTGCAGGAAGCCAAAATCCTCCTGAAACAAACAGATTGGAGCATTTCTGAAATAGCCTACAGCCTTGGCTTTGAAGAGCTGGCCCATTTCTCCAACTTCTTCCGCAAACAGACTACGCTGGCACCTATCGCCTTCCGGGACCGCTGATACATACAGATCCCCCAGATGCTCTTGATAAACGAAGATTGACATCATACCCCATACTTCAAATAGTCTATTCATCACCCCATAAACCAAATCTATCTATGAGAAAAAATGCATCAACAGCTTCTATACAGCTGCCACAATCGGCTATAAAGCACATTTCCCTGTTTATTTGTTTTTTTCTACTTAAAAGCATTACTGCCTGGGGACAGGCTCCTGAGTGGAAGTGGGGTCCAAAAAACCCGGATGGCTCCTACGATATCTATTTTACCGAAGCCAAGGAACATTTCAGTTATAAAGTCCGGAACATAGGCATTGGAACATCCGCTCCTATAGCCCCTATAACTTTCCCTTCCATAGTGGGTAATAAGATTTCATTATGGAACTATGGCAAAACTCATTTCGGACTGGGAATCGGACCTGCGTTGTTCCAGATATTTACGGATAAAATCGGAAGTGATTTCGCGTTCGGCTATGGTTCCAGCGACAATTTCACCGAGAAGGTACGAATAAGAGGGAATGGTAATATCGGTATTGGTATGAAAGACCCTGGCTTCCCACTTAATTTTGCCAGGGCCGCAGGGGATAAAATTTCTTTTTGGGGTAATTCCGGCGCCAACTACGGCATTGGAGTTCAATCTTTATTACTTCAGGTACACACAGATATAAAAACGAGTGATATTGCATTTGGTTATGGTTCGAGCGAGTATTTCACCGAAAACCTGCGTATTAAAGGGAATGGTAATGTGGGCATTGGTACTTCCACTCCCACCGAAAAATTAACGATCGCAGGTAGCAGTACTCCGGGTTTGCTCTTTACTTCCGGCCCCGGGTTTACCTACGGAATCATCAAATTCGGAACGATTGATCATTACATTAAAAGTGGCGTTGTTGGAGGAATGGAATTATACGATAACAGTTCGATAAGACTGATGGCAAGTAAAACCCTTTCGTTCAGCACGGATAACTTCCTGGATACTTCTCAATCCAAAGAACTGATGACGATCGTGAACAATGGTAATATAGGTATTGGCAATAAAAAGCCAGGAGCCCCACTTAGTTTTGCCAGCCATGTGGGCGCTAAAATTTCACTTTATGGTGATTCAGCCCTCAACTTTGGCCTGGGAATCCAAAATTATCTGCTGCAGATATATACCAATGGAAAGAATAGTGACATCGCGTTTGGCTATGGTTCCAGTGCGGCATTCACTGAAACAATGCGTATAAAGGGGAATGGCAATGTTGGTATCGGGACCAAGGACCCCGGAGACTACAAACTGGCCGTAGAAGGTAAAATCGGTGCCCGTGAGGTGGAAGTTAAATCCGGTCCCTGGCCCGATTTTGTTTTTGATAAAAAATATTCTTTAAGAACACTGCAGGAGGTAGAAGATTTTATCAGCACTAACAAACACCTCCCCGAAATACCTTCAGAAGAAACCGTAAAGAAAGAGGGTATTAACCTGGGCAATATGAATGCCCTGCTGCTGCAAAAAATCGAAGAACTCACACTGTATGTAATTGATCAGGACAAACGCATTAAAGCAGTAGAAAAAGAGAATGCCATACTTAGAGAAAAAATAAATCAACACTAAAACCAGTCCTATGAAGCAGAAAATCATATTGTCCATTCTTTTATTATGGCTGGGAAAGAGTTATGCACAACAACCCTGTGATACCAGCTTTACAACTGACACCAGAATATTGGTAGCTTATACGGATAAAGTAACGGACCCTAATCCGCTTAAATCCTTGATACAGCCAAGCATAGATAGCATGAACCTCGCTTATAAAAACAGTGGCATAAATCACAGCGCACGACTTGTAAGGGCTATACAGGTTTATTACAATGAAACAAATGATTTGAGCAAAAGTCTTGATGATTTCCGGGAAGGTGCAAGAATCGGCACGGGCCCTTTCGGCCAGCTTAAAGATCTGCGCAGATTCTATCATGCCGATGTTTGCGTATTAATTACCATGGACGGGCAATATGCAGGTATAGGATGGGGAATAGGCGTGAACAGGGATGGGGCCTTTTGCGCAATGAAGTCACTTTTACTTGTTCCAAGATTCACCATGGCCCATGAAATCGGGCATTTGTATGGCTGCAGGCATGAATTGGCTTTGGATTCAAGCAATTATCCTTTTCCCTATGGGCATGGCTATGTATTTACAAAATTAAAGGATAAGCAAGGTAAGTACGTACATACTATTATGGCTTATGGATCGGTTGCAAATAATGGTGTTACAACCGCTCCGATCCCATATTTCTCTACTCCCAAACTGACCTATATGGGACTGCCTTTAGGGACTGCAAGCAGAGAAGATGATGTAAGGGTTATTAATGAAAGATATAGTATGCTGAAAGGACCTGTTCTCCGGGAAGCGATTACTATTGATAAACCTGATCTCATCAAGAGTAACCAAAGTGCTGAGATCAATGCCTATAGACAACTTAACCATATTGCTGGTGTAAGTTATACGATGGAAGCAAATTCTACTACAGTCTTTAACCTTCAGGTGACGTCGGGCACCGAAAGTATCATTCTTCGACCCGGTTTTCATGCGAAGGTAGGAAGTTATTTTAAGGCGCAGATTTGTAAATAGTCTGGAAGGGCTGCCCCTCAAAGGTCAGCCCTTGCTTCTATCTTCGCTTATCAGGAGCATCAGTTGTATCAAAATACATCAACGTTTCCAGGGGAAGGCCGGGCTCTCCACATGTGCTTCCGACATATAACCATCTATTTTCTTCACGATATCAGGATGTGCGGCAGCAATATTATGCTGCTCCGCAGGATCTTTATCGAGATCATACAGCTCTATGGGTGCATGCGGATCTTTCGTCACTTCTTTACGGATGCCTTTCCATTTACCCATCCTCACAGCCTGTGTGCCGTTATCTTCGTGGAATTCCCAGTACAGATAAGGATGTTGTGCCTGTTTGCCTTTTCCGGTAAGGGCAGGGACAATAGACACACCATCGGTGTAAGGAGGTTTGGGAGCATTTGCTATTTCAGTGAAGGTCGGCATCAGGTCCCAGAAGGCACCGATGAAGTTGCTGCGGCTACCTGCTTTTACTTTGCCGGGCCATTTTACGATGAAAGGCGTTTTGATACCCCCTTCATAAAGATCCCGTTTAAAACCGCGTAAACCGGCGGAGCTATTGAAGAACACCGGATCGGCACCACCTTCACGATGAGCACCATTGTCGCTGCTGAAGATAACGATGGTGTTTTGAGTGAGTCCCAGCTGGTCCAGTTTGTCGAGTATCTGTCCTACATAGGCATCAAGACGGCTCACCATAGCGGCATACGTAGCATGCGGTTTGGCTACAGAAGCATAACCGGGTACCAGAGCACCAGGACCGTAATCATTCCCTTTATAAGGCTTTTCTTCAAAAGCATTTTCATATTGTTTGTAATACTGATCGTCGGGACCCTGCAGCTCAGCATGTGGCAGAACAGACGGTACAAACAGGAAAAATGGTTTGTTTTTGTTGTTTTCTATGAAGGCCAGTGTTTGTTGTTGTATCAGCTCAGGCGCATAGACTTTTTTCTGTGTAAGGTCATTGCCTTCCAGATCTATCTTTGTGTTATTGCTCCACAGATGAGTGGGATAATAACGATGCGACTGGCGCTGACAGTTATAGCCATAAAAAACATCGAATCCTTTTTTATCAGGAGCACCGCTGGTGCCTACCATGCCCAGCCCCCATTTACCGAAGGCGCCGGTAACATAACCTGCCTGTTGTAACATTTTAGCATAACTCTGTACCGTATCTGCCAGCGGTTCCTGGCCTTCAGGCTTTATTTCCTTATTGCCACGCACGTAGGTATGTCCGGTGTGCTGGCCGGTGAGCAGAGAAGAACGGGAAGGTGCACAAACAGAAGTGCCTGCATAAAAACGGGTGAACAACATCCCCTGCCGGGCAATACGGTCGATGTTGGGCGTCTTGATCTTTTGCTGGCCATAAACACCCAGATCACCATATCCCAGGTCATCTGCCAGGATAAATACGATGTTGGGCCGTTGCTGTGCCCTTAGGGACGCAGCGGTCAGCAATAAAGCCGACAGAACCGGTAAAACAATTTTTTTCATCATCACGTTCATTTTAAATAATTACTTCCATCCCGGATTCTGCACCAAGTTAGGATTCAACACTGTTTGATTGGATGGAATCGGATAAAGATAATAATAGTCCGGAAAAGGTGATGGCGGTACTTTCTCGTAGGCGATATAACCTTCAGCAGCTCCGCCCAGAATAGGAATAGGTGCGCTGGCACCCACGTCCACGCCTTTTTTGATCCACCGGCCCAGTTTCTGCTGCACGGCATAGTCCATTTTTTTCCAGCGGCGCAGATCATCAAAACGGAAAGATTCACCCATCAGCTCTATGGCACGTTCACGGCGTATCTCCCAGAGTATAGGCGTTACCGTGGCATCACGGGTAGGATCGTCGGGGATAGCCGCGATTTGCAGCGTAGCCACACCACCACGGGCACGCAGCTTATTGACAGTAAGATCTGCAACAGCCTAATCAAACTCACCCAGCTCGTATTTAGCTTCTGCATAGTTGATCAACACCTCTCCCATGCGGAAGATAGGCGCATCGTTTACATCCAGGTTCTGGATCATCTGTATCTTGTTGCTGAACTTATAGAAACGGTAACCTGTATACGTTACATTAAAAGGCTGTCCCTGGTTATCGTCTGCAAAATGAGGCTCCTGCCGTACTACCAGCCCCTGCCAGTTGAGTGTGGGCAAGGTTTTGTTTTTAGGTCCGGAGATAGCGGCCATCACCGGGAAATATTCCTGATCGCCAGGGTTGGCAGTAGGCTGCCAGTTCATACTGGGATGGTTGACCAGTACCTTAAACGGCGGAGGCACGGTGAAGTATAAACGTTTATCGCGGTTACGAAACTCTGTATACGGCGATTTATCACCGGCAAACAGAGCGCTGGTCCAGCGTGTTTGTCCGTCTGTCATCAGGTACATGTCCACTGCTTTTTTGGTGAGATCCCAGCGGCCGGCGGAGTTCCTGCCCAGGGATGCAAGCGAGTGGGACACCTGCGTTTGTTCATATTGTTTATACAACAGGATACCCGGTACACCTGCCAGTGATTCGCTGTTGAAGTCCAGGTCGTAGTTGGGATTAAGCAGCGGAAAATCCTTTACCAGTTTGGCGGCTGCGTCGGCGCTGGCACGCAGATAGGGCAACGGATCACCGAGGTTATGGTATTTGCGCCAGGCACCTTCTGTCAGGCCGAAGCGGGAAATCAGCGCGCGTACTACGTGTACGTTGATGGTATTGGGACCATCACCTGCCGGCTTAATATGCGCTTCCGCCCATTGCAGTTGGTCCAGTACTTTCTGTGTCACTTCTGCGCGGGGCGTCCGTTTACCATACAACTGGTCTGCATCTCCATCAGACAAAGCTGTTTCCACCCATTGTACATCTCCGTATTTATTCACCAGGTTGGCATAACTGAATGCCCGAAAGAAATAGCCCACACTGCGCCAGTGATCTTTATCTGCAGCGGAGATAGGTGACTTGTCCAGATTGTCCAGCATCACGTTCACCGCCCTGATCCTTGCATAAGGATCTTTGTAATCATCAGCGGCAGAAGGGATAGTAATACGTTGCCATATCCAGTTGGATTCCCCGCTGGGATTGGCATTCATAAAAAGGTCACTATCATATTCCTTATTGACATAAGCAGCAGAATAAGCAGGAAACACTTCATAAAACTGCCAGGCATATGCCTTGATATTATCGTATTGTGTAAACGTGGTCTTTTCTGTCAGCTGGTCTTTGGGTTGCAGGTCCAGCCGGCCCTGGCAGCTGTGCAGCAACAAGGCTACCACCGCAATGGAAACGATATGTTGAATACGGTTCATGATCTTTGTTTTTGCTGATTAGAAATTGACATTAACACCGAAGCTGTATTTCTTCAGGAAAGGATAGATACCGCCATCACTGACGATGGTAGCATCGGCTTCCATACCATCCGGCAGGTGATCAAAGGTGAAGAGATTTTCACCGGTCACGAATACACGAATATTGTCAATGAAGATGCGTTTCAGCAGCTGTTTGGGCACGGTATATCCCAGTGTGATATTTTTCACCCGCATGTAGGCACCGTTGGAAAGATATTTGGTCTGCACAAACCTGCTCTTATCTGAATTCCCGGCGCCATCGGGATATCCGCGCGGATAAAATCCATCCGGATTATTAGGTGTCCAGTAGTTGAGGTTGTGTTTGTACATGGTGCCAAACTGGTTGAGATAAGGCCAGTACAGCTGGTTGCTGATCCAGAGGTCTCTTTTGCCAACACCTTGCAGGAAGAAGGAAAGGTCGAAGTTGTTCCAGGAGGCATTACCGAAAACACCGAACTGGAAACGGCGTTGTGTGTTACCAATCACTTTCCGGTCGCCGGGATTAGCCAGGGTATTGTTGCCGGTGAAGATCAGGCCATCGCCGTCGAGGTCTTCGTAGCGGATATCACCCGGATTTTGTGGCACACCTTTATAGCCGGGGATGCCGGGCAACAGGGTACCTTTCTGAAGATTGGCGTCCAGTGAGCCTTTCACAAAATCATCTACTGTATAAAATCCTCTCGTCACATAACCCCATATTTCACCAATTTCCTGACCGGTATAGTAGTTGTCGAGCTGACCACTGCCGTTGATCGTCAGCAATCCTGCCGGATTGTTGTAACGGGTGATGAAAGCACGGCTGTCGGACAGATTAAAACCAATGCTGTAACTCACCGCCCTGATCTTGTCTTTCCAGGACATCTGTAGTTCCCATCCTTTAGACTCCAGATCGGCCACGTTCTGTAAAGGTGCAGGGGCGCCTAGCACAGCCGGCAGTTCCGCTCCCGGCGCCAGCATATTGAGCGTGCTGCGGCGGAACCAATCGAAGGTGGTGTTCAGACGGTCGCGGAATAAACTGATATCGGTTCCCACATTCAGTGTGCGCACGGTTTCCCAGGTAAAGTCGGAACTAACCAGTGAAGGCATAGCCAGCGATACATAACGGATATTGCTGGCAGGATCTGTCCAGGAAGCATTGTAGGGATCCATGCCGGGAATGTAGGGATAATAATTAGGAACTCTGTTTCCGGCTTTATTTCTAAACACCACCTGATTACCGATTTCACCAAAGGAGCCTCTGAGCTTCCATTGAGACAGCCATCCGCTGAGTGGTTTCATGAATGATTCTTCACTCACATTCCAGCCTGCGGATACAGAGGGGAAGAAACCAAAACGATGCCCCGGTGCAAAACGGCTGGAGCCATCAAAGCGGCCATTCAGTTCCAGCAGGTATTTGTTTTTATAGTCGTAGTTGATACGGCCGAAATAACCGGAGATGGCGTATTCCCCGAAACCGTCGCCACCGGCGATGGTGCCCGTGGAAGTAGACAGGGAAGGCACCTGCAGGCTTAGTATGTCCAGCCGGTTGATGTTAAAATTTTCCTGGCGGCTGATTTCCTGGTTGGTACCTGCCAGCAGTGTCAGGTGATGCTGTCCTAATGCTTTGGTATAGCTGGCGTAGAGGTTTACCGCCTGATACACTGTCTGGTCGTTGGCACGCGTGTAGCGGGTGTTGTTGTTCAGAAACTGGCGATCGTAGGTAGCAGCGTTGATATATTCATTTTTGCCCTGTATCCTGCGGTCGTCTGAGTTCTTTTTGTTGTAGGTGTATTCACCGGTTATCTTCAGTCCGTTGAGTGGATTATATTCCAGTTTACCGAACAAACGGAGGTCGTCGCCAAAGTTGGTATTGACAGGCTCTGTTCTCACCACGTTGTTAGGAGTGTTATAAGGCAACACGTCACCATTGGGAGCGGTGCCATAACCAGTAGGTATATACGAACTATAGGTGATAGCGTTGTAGAATAAACTGTTGAAATCGGCAGGTGTAGTGCGTTTGCCGTTTTTATAAAACAGGTTGACGCTGGCATTAAGGTTTTTGGTAAGCTCTGTACCCAGGAAAGCATTAAAATTATAGCGGGTGTATTTGTCTTTGTTGGTGACGAGGATACCATCTTCTCCGGTATAGCCGCCCGACACGCGGAAGGTTGTTTTCTCCGAGCCGCCGCCGAAGGAGAAGTTATGCATCTGTTCGAAGCCGCGGTTAAAGAGCTCTCCATAAAGATCCGTTTCTGCCAGTGGATATTTCAGGCCGTTGACGGTTGTCTCACCATTGGGATAGGCCCCCGGATTTTGTTGGTATTCTTCCAGCAGTTTAAGCCAGGTGTTCACGTTCTGGCCGGTCCAGTAGGCGTTGGTACCGAAGTCTTTCAGTGCACGCACCAACTCCAGCGGAGAAGCTTTTTTGGGCAGTGTAGTGGGCGAACTCCAGGTCATGTTAGTGGAATAGCTAAAACGGACAGGCTGATTTTTCTTTCCTTTTTTGGTGGTCACCAGTATCACGCCAAAAGCGGCTCTGGCACCGTAGATAGAAGCAGCGGCCGCATCTTTCAGCACGGTGATGTTGTCAATATCCTTCGGGTTAACATCATCGATATCCATCGGTACGTTGTCTACCAGTACCAGCGGCTCACCGCCGTTGATGGAAGTATAGCCGCGGATGTTGATAGCGGTGGAAGTACCGGGCTGGCCGGAACCGTAGGTGATCTGTAAGCCGGGAACGGCACCCTGCAAGGCCTGGGAGGCGGAGCTTACCGGCCTGTCGCCCAGCACTTCGTCCATTTTAACAGAGCTGACAGCGCCGGTGAGATTGGCTTTTTTCTGCGCCCCATAACCTACCACCACTACTTCTGACATAGCAGAGAGATCGTCCTGCAATACAATTTTCATACTGCGGGCGGCTTTTATTTCCTGTTGGGCATAACCGATAAAACGCACGATCAGCACGGCTGATTCGTTTTGTACATTCAGGGTAAACTCACCCTGTCCATCGGTAACGGCACCATTGGTGGTGCCTTTTTCGAGGATGCTTACACCGGGTAGTGGTTCTCCTTTGTCGTTGGTCACTTTTCCTTTTACAGGCATTTTCGCCTGGCCAGGCTGTTCGGAGGCCGGTGTTTTGCTGCCGATCAGGATGATCTTCCCTTCTATTTTAAAGGATAAAGGTTGATGATAAAGCGCGGTAGTCATCACTTCCGCGATGGAGGCATCTTTCACCTGGATGTTTACCGGAGCGGCTTTCTCCAGTATTTCTGTACTGAACAGCACTTCGTAGCCGGTTTGCCGTTTGATTTCGGCAAACACTGTTTTTAAGGAGGCTTTTTCCAGTTTTAGCGTCACCTGCTGCGAAAATGCAGCAGCAGATACTTGCAGGAAAGCCGCCGTCATCAACAGAAACGTCAGCTTCATAACATTCACAAATTTGGTTAGGTACTGGTAACGGGGAATTTTGCTGGTGGGACACAACATTCCCTTGTATGGATTTCTGAAATTCATACATTTGCTTGATTAGGTGAAAGAATAGTTTACTGAATACGCGTTTGGTAACTGTTTTACCTTGTCATTGAACCGGTCGTGTTGGCGCATGACCGGTTATTTTTTGGTTGACTAGATTTCTTAAATAGATCCCTCCTTATTTTTTATTTTTTGTTCACTTTCTGATACTGATCTTATGATTTTCAACGTTGAATTTTACATTGCCAGTAAATTCCAGCATAGCTAATACTTTTGACAGTGGCTCATTTCGCGGAATCACACCATTATAACGCATCCTGGGAACTGTTGTTAAGTCTACACTTACATCATACCAGCGTGACAGTTGCAGCATTACCTCTGTGAGGTAAGTATCATTAAAAATAAAATATCCGTTTTTCCAGGCTATCGCTGCATTTTCATCAGCCTTACCTTTGACGAGCGCGCCTGTCTGTTGGCTGAAACTGGCCTGCTCACCGGGTTTTAACAGCATTCCGTTATTACCGGCGGCACTTACTTTTACACTGCCTTCCAGCAGGGTGGTATTAGCCACAGTATTGTCGGTATAGGCATTGACATTAAAATGGGTGCCCAGTACTTCAATCTTTTGTGTGGGTGTGCTGACGATAAAAGGTCTGTGCACATCGCGGGCAATTTCAAAATAAGCCTCTCCACTCAGTTCCACCGTACGTGCACCTCCCGTGAAAGTGGCAGGATAACGCAGCGAAGAAGCGGCGTTGAGCCACACCTTGCTGCCATCCTGTAATATCACGCGGTATTGTCCGCCGCGGGGCGTGCTGATTTCATTGATGCCCGTGCTGGTGCCGGTAGCTTCATATACGATTTCGCCGCTATCACTTTTATAGATGCGCAGCCCTGCCTGCCGGGCGATATCGCCGGCAGTGGCATCACTCAGGGAGATCTTTTCACCGTTGGCCAGTGTCAGCATGGCTTTATTGCTACCGGCCGGAATATCCGGCTGTGTTGCTGTTGCCAGCTCCGGCACAGATTGGGATGTTTCTGGCCGCAGATAGAAACCCAGTACGATCATACCTGTCAGCACTGCTGCAGCTGCATACCAGTATATCATTTTGTGACGAGGCTTTTTCCGGCCTATACGCCGGTGGATATTGGCCTTCATACGCTGCTCCACTCCTGTTATATCAGGCAGTGGTAAAGTGCTGGCGCCGGCTTTTTCCGTGGCCTCACAATAGCGGAGATACAAGGCTGTTTCCTGCGCCGTGGCAGTACCATCGCTGATTTTTTCCAGTAATTGCTGTAGTTGTTCCTGTTCCATAGCGGATCTCCTGTATACAAGGCACTTCAACGAAACGGATCCCCCAAACGGAGAAAAAATTTTTTTGAGAAAGTAGTGATGGGTGAACGGATTGTTTACAACAGTAAGGACATGCTACCCAATCTGACCCGTAATTTTTTCAGGGCAATTGTCAGCTGGTTTTCCACCGTTTTCTCGGAAACACCCAGCTGTCGGGCAATTTCGCGGTTTGACAAATGCTGGTGGCGGCTCATTTGAAACACTTCCCGGCAGCGGTCGGGCAGTTCGCTGGTAAAGCGGGCGATCACCGCCCGCAGCTCTTTCAGCTCCAGGACCATGTCCTGGCTGCCTTCTTCCTGTGCCTGCATGGTTGTTTCCGCTACAAAGGCCGCCCGCACTTTACGGTGGCGGAGATAGTTGGCCACCTTATAACGTACCGCCATCAACAGATAACCCCGCAGCGTGGTCAGCACCAGGTGGTCGCGGTGTTCCCAGAACCATACAAATACATCCTGTACGATGTCCATGGAGGCGGCTTCGTCGTGTAAGAGGTAATAGGCTGCGTTGTACAAGGTATTCCAGTGCCGGAGGTAGATTTCATCGAACGCCGCTTCATCGCCCGACTTCATGAAGTCAAGCAGTTCACTGTCCTGGTATACGTGGTAAGCGGGCATTAGCTGGTTGATAAAAAATGTGATGGCCTGTAAAAACAAAGCTATGAAAATATTTCATCAAACTACAGTCACATGTAAAGTTTAGTGGGCGGGGCTTATGCGGGTATTTCCTCTTCTACTGATTTCTCCTGGCTTCCCGGCAGCAGCAGCCGGAAGGTGGTGCCTTGGCCTGGTATACTTTCCACGGCTATTTCACCATCGTTCTGTTTTGCAAATTCGGAGCACAGCATCAGCCCTATACCGGATCCTCTTTCTCCGTCAGTACCATAGGCCGGCTGACCGGTAAAAGAGAACAGGGTTTCCTGTCTTTCCTTGGTCATACCGATACCGCTATCGGTAACGCTGAGGTGTACCTGCTTGTTTTTCCAGCCGGCTCTGATGGTGATCAATCCTTCCCGGTGGCTGAATTTGATGGCATTGCTGATCAGGTTACGTAAGATGATCACCAGCTGATTGCTGTCTGCATACACCTGAAGATTACCGCATACTTTTATCTCCATCCGCAGGGCTTTATGGCGGATATTAGGTTCAAAGGTGAGCAGGGTTCCCCGTATAAGCTGTACCAGCGGTACATTTACCGGTTCTGTATGTATGCCTTTCATCTGGCTGGCTGTCCAGCGCAGGAGGTTGTTCAACGTTTCTCCTACCTGCGTTACTTTCAGGTGAAGCTCAGCTGCTGCCTCTTTCATCTCCGTATATTCATACTGCCCGTTGCTGAACATACCCAGTAAGCTTTCCAGGGTGGCCAGCGGACTGCGGATATCATGGGCAATAATGGAAAACAGTTTTACCTTATCGCGGTTGAGTATGTCCAGCGACTTCCGCTGGGCCTCTGTCTGCTGCTGATATTCCACATGTACGCTTTTGAAATAGATGAGCGCCACCACCACGATGCCCAGTGAAATCAGCAGGTTGGCCAGTATACGACCGGAAGGCACCAGCTGTTTCTGATGCCAGAATACCGGTGCATAATAAGCCAGCGCAATCACCGCAATGATCAATACCGACAGACAACCTAACAACCATTTATTGTCATAAGTCAGGAAAGCCATCACCAGAATCGGAATCAGGTAAAACTCCGCTCCGTTCTGGAAATAAAATCCGGAGAAACCATACAAGGTGAGGCTAAAAAGCATAACGATCACCCGGGCCGACAGATAGCGCTGTTCTTTATTCAGGTACAGGATCAGCATATAGCCCAGGGTATGAATAAAATTCACCACCGACAGGCCGGGGCGACCCTGGTATAGATTCAGCACTCCAAAATAAAACGCTAGCAACATACCAGGCAACACCACGATGTTCAACAACTTCGTCCTCCTGGCTTCAATAAAAGGCATGCCCTGGTATATGCCTGTATGAATAACGGCATCCCAATAAGTTGCGATTTTTCTAAAGATCATGGTTCTGATTAATATCACGTCTAGGCCACAAAAGTACGTCATTAGGGCAAAAACGCTAGGGGTAGTTTTCCCGTTGCGGGATTAGGGGCAGCACCTGAGAACAGAAAAATATTTCATTAAATTATCTAGACCGGACGGTCTGCTTTACAATGGAAAATAAACCGATCGGTTGAAAAAAAGAGTACAGCCGTGACCGTACTTCCGGGAACCGACTGCGCCCGTATTGAGAAGAATCCATAAATTAGCGCCATAAACCTGTTAGCCATGACCTCCCCGGGAAAACAATACCCGTTTTTTCACGATATGATTATCAGCTGGTTCCAGGGAAAACTGACCACCCGTGAAATGATTGCCAACACTGCCGGTATATTGCAGCTGGAACCACACGAGCCCGGTTTTTCTGATCCTGTAGCGCTTTTTGAAACAGCGCTGGAAGAGTACCATCCTGACTATTTTTTTGAATGGCTGGATTACAAACAATATGCAAGAGACACTGCTCCTGTGGTAGCAGGACTCATTCATCAACTCACCGCATTACTGGCCGGAGAGCAATCCCAGCACGAGTTTATGGAATGGGCCACCTGGCATAATATGGATGGAGGAGAAACCACCGCCGGTGTTTTTGAAAACAGGAACATTGAATATTTCTGTCTGATATTTTTACCATTGCATTATCAGCAGATGGACACCACCTTCTACCAGCAAGCTATAAATATCATCGCGCGCAGCGCTGATACTTCCTATGGTGCTTTTGTGATAGCGCTTCATTTGTTGCTGGAGAAAGAATATAAAAGCCTGTATTATTTTCTGACAGCTTATATTGAAGGACATAAAACTGATGCAGAGCTGAATCAGTATCTGGAAAAGAAATTCAGTCACAAGCTGCCGGAATTCCGGTATGACATCCGCACCTTTCCCTATCTCGATGCCCTGCATGCCGCCAGGGAAACAAAAAGCAGCACCAGTGCGTTTATGCAGCTGATGGCCGTATAAAATAAATACCCAGCCAGGCGCATACTGCGGCCGCCAGGCTTATCAGCGAGGCAAACGCGTTTCATAAGATGACAAGTTGCTTGTGATCAGAATTTAACAAGTGGTTATCAGTATTTAACCAAACAAGTTATATTTTTTCATGTAAAAAGCTAATTTCTTTCAGTTTCCTACCTTTATCAAAATTTAAGTCATATGGTAGCATTTTTAGGTATGGGCCTGCTGGGATCAAACTTTGTAAAGGCAATGATCAACAAAGGAATGCAGGTACAGGTATGGAACCGCACCCATTCCAGGGCAGCAGCAATGGAAGCCTACGGTGCAAAAGCATTTGAAAATGTGGCTGACGCCGTAAAAGGAGCCGACAGAGTACATATCACCCTGAAAGATGACGCCTCCGTAGACGAGGTGCTGGCAGCCGCCAGTGCCGGCCTGAAACCGGGAGCCATTATCATAGATCATACCACCACTTCCGCTGAAGGCGCCATTCAGAGAACGCAGGCATGGAAAGAACGCGGGTTCATCTACCAGCACGCACCAGTGTTCATGGGACCGCAGAATGCACTGGAAAGCACCGGCAACATGCTGGTATCCGGTGATCAGGCTGTGATCGCCCAACTGGAACCGGAGCTTTCTAAGTTAACCGGCAAGGTGATGAACTTCGGACCAGAGCCAGGCAAAGCTGCCGGCATCAAACTGATCGGCAACCTGTTTCTGGTGACATTCACAGCAGGGCTCTCTGATACCCTCTCCCTCGCCAAAGGATTAAACATCCAGCTGAGTGAGATCACCACACTCTTTGACTCCTGGAATCCGGGCGCTATGTTGCCGGCAAGGCTCAAACGCATGACCAGCGGCAACTACAGCGAGCCCTCCTGGGAACTGAATATGGCCCGCAAAGACACCCAGCTGTTTCTCAACGCAGCCGAACAAAACGGCGCACACCTGGCCGTTATCCCGGCCATCGCGAAAGAAATGGACCGCTGGATCGCAAAAGGCCAGGGCAGCCAGGATTGGACCATTATAGCAAAAGATAATATACCCGCTTAATACTACTGTCCCTCTTATACGGAAAAGAGGGACAGCTTTTTTTACACCATGCTTTTTTACCCATGCCCAACACTAACGATATCACGCTCGTTCAGGAATGGCGGAATGAAGCGGCCTTCCAGGCTGGTGACAAGGAACGGAAACATTACCTGAAAAAATGGGAACTGCAACCTGATGGCCCTGCCTTCAGAACATATGCCTGCTGGCTCCAACCCGTTATCTACCAGCAACAGCCTGCCATGCTTAAAATAGCGCTGGAAGCAGAAGAACAGCTGGGAGGCATCCTGATGGCTTACTGGGACGGAGAAGGGGCCGCCCGCGTATTACAGATGGAAGGCAGCGCCCTCCTGCTGGAACGCATCAACGGCAAAACCTCCCTCCTCGAAATGGCCCTCAACGGACAAGACACCGCTGCCAGCCGTATCATCTGCCAGGTGGCCGATAAACTCCATACACCGCGTACCACACCGGCACCAGCACAACTGCTGCCGCTTACTGCCTGGTTTAAAGAACTGGAACCTGCTGCCAATAAATACGGCGGCATCCTCGAAGAATCACATCTCATCGCCAAACAGTTGCTTCGTTATCCGCAGGAAGTATGTATACTGCATGGTGATCTTCACCATACCAATGTACTCGATGGTGGCACCCGCGGATGGGTGGCCATCGATCCCAGAAGACTGGTAGGTGACAGAGGCTTCGACTATGCCCATATCTTCTGCAACCCGGACCTGGAAACATCGCTGGCACCCGGACGCCTCGCCCGGCAGGTGGCAGTTGTAGCCTCCGCCGCCAACATAGAACCACAGCGTCTCCTGAAATGGATCGTGGCCTACAGCGGTCTCTCTGCCGCCTGGAGCCTCAGCGCCGCAGAAGATGCCTCCATCGCATTGGGAGCAGCAGAAACAGCCTTCGCGCTGTTATCTTCCTAAATAAAAAATATATGCGCAGCAAACAGCAAAGAAAAAATCAGGTACCCGTACATAAAGCTACCTTCGGCAAAGGCTTCGAAATAAAATATATTCGTGACCAACCCGGTCAGCACCAACACCTGGATCCCCACCGCGACGACTACTACATCTTCTTCCTGCAGGAAAGCGGCACCATGCAACTGATGATAGACTTCGAGCTGCACCATGCAGTGGGCAATACCATCGGTTACATCTGCCCCGGTCAGGTGCATCGTTATCTGGCCACGACGGAGGTGGCTGGCTGGTTTCTCTCAGTAGATATCCCGCTGGTACAGAACACCTGGAGAAATATCTTCGAGAAAACAAAAAACGAACAACATTTTATTCCACTACAGGAAGCCAGCCCTTTCGCCCAATGTCTGCAACTGATATGGCAACAACACAACAGCCATCCTACCGGCATGCCCCAACGAAAAGTAATGCATGCACTGGTTGATGCCTTTCTCGGCATGGTGGCTACTACCCTGTTGCAGACAGCAACGCAGCCCGGCAGGCAGCACGACAGAGCCTATAACGTCACCCATCAGTTCAGGGAACTGGTGAAAAAAAATGTCCTCACGGTAAAAAGCCCTGCAGCCTACGCCGATATGATGAACCTCTCCCTCTCCTATCTCAACGAGCTGGTGAAAGGACAGACCAGTTTTCCCGTTAGCCACTGGATCCAACAGGAATCCTTGCTGGAAGCCAAAAGGCTGCTGTATTATACCGACCTTACCACCAAAGAAGTAGCCTTCCGTATCGGCTATGATGACCATACCTACTTCTCACGGGTGTTCCGCAAGCTGGCAGGTGAGACACCGCTGGACTTCCGGGCCCGGTACCGCGATTTGTCCAATCATTACCAGTGATTGTCTATTTTCCAGGTACTCATTCGTTTGTTGCTTTGCAGTATAAAATGAGCACAATGGGATCAGCTGTCATTCACAACAACCGTATCAGTTTTATTGAAAAAGCCATCAACAAACAAGGATCCATACTGGAAATACGGCATTGGGAGCCGGCCAGTTTTTATGAAATAGACCTGCACCTCCCTGGTGTAAAGATGCATCAGTGGCAAACACCTCCTCATATCAAATGCCGTGTGGCACCTTATCACTACCGCGATTATACCCCTGCCCGCTGGAATGCCAGCACCAGTACCTGCACCCTTTTTGTAGATGCCGCCCACCAGGGTACCGGCAGCTTATGGGCCAGCCAGCTTCGTCCAGGTGATGTTTTTAATTATATCGGTATTGATGGTAGCCGCCAACATGTGAAACAGGGCGCCCATCTTGTAATGCTCGGTGATCAGAGCGCCATTGGACATTTCAATGCCCTGCAACAGCTGGCATCCTCCTATAGCTGGATATCCGGCATGGTAGTACTCCCGGAAACGACCCACCGCAAATATTTCGTACAGGCGTTCCCGGAGTTACCGCTGGAAACAGTCGCCAGTCCGGAGACATTGTTAGCCCAGCTGGAAACCCTGCCTTTACACGCCTCCTGGCAATACTACCTCGTTGGCAACTCCCATCTGGTAGCGGCCTTACGTAAACTATTGAAAGCAAGAGGCTGCACCGGTACCCAGATACAGGCGCAGGGCTTCTGGAAATAATGTCATTTGCTACAACGGTTTTTCGAGCATGATCATGTGTTTGCACTGGATACCGTTTTCATAGATGGGTGTTGTATAATGCTCTATAAAAAAGTTACGGTGAATCGCAGTAATATCAAAACCACTGCGCTGATACAGATATAGCTGCGCCACACTGGAGTTGCCGGTACCGATCACCAATGTGGTAAAGCCCAGTGATCTGGCTTTGACAGCGGCATCCTGCAGCAGGTATTTACCGATGCCACGGCCCTGCCAGGCCTCATGTACTGCAATGTTTTTCACTTCAACCTTTTCGTTGTCCAGCGGCAATAAAACGTATACCCCTACCCGTGCTTTTTCCAGCAGGGCAATATATACATAGGAACCGCTGATATAGGTATTGATCATATCGATAGAAGGGTCGGCCAGCAGTAACAGATCATATGGCATAGACGCTTCCTGGCCCAGCAGTTCGGTGACCAGTTGAGGGATTATATTTTCGGGAGAAGACATCATGCAGGGAAGTTACGTATTTTTTATGGCGGCCACTGTTTCCTTCTTCCTGTCCCCATAGCTCAATGGGCGTATAACCCGCTACCAGCAAGCGTGGCAGTATTTTTCAGTCGTAGAACAACGTACACAATCCATTAAAAAACCGGGATAGGAATACCCCGGTTATTGTTAACCAACAATTATTGTAAATGATAATCTTACCATAAAATATTTCCTGCCAATACCAATAATGCAGCAAAAACCAATAGCACACTCAGCACGAAATACAAATGCATATAAAGCTTCATGTTTTTAGAATTAAAAGTGATTTATTACCGAAGGTCCGGTTTGCCAGCGCAAAGATAGGACGGCAGGCAGTCTCAGACGTTGGACATTTCATTGCTTTTATTGTAGAAAACGAAGAAAACGGGAGCATTCAACGGCATGGTTTTTTATCCTATATCAGGAGAGAAAACAGCTCGAATATGAACCATTTCTCATTGGAAGGAGAACATGTAAAGGTAGACTATAGTAATCCGGCACTCCCTCCTGTCGCCAGGAATTTCATGCCCGATGTATACAAAGACGGGCCTGAATATTTTTGCGTATTTGGGGCGGGATGCGATGGGGTTATCCTGGGAACAGGTGACACCATAGAACAGGCTATCAATGCATGGGAAGAAGCCTACCATCGTAAATTAGGCTGATAGCGTACCGGTTTTTCTTCATCCTAAAACCATTCAGTATGCCAGCAAACGACAGACCCACCGGCCCTGACCGGAGCAAGGAACACAAAAAGGTGACAGAGGATGATCCGCTGAAGAATGTAAGTCCCCATAACAAACACAAGGAAGAAGAACAAAAAAGGGCAGCAGAAGATGTTCCGGAACAAACACCTATTGATGAGGAAGAACTTGCCGGGGATGAACCACTGTCAGAAGATCTGTAATCTGTAAAAATGAATTGAAGGGACTGCCGTAAGGTGGTCCCTTTTGTTTTTGAAAAGCTAAATATCAAAGATAAAGAAGGGCTTGGGCAATCCTTCTTTCAGCAGGATGGGCCTGGCAACATTGAAGATCTTTACGTCTTCCAGCATTCCCTGCAACTTCCCCTGGTGAGCATGCCCGTGAAAGGCAGCAGTCACTTTACGCCGGATGAGTGGTTCTGCCAGCCTGGACGACCCCAGGAAGGGATATATCTGTTCTGACTCTCCGGTAATAGTTTCCGCTAGCGGAGAATAGTGTAATACTGCAATTTTTTTCATGCCAGGATGTTCTTTTTCGATTTTGGCCAATGCCCTGTCGAGGTGAAGCGCTTCGTCTACAGATTCCTGTACAAAGGCTTTCATCGCATTTTCACCGAACATCGACAACATATGACCATTAAAACCACCGCCAAAGCCTTTTACGCCGGCAAAACCAATATCATGTAATACAACCGCTTCACCATCCAGGATATGCACGTTGTTATGCCCCTGTATGATGTTACGGATAATTTTCTGACGTCCTTTTTCATAGTCGTGGTTACCTAACACCCCCACCACTGGTATGTTAAGGGATTTCAGGTCATTGTACAGAATTTCCGCTTCCGATTCATCACCGGTATCGGTCAGATCACCACATAGAAGCAATATGTCGGCGCTGGTATTTATCTCTTTAAAACAATCCGTCCATGTACCTTTGTCGGTGTTGGTAATATGCAGATCGGCCAGGGCTGCAATGCGCACAGTGCGTTTTTCTTCCTGCATAGTCAAACGGTTTTAATAGTATACGCTTTATAATTCCATTTTTTGATATCTATCTCATATTGTGTCTGATCGATGAAGGGGCCACGGCAAACGCGTGTTACTGCAGCAGGCAGCTCATATTGCTGATGGGCCCGCGCCATCAGTTCATCGAAGAGCCAGCGGGGAATAATATTTGGGTAATCGGCGGGGTATACAAACTGAAATATCAGCAGTTGAGCCAGGAGGAGATGCCAGTGCTGATTGAGATGAACAAGGATTCTTTCCCAGTCAAGGTTTTTCCAACGGAGCAGGATATGGTTGATATCTGCGCCATCGTAGCGTTCCCTGTTCTGTACATATATCTTGCACCATACCAGTTCTTCCGGTGCCATGAGTTTTACGGGCACTCCTTCAAAGCTGATACTGACTGTATACTTATACCAGCTATCATCTACTCTGCAGATATTATTGACAGTATCGAAGATGATATCCAGAAAATAGACGCCTTTGAAGACTTTAGCGAGCCAGCGGACATCGGTCAGTTCCACCCGGTATCCCTCTTTATTAGCAAAACACTGGAGTATTTTTGGGTATTCTGTCGATTTGCAAAAGATATCGAGATCTTTGGTATTCCTGTAGATGCCAGTGTAATAGAACAGGGCGTAAGCGCCGCCCAGCATATAATCGGCTCCGCTCTCGTTTAAAAAGGTAAGTGCTTCTTTGTAGAAAGCATGTGCTTCTTTGTCTTTTTCATCAGGATGTACCTTCATACAACCATAAGTTTGATTATAGTTGTATAACAAAAAATTGTGCCTCACCCTTCAGGCAGTAAACAATACCGGATATATGGCCGGATGGGCAGACAAATACCCATCCGGCAGGAATGTAGTTGAGGAAGAAAAGCAACAAAAGGGAGGAAGACAACAGCCACTGCAGGTGTTAGCTGGCAGCCGCCATTTGCCGGTTGTATTTGTTACGGTATTCCTGTGGTGACAGGCCCGTGATTTTTTTGAAGGTAGTACGGAAAGCTTTGGTATCAGTATATCCTACTTTATACATGACTTCGCTGACATTTTCGGAAGAGGTTTCGAGGCTGTTTTTAGCTGCCTCTATCTTCACACGCTGCATGTATTCCACTGCTGTGTTGGACGTAGCTTTTTTGAAGCGCCGTTCCAGGTTTCTGCGGCTGAGGGAGAACATGGTCGCCAGCTGATCCACTGTAATTTTTTCTGAGAAATTGTTTTCGATATATTCCTGTGCCTTTCGGATGGGTTCATCATCGTGGCTTTTCTGGCCTTCGAAGATGATGAAGGGTGATTGATTACTTCTTTCAAATTCGATCTCAAACATTTTGGAGCAGAGAATGGCCAGTTCTTTGCCGGCATATTTCTCCACGAGGTAGATGATGAGATTGTAGAAGGAGGCGGCTCCTCCGCTGGAGTAGATCCCACCTTCATCAGTGATGATTTTTTCGGAGACCAGGGTTACATCCGGGAACATCTTCCTGAAATGATTGGCCGCAAACCAGTGGGTAGCGCATTTTTTGCCGTTCAGCAGACCGGTAGATGCCAGCAGGAAAGCGCCCACACAGAGGCTGGCAACTTCAGCACCTCTCTGATGCTGAGCCACCACCCAGGGAAAGAAGCCCTGGTTCATGCTGATGACTTTATCCATTTCGCCATTCACCGCAGGAATGATGATCAGGTCTGTTTTGCTGACTTCATCCAGCGTAAGGTCTGGCGTCACAGAAAAAAGACGGTGGTAAGTTTCTGATTCCCGTGCAAGCCCTACCAGCTGCACTTTGAACAAAGGTGGTTTTCCCGATACGGCCAGAAAGTCATTAACCTTGTTGAACACCGTAAATGAGCCTTCAATGCAAGATAGGGCTACATCACCTTTGGGGACGAGGATGGATATGTGTTTCATGAACCAAATATAAAAAAATCCGATGTCGTAAACAACCTCCATTTTGTCGGAAATGATACCCGGAGATCTCAGTTAACGACAGTAAGTTTGTAATAAAAAGTTACCCCGGTTATGAGAAAAGTTATATTTCAGATGATGATTTCACTGGACGGTTATTTTGAGGCCAGCGAGGACCCTAAGCTCGGCTGGCATACCGTCGACCAGGAGTTCAGCGACTATTCCGTAGAACTGCTAAAAGAGGCCGGCACGCTTGTTTTCGGGCGTACTACCTACGAGATGATGTATGATTTCTGGCCTTCGGCCATTGCCCGGGAGAAAGAGCCGGTCGTAGCCGAAAAAATGAATTCGCTTCCCAAGATCGTTTTTTCCCGTACACTCGAAAAAGCTGACTGGCACAATACAGTGCTGATAAAAAACAATCTGACAGAAGAGATCAGCCGGTTAAAACAGGAAGATGGCAATACCATTATGATCCTGGGAAGCTCCAACCTGGCCGTATCCTTTCTGGAGCTCAACCTGCTCGATGAGCTGCGGGTGATTATCAGTCCTACCATCCTGGGCGGTGGTAAAACTGTGTTTGCGGGCATTTCAGATAAACATTCCCTAAAACTGCTGCGGGTAAGGGCTATGGGGTCGGGCAATGTATTGTTGTACTATGAACCGGTGAAACAATGAGCTACGGGATTACAAAGGTGATAGGAAGCATATGGACAGGCTGTACAGGATGCCCGCGGGAGGAAGCGCCGCTGTTTGACTGGCTTTTGGAAGATATATTACTACTGCTGGAGGATATCCTGTTTTGCTGCCCATTCTGTTTTAAATGAGCAGCAAAACAGTTGGGATATTATAATTCTCTGATCCAGATATTACGGAAACTCAGTGGCTCACTCTTATCGCCGTGAGCCTGCAGTTTAATCGGGCTTGGACCATGTGCCTGGCGATAGGCAGGTGCTCCGATATATTGCGTAGGCCCTTTCAGTTCCACATTGTTTTGTACCAGCACTCCGTTGAATAGAACCGTTACCCGTGCAGGGCTTACCAGTGCACCATCGCCGCCGAAGACAGGAGCTGTCCAGATCACGTCGTAGGTCTGCCATTCACCGGGTTTGTTGGTAGGATTGGCCAGTGGCACGTATTGTTTGTAGATGCTGGCGGCCATACCGTTTGTATAGGTTTTGTTATTGTAGGAGTCCAGTACCTGCAGTTCGTAGCCAGCATCCCCTTTACCGATGGAGGCCAGGAAAACACCGCTGTTGCCTCTTCCCTGGCCGGTGCCGGTAATGTTGGCCGGTACCCGCCATTCGATATGCAGCTGGTAGTTGTTGAAAGCTTTTTTAGTTTCAATATTGCCCACTTTTTTGTTGACCGTCAGCACTCCTTTTTCTACGATCCATTTGGCCGGTGCATTTCTGTCATCCGCCATCACCCACTGGTCCAGGTTGGTACCGTCAAATAAAATGATTGCATCGGACGGAGCCTCTCCGCATTTTTTGCCGGGTTTCACTTCCGGCGGAACGGGGCTGTACACTTCCGTATCTTCGGGTTTGGCTTTCTGGTCTTGTGCGTTGGCAATAGTAAATCCGCCTACTAAAAAAGCGGTCAATAAGATTTTTCCTTTCATGATATAACTTGAAATAGGTGGATGATTATTTTGTTGTTGTGGTCAGAAACCTACTAACCAGTTGTTCCCATTCGGCCTCCAGGCTTATGGCAGGACTTTTCTCTCCGGCCCGGCGGTACCAGTAGTCCGCATTCCACTGATCGCCTTCCACACGGTGGAGGTAGGCATGGATATGGGCTGCATCGCGGTCGGGTAAATCCTGTACCAGCTCATGGGCCTGGTCCCAGTTGCCTTTACCTGCATGCCACAGGGCTTGCAGGTGAACGGTCAGTTCGTCTGGCGGACGGGCAGCTTTTACGGAAGTAACAAATGTCTGTAAATCCATGGTGAGTTGATTTGTACGTGGAATTAATTTCAGACACAAGATAAAGATTAAATTGCACTGTCGCAATGCACCCTGTGAAAAGTCACTTTTCACCATGCCCCGACTGAGAAAATGACCCTAAGTTTGCTACAAACATAAATCCGGTAAAATATGAGACAACAACTCGTGCAAGAAGTAGAAACTACAGGCAGCTCACTCCTGCAAGTGCTCTCCTCGTTTTCAGAAGAACAGATCAATACCCTTCCCTTCGAAGGAAGCTGGACAGCAGGACAGGTAACAGAACATATCACCAGGGCCGGTAACTGCGGTATCGTATACGGCAGTGTAGCTCCCACTGAGCGTCAGCCGGATGAGAAAGTGGCAGCTATCAAAGAGCTCTTCCTCAACTTCGATATTCAAATGCAATCCCCCGAAATGGTACTCCCTACACAAGAGAGTTATCAAAAGGAAGCGCTGCTGCAAGACCTTCACCATGCCTGGGAAAAGTTGTTGCATGCCGCTCAAACCGTTCCGCTGGAAGATACCTGCCTGGATTTTGAAGTCCCCGGCTTCGGTCCGTTTACACGCCTGGAATGGATACAGTTTATAAACATCCACACCAAACGGCATATCCACCAACTGGAAAAAATAAAAGCCAGACTACAAACAGCCTGATGCCTTATTTCTTTGCATTCAGGGCTTCGTAGGCGTTGTAAATATCCGGTTCCGGGCTGTTTCGCAGGTACTGTTTTCGTTTATCCGTTTCCGGTATCCAGCGAAACAGCCAGGAAAAACCATACTGCTGATGGTAATAGACCGGTGTAGCATAAGCTTTGTCCTGCAGTGCTTTCTCCAGGGAAACAAACTGATACCCTCTCCCCTGCAGGGCTTTTACCAACTCTTCATAATAATCGGTATTGAGCTGATTTACATGACAGAGATAGATCTGTGGTATATCCCTTCCACATACTTCCTTCGCCAGCTGCTCAAAATATGTGAAGCAATGTAGCGTATATTTTATATAAGCACTCGCCACTTCTTTTGCTTTCTCTTTGTCTTTTCTCTTTAACGCATCCTGATACAACGCTTCATACATGTAGTCACTGCTCTCGATCGTAAACGGAACAGCTGTATAATCCTTTTCTTTCAGATACTCCAGGCGCAACGCCTGCGCCATACTATCCTTCCCGATAGCATTGTATGGGAACCTGAAATAAGGCACCGGCTTGCCTTTCGCCACAGACTTAACGATATAGTCGTTGATCATCACTTCCATCTTGAAACTATCAATTGTCAAATCCGCGCAGTTGGGGTGATTTAAAGTATGACTTCCCAAAGTGATCAAAGGATTGTCCGCCCATTGTTTCAGCAGCTGCAGATGTTCTGGTGTTACGCAGTTGGCGGCATTGATGAAAATGCTCAAGGACGTATGTAATGCCGTTATCTTTTGCAGGAGCTTTTCGTTGGTGGCTTTGAGTTGGGCAGGTGTGTAGCTCTCCGGCAGGGCCATGATCGGCGCGTCATCCATGGTGATGGCGACTTGTTTCCGTTGGGCAGTGCAAAACAGCGATGATGATAATATCAGTATCAATAAGTATTTCATGGGATATAAGATAGAAATATTTTCTAATAAGTAGATGTACGGATTTACATTCTATTCACAAATTCCTGGAAAAAACTTGCAAGATTCGTTAGATAGCAATACTGAACCGCTCTAAACTATACTATGCAAGTAAAGATTATAATCACTGCTAAGCAGGCCAATTCAGTTATCCCAATCAATTACCAGTATCCACTTTCAGCAGTCATTTATAAAATACTGGCCAGGGGAGATGCCGAGTACGCCACCTTCCTGCATGACAGAGGATATACCAGGGACAATTCCCTGAAGGCCTTCAAATTATTCACCTGTTCGGATTTAAACACGCCCTTCAGGATTAAGGGTGACCGACTGTGTTTACTGAGCAATGAAGCCGTTTTGATCCTGTCTTTTCACTTGCCGCAGGCTGCATCCACATTTATAAAAGGGCTCTTTATGAATCAGCAGGTTGAAATTGCTGACTTTAAAAGCAAAGCAGCTTTTACTATTTCCTCTGTAGAAATACTACCACCCTTATTTGCAGAAAATGGTGCTCATTCGCAGGAAGTAACATTAGAGCCGATATCTCCTATCGTTTGCGGACAAAAAAGCGCTAACGGCCACTATAATTTTTTATCTCCGGAGCATGAAGCCTTTTGTGATTTGATCTTGTTCAACTGGCAGGAGAAACATCGGACACTTTATGGAGAAGAAGCAACCAAGGCTGTATTCGAGGATGCTAAAATATCCGTGCAACTAATGTCTAATCCGCCTAAGTCCAGGTTGACAACGATTAAAGCGGGAACACCAGGAGAGACTAAAATCAGAGGCTATATGAACTTTTTGTTGAAAGCAAAAGCGAATGCGGATGCTTTGAGTCTGTTGATTAATAGTGGGGTTGGTATTTATAACAGTTTGTGTATGGGAAGTGTAGCCATAAAACAGACCTTATAAAGCATGGTTCAATTATATAAGATACAAAATCCAACATCGTCAATAACTATACTTTCAATACCGATTTGCCATAAGGTACAATTTATCAATAATACAAATTAAACCAATTCTAAAAAAGGAATAAAATAAAAAAGCTATCGTCAGTATCTATATGAGGAATTTTATTTAATTTAGGAATCCTAACAAATAATTTTCCTAAATGAAAAAATACGAACGTCTTATAAATAAACCACGACAAAAACAACCAAATCCAACATATCTAAACTGCAATAATGCTCAAGGAGATCCATTCTGTGAGATATGCAACAACCGACATTTCAATAAACCGTAAAATATTGAAATACCCCGATTGTACCCACGAATGCTCGAGCCCCTACCCCAAGTTTCCCACTAATCGCACCACCAAGGTATTACATTCATCCCTGCTACACTTCATTAGTCAGGACTGAACAACTGTGGCTTTATAAAACAACATTTTTATGATAAACGTTTTATCAGGATTCATCGAATCCCTTGATCCTGTATTTAAATCCATTGGCATTAAAGTCAAGGAAGGACTTCATATCCTATTAAGAATCCAGCAAAAAGATGGAAGGCTTTTTATGGATAACAATTCACTGGTACAATATGCCTTTACCAGGAAAAAAGATCCCACCATGGAGGAGAGCAAATTTCTTAAAGAAAGCGCTGCATTATCCCGGCTTTCCTGGTGTGTGGACACCAACAAGTGTTTTGACCTCCCTATAAAAGCCATTCATTCCTGTTCTCCCTACTGTGTTGCTATTAAGCGTGAAAACCTCACAGGAGGTGAGAAATATAAGTCCAACACCAAAACACAGGTATATGAAAGAATAAATGCCTATTTCGACAAAGCCATTGCCCTGGCACCATCAAAAGAAGACCAGGAGTACGTAAAGGTATTTGCGCAGGCTCTTGACTCAGAGGAAAAATTCGATGCATGGTTAAATCTGGTACCATTATATGATCAGGTGAAAGATGCCGAATACGTTATATTTTACCTGGATGTGCCAAGAGAAAAATATGAAGAGGCCAACAACCAGTATTTAACTGATAAGTTGTTTAACACTAATGAGTACAACCAGCTTTACGAAGGTATTCTTCACGGTACTAGTAATTTCCAGAACGGATATCCTACTAAAAAACGGTTTCTCACACATCAGACAGCCTCTTTTGACATAGCACATAGAATCAGTACACAAACCGCCAGGAATCTCTATGACTTTCAGGAAATAATGAGCAGAGGCATTTTACCCAACCCTTTACCTATTTTTATCCATAAGGATGACTTACCCGATTCCCCCCAAAGTCATCTTGGGAAAGACTCTATTGCACTGTTTAAGAAAAATGCGGAACTCGGAGAAAGGGTTGGTTTCAGGGAAATTATTGAGGAGCTTTATTATAAGCACGATTTGCAGTTACACAACTATCACCTCTTATATTCTGATCGTGGATCCATTAAAGATTTTGATGCAGTAGATAGTTTTCAATATTACTTACGGGATGAAGAAAACAACCCATGGCACATCAAGGATTTGTTTAACACCCGATCCTCCAACTATATTGACAATGTATTTGAACTTCAACAGGCCGTACTTCAGCCCATTTTCAACAATGCCCTGATCACTAAAACAAAAGCCGGAACATATCAGTACCGTTACTTTGAAGAGATTGACCCTCAATATTGCAAATCGGATCAAACATTCCTGCTGGTTATGGAATATCGAAATGCATTCTATAACTATATCTACAAATCAATAAAATCGTCCGTTACACAACAGATGTTCGACAGCATACTTCGAATCAGTATTCTTGAAGATATCAGGCTGGATAAAATTGAAAACGGCTACGATAAAGAAGACAGGAACATAAGGGAAAAACTGAACATCTGGTTTAGTCTCTCAGAAAAATTTAATCTATCACATAATAAATCCAAAGAAACTATGGCGAATAAATTAAAAGAACATCAGGACTTCATTAAAAAACTTGCAAAAAATGAAGTATACATCGAATCCGATGAGCAATATGCCTTTGCTGCAGGGCAGGTTATATACCAACTATTATATAGAAGCAAAAGCGAAGACAGAAGTCATAAACTATTAGACCCATTCCTCCGCCATGTCAGCGCTTCCAATCTCAACAAAGCTATTGTAAAATTATTGGCGCACTACATTCATGAGCCGTTTTCCTCCAGCTTTGACCGATCCATTGCCGCGGTAACTGCATATAATACCAACACCAATATCCAGGATTTAATGCCAATTTTTGTATCCGGGTACTTTTCCGAAAATGCACTCTTTAGCACTCCAAGGGAAAAAAATGAAAATTAAAATTCTTGCTACAACAGTAAACATATAACATTCATCTAAATAATTTAAACTCATTAAATCAATGAACAATCCTTTTAACAACCGTGTATTTGGCTGTGCCATTGTCAAATCAATCAATGCAAACTACAATGCTGATTTCTCTCATCAACCCAGAACGCTACCTGATGGCTCCGTTTATGCTACAGATAAAGCCTTTAAATACAGTATCAGAAACTACTTAACTAAACACCACAATGACGAAAAAATATTTTACTTCAAAAGCCTGAGTGAAGAAATGCAGCCGAGAAGCCTGGAAGAAACCTATACCAGGTTCTTCGGACCATTACCCAAAAGTGATAAAAAAGAATCCCAGAAAGCCCGGAAAATCATTCTTGAAAATATGTTAAGTTGTCTGGATGTCCGGCTTTTTGGCGGAACATTCGCCAGTAAAGATGCTAACCTGTCCTTGCATGGAACAGTCCAAATTACACATGGCGTAAATAAATTCGAAGACAGCCACATCTATTCCGAGCAAATATCATCCCCCTTCAGGAACTCCGGAGACACCAGCAGCGATTCCATGCAAACAACATTGGGCACCCAGTTCAAACTGAGTGAAGGACATTATGTTCATCATTTCTCCATCAATCCCCATAACCTGGAAGAAATGAACAAACAGGTAAATCACCATGGTCTTAGTATGAAAGATATTACAATCCTGAAGGAAGCCATGAAAAACGGTGTCACCTTTTATGATTCAGCTGCCAAAGCCGGGGTAGAAAATGAAGCCTTAATGTGGGTACAGCTGAAAGAAGGCTCCAGAATGGTACTTCCTTCTCTGGTAAACCTCATTGATATTAATAAAGAAAGAGAAATTGATCTATCCAAAGTATCCGCGCTTCTTTCCAGAGAAAATACCCAAAAGGAAATAGATAAAATCGAAATCTACTACAACCAGGCAGTAACCAAAGTCATCAATGCGCCTGAAAATATAATCATCAACGAGCTCAACTAACAATCATGACGAATGAAAAACTGATTTCCTTTGATCTCAGAGCAGACTTTGGGTTCTTTAAGAAACCGGAACATAACGACGGAATACTACTCTCCTACAACATGCTCCACAAACCGGCACTATTGGGCATATTGGGAGCAGTTGCGGGTATGGAAGGATATCAACAAAAAGGCGAACTACCAGCATATTACCGCAAATTGCGGGATATGCTGGTAGGCATACAACCACTTAATCATGAAAACGGTTATTTTAGAAAAACAACTGTGAGGTATAGCAATACCGTGGGTTATGCTAATGAGGATGGTCCCCTGTTGGTAGAAGAAACCATGGTTATCCAGCCGGCATATCGCTGCTACCTGTTGTTGAACATGAGCAATACCGACCACAAAATACTGCATGATCAACTGGCATCAGGTAACGCAACCTTTATACCCTACATGGGTAAGAATGAATACCAGGCATGGATAGATGGCAATATTATAATCTACCGGCACCAACCAGTGCAACCTGCAGAAAGTTATAATATCACCTCTCTTTTTATTAAATCAAATGCCATACAGGTTCCTGAAAATATCTCCCATGGTTCTTTCTGTTACTTCGAAGAGCTGCCCATTGGTTTTAATGAGGAATTAATGCAGTATAAACTCGCCAATTTCGCATTTACCACCTGGTCGCTTAACCCTGACCAACCCATTCCCGGCTTATATCAATTAACAAGTGAAGAAGCGGAACAACAAATAATTCAACTATTCTGATGCCAAAAACAATTAAAGAGATACTGGATAGTGCGCCCAATACGGCAACTATACTCGAAAACGCGCCGTTATACTGGGCGCACATCCATCCTACCCATAGGGAAGAGTTATTAGCAACGCATATACTGCTGGTTAATCATTATTGCAAGAAGCTGGTGATTGCCCACGGACTGGAAAAGATAATAGATAATCTGATCCTCGATATAGTAAAGGACTGGGAATCCAGCGCAATAGCCGGAGACTTACTCAAACAGCTATTCGTACATATCATTGTTTTCCATGATTATGGAAAGGTAAATGAACTCTTCCAGGTAAAGCGAATGAAGAACAAGCATTTTTCTCCTAATCATGAAACTGTAATGGATCCGCCACATGGGCATTCTTTGCTTAGTACTTTTATTTATCTCTGCTATCAATTTAATCAGATAAAAGAGCTGGAAATACCGCAGCAAACTAAAGACAACCTTTTCTACTGTGCACTACAACTAGGCATTTCCATTCTCCGACATCATAGTAGCATCCTACCAGATACTGCGCCCGACGACCCGCGTGGCTATCGTCAGATCCGGAATATTTTTAGCTCCCTGACAAAATATCTCGATCAATACACACTGCAGACAAACGGTCATCAATTTAAAAAGGACCTTGAAGAAATACTCCTGAAATGGAAGTCTACAGCCACAAAAGTAGGATCAGGAAATCCATATAGGCTATTCGCGTTAGTCAAGCTCAATTTCTCTTTACTCACTGCCTCCGACTACATGGCCACACATGAATATATGAATAGCAGCCAGGAAGGAAAAGAAGCAGCGACAACAGCATTTGGCGTTTTCGACGAAAGAGACAGATTAGCAGAAATTATCAAGGACTTCCGTCAGTTTGGATACAATGCAAAAACTTTCAGTAGTGAAGCGAGCCCTCCTTTCATCTTTCCGGAGGAAAAATCAAACGACAACCTCAACAAGTTGCGTCAACAAATGGCACAGGAAGTTCTAAGCACTTTAAAAGACCATTGGGACAAACGGCTCTTTTACCTTGAAGCACCTACTGGTGGTGGGAAAACCAATTTATCTGCCATAACCTTTACAACCTTGCTGGAATGGAATCCGGAGTTAAACAAAGTGATCTATGTATTTCCATTTACCACACTGATCACTCAAACCCATCAATTCCTCAAAAAGTCTCTGGGTCTGAAAGAGCATGAAATTATAGCTATTCACTCCAAAGCAGAATTTCAATCCGGGTCTCAACAAAATGACAAGGAAGGATTATACGGTGATGAATACAAGGATTACATCAATAATCTGTTTGCGCTTTATCCACTGACATTATTATCTCATGTTAGTTTTTTTGACATCCTCAAAACAAATCGAAAAGAGAGTAATTATTTATTACACCGACTGGCAAACTCCATCGTTATAATAGATGAAATACAGTCATATACTCCAGACATCTGGGATAAGATGTTATACTTCATCAGTCAGTATGCTACTTACTTCAATATCCGGTTTGTATTGATGTCTGCTACCCTTCCTAAAATAAGTAGCCTCAGAGTGGGGCTTGAAACCCAAACAGATTTTGTTGATTTATTACCCAATGCCAGGAAATACATTACCAATCCCAATTTTGCAGACAGGGTCCGTTTCAACTTTGAGTTGTTAAACAAAGTAAGCACTTTACCTGATCTTGCAGCTGCTGTTATTGAAAAATCCGGATTATACATTCAGCAGAATGGCAGTGTAAAAACCATTATTGAATTCATTTTTAAGAAATCTGCTGCAGATTTCCTAAGGGAAATCAGCACGATGGATCACCCTTTCGACATCATACTTATCCTATCAGGAACTGTGCTGGACCCTCGTCGCAGAGAGATTATCAATTTCATTAAACGATCTGCCAAAACAAAGATCAACATACTACTAATAACCACCCAGGTAGTAGAAGCCGGTGTAGACATAGACATGGACCTTGGATTTAAGAATACTTCATTACTTGATTCAGACGAACAACTGGCAGGCAGAGTTAATAGAAACGCGATGAAAGGTTGTTGCGAAGTGTATTTATTTAACAAAGATAATGCCGGACTGTTACACAGCAGTGATATCCGCTACCGGCAAACCAAAGAGAAAATCAACCATGACACCTACCAGCGAATACTTAAAGAAAAAGACTTCAGGTATTTGTATGAAGAAGTCCTGGAATTTATAGATGAGAGTAACAATCACGGTTATATTGACGACCTGGATGCTTATAAATTCTACTTATCTCATCTTCATTTTATAAAGGCTAATGAAAAATTCAAGATCATAGACCAGCATAATATCAGTGTTTTTGTTCCTTTAAAAATACCTATATCCATTGAAGGAGAAGAAGCTGGCAAAGAAGAGGAGATTTTTTCATCCGGTGAGATTTCCTTTTTGAAACAATTTGAGGTCTATCCAGATAACAACATGATGGATGGATCGGCTGTATGGGGAGTTTATGAGTTACTGGTACAACAGAAAAAAACACTAAAAAATTTCGATATAAGCATCCTTAAAAACTTTAAAATACTACAAAGCATATTATCCAAGTTTACTTTCTCCCTGATATACCACGCTAACCAACATAAAAATATTCTTAACGGATTTGGGATCGAAAAACTGGGATACACATACTTAACCCACTGGGATGATGAGAGAGCTGAGGGGAAAATATACGAATATGATCATGGACTGAATAGCAAAGCATTCTCTGACGCTAATTTCATTTAACTATGTCTGTCAATGGTACACTTATCCAATTATTCCATATCTGCCCCAGAGAAATGTGGCTACACACACATGGAATTAATATGGAACACACGTCTGAAACCGTATATGATGGGAAACTGCTGCACGAAACCAGTTATTCCCAACGTCCTGAGAAATATACTGAAATAACACTATCAGCCTGTTTCAATAATATTCCATTAACCGGTAAAATTGATTTTTATGATGCAAAGCAAAAAATAATTCACGAAACCAAACGTAGTGACAAAGCAGAAGTCGCCCATGAATGGCAGGCAAAATTTTACATATGGCTCCTGCTATTAAATGATATCCCTGATGTACAGGCTATATTAGAATACCCCAAACTCAGGACTTCCACTACTGTTCAATTAACCAGTCACGATATCCTTCATCTTACAAACACCATCAGCACAATACAGCATTTACAACAATCAGACAAATGCCCGGATAAAATCCAAAGTAAAATATGTAAGAGTTGTTCGTATTATGAACTTTGTTATATCGAAGAATAATTATTTTTTCTATGAAGAAAAGTTATTACCTCTTTAACCCTGGAAGAATAAGCCGCAGGGACAATTCATTAAAATTCACTCCCGTTGATGATCTGGGTGCAGAAGGAGCACCGCGTTATATACCGGTCGAATCAGTAGACAACCTGTATACTTTTGGCAGTCTGGATGCCAACAGTGCTCTATACAACTTTCTGGGGAAAGAACAGATCAGTGTTCACTTCTTTGATCACTACGAACATTATACAGGAAGTTTCATGCCCAAAGACTTTCTTTTAAGTGGAAAAGTTATTATAGCACAAACAGAGCATTATTCAAATTCATCCAAAAGGCTGTCCATCGCCAGTAAATTTATAGAAGGAGCAGCATTCAACATCCTTAAAAACCTTCGCTATTATAACAATAGAGACAAGGACACCAGCGTCCAGATAGATACGATTTCTCAAATGACACCACAAATATCATCGGCAAGGAGCATTGAAGAACTGATGGGAGTAGAAGGAAAAATTCGTCTCACCTATTACCAAACATTTGATCTGATCATCAATGATTTTGAGATGGGACCTCGCACTAAACAACCTCCATCCAATGAGGTAAATGCCCTGATTTCATTCTTAAACATGATGTGTTATACGCTTTGTCTGGACATGATACACCATACACAACTCAACCCCACCATCAGCTTTCTGCATCAACCCGGATACCGGCGCTATTCACTGGCCCTGGACCTCTCCGAAATATTCAAACCTATTCTGGTAGACCGACTCATCTTTTCCTTACTAAACAAACGGCAAATACAAACACAGGATTTTGACCATCAACTTAATAGCTGTCTGTTAAAAGAAAATGGAAGAAAAAAAGTTGTTAAAGCATGGGACGACAAACTCAATGAAACCATCAAACATAGATCCCTTGGCAGAAATGTCACTTACAAACATCTGATAAAACTCGAATGCTACAAACTCGTTAAACATATTTTAAATATAGAAGAATATAAACCCTTTAAAGCCTGGTGGTAGCTGATATTTACCCAAAAAAAATAAAAATGTATATCATACTGGTATATGACATAGATCAGAAAAGAGTCGGTAAAATGCTCAAACTGTGCCGCCGCTATCTTAACTGGATTCAAAACAGTGTCTTCGAAGGAGAGCTCACCGAAGTAAAACTGAAAGAACTACTCCTTAAGGCCAAAGAAATAATTGATCCCTCTTATGACAGCATCATTATTTTCAGCAGCCGACAGGAAAAATGGCTGGATAAACAAGTCGTCGGACTCGAAAAAAACAACCTCGAAAATATGTTTTAGTCGTCTAAGACACCTAAAATATCATCCATCCATAGCAGTTCTTTGAAAGAAAAAATACAAACTATTGATTTTCAATAGTTTAAAAAAGTCGTCGATGTCAGGGGGTAATCATACTATTACACATCGACGACTTTAGCATCCTGAAACTTTGTGTTTGAATTTTACAACGCCTTGATTACAAGGCTTTTTTTGGTGGGGGAAAGGAGCGTATTGATTGGACCATAGCGGATTTGAAATGACATTCCACCAAAGGTTTACGTACTATCTTCGGGAAGGTATTGATTGGACCATAGCGGATTTGAAATCTCCCTATGTTTATTGATGTTCCTTGCTGAACCCTAAGTATTGATTGGACCATAGCGGATTTGAAATCTTACGAGGGTCTACCACATAAGTACCAACTTTTGGGTATTGATTGGACCATAGCGGATTTGAAATCAGTTAATCATCCAGCCGGCTTTGTTCAAATTTTCGTATTGATTGGACCATAGCGGATTTGAAATTGAGGTTTAAGCGGGTCTTGCGGGCCGCGAAGAAGGAAGTATTGATTGGACCATAGCGGATTTGAAATGATATAGCGAGATTGGCTCCGAAGCCGATAATAGTGTATTGATTGGACCATAGCGGATTTGAAATGTAGCAAACCCAGGCAGCATTTCATTGGCAATTTTTGTATTGATTGGACCATAGCGGATTTGAAATTAAATATGATATGCTTACAGAAAGAGCCGCGAACAGTATTGATTGGACCATAGCGGATTTGAAATTTTGAAAAATACGGGCATACCAGCGATGCGAACGACGTATTGATTGGACCATAGCGGATTTGAAATGGTTTGGGCAGCTTCGGAAGACGAAACTGTAATGGCGGTATTGATTGGACCATAGCGGATTTGAAATAGACCAGCAAAATAAAGCGCTACCTCGATGGCCAACCGTATTGATTGGACCATAGCGGATTTGAAATATAGCTCGATGCAGGTTGACTTTACAATTCAGCAGGGTATTGATTGGACCATAGCGGATTTGAGATGACGATAATCCTATAGACTTTTGTTCTGCTACAAAGTATTGATTGGACCATAGCGGATTTGAAATAAAGTGTCATGGATGGTCTTAGTATATTATTCGGGTATTGATTGGACCATAGCGGATTTGAAATCGTGACTGAGGAAGCCAGTTAAGTGCATCAACCGGGTATTGATTGGACCATAGCGGATTTGAAATATTGTATCCTTCGGTTGTTCAAGGAGGGGAAAAGATGTATTGATTGGACCATAGCGGATTTGAAATAAGATCTCCTCCATACTTATTCTGATAGCCGTTTTTGTATTGATTGGACCATAGCGGATTTGAAATCCTCTCCACATGAAACAATTGAACTGGCCGACAAAGGTATTGATTGGACCATAGCGTATTTGAAATTGAAAATAATACCGCGGATAGCCAACAGCAGTAAAAGTATTGATTGGACCATAGCGGATTTGAAAGTGGTTTATTATTGAAGTCCCCCAATACAGTTCTGGTATTGATTGGACCATAGCGGATTTGAAAGAGATCATGTTGAAACCAATAGAACACCATAACCGGGTATTGATTGGACCATAGCGGATTTGAAAGTCAGTATAAATATCTACCTTCAGCCTGGAAATCGCGTATTGATTGGACCATAGCGGATTTGAAAGAATGAACCGGTTATGCCTGCGATTCCAGGGCAGGGAGTATTGATTGGACCATAGCGGATTTGAAAGGTACAAATTAACACTGCCTCAGAAACATTTCATGGTGTAAAAATTGAACCTTAGAGGACTTGAAATGGGAGATAACATTCTCCTTAGGATATAAACATAGAAAGGAATAACTGAACTATTATGTATTGAAAAACAGGAAGATATTTTGGACAAGTATATATCTCTCCGGTAGAGCCATGATGGGTACATCTATGGTGATGGCAACTTGTTTCTGCTGGGCTGTAGAGGTAGTAGTGGGGAGGAAGAAAAGATATTTCATAGAGGAGAAAATAAAAAACTTCCCTAAAAAGAACATTTCGAAAAGTTATTAGAACTATTATCTATTTAATTTCTGTACAGTTATTAATACAAATAACGTCTGCCGCCAGGCTACCCGGAGAATATCTAACTTTAAGTAATGTTCAAATCTCTATGTTATGAAAAAAAACCCACTAAAAAATTATTCCTTGGAAAAATCAAGGTTGTTGATTTAAGTAAATTAATAGGAACTGGTGGTCCAATCCTATATACAGTAGGAACTGTAGATACTTGCGGTAATTTCTCCTGTGATGCAACAGGATGTGCATCAATAGGCCAGGCAACCCAGTGCCAATTCTGCTCTGGAATTGCTTGTGAGCCATAAGTCTGTTTGCATATGTTCCTAATAACATCTACTAACCTGTCCTCTCAACAATCTTGGGAGAATTACGCTATGTTTAATCAACTCAAAGAAATTGCCCCACTCTTCCTCCAGATCCCTCCTCCTCATACCCCACGTAAAACTCATCCGCCGCGGGTAGTATTAACGATCCATGAATAACAGGAACTGCTCTATCCATATCTGAGGAGAACCAATATGCCTCACCATCCACGACTTCACAGGACAAAGCACATTCTGAGAGCCCTTTTTTGGCGATGGGGACAGGCAGACCGCTCCAGTAGACGAAGTCCTGTAATCTCGCAGGTCCGCGGCTGCGGAAGTAGCGTTGTGCCAGCACCGCCACGGCTTCTTCGGCGGGTATGGCAACCGCCTGAGGAGGTTGCAGGCGGTAGGTAAACGTTTTACCGGAGAGGGGGCCGCTACAGATGATACCTTCCAGTTCTGCGTCCATGAGGAGGATGTTGATGCGCAGGTCTTTGGAGGATAGGCCAAGGTGGGGTGTCAGCTGTTGTCGTGTTAAAGTTTGTCCGTCGCGGAGTATTTTTTCGAGGGTATGTCTGCTGCGTTTTAGCAGTGGGGGATCGATGCTGAGGGTATGGTATAGTCGTTTACAGGATACCTTGATCAGTGGTGTGGTGAGGGTTTGTATCCAGGTATTGTCGGTGGCGGTGACCAGGTGGTGGATGGGTTTGAGCAGGAAGCTGCGTTGTAGGATGCCCTGGTTGATAAAAGTATCGACAGACGTATTGCCGGAAGCATGCATACGGGAGATGATGCTACGTTTGGCCGCGGTATAATCGGTGGCCTGGAGGCATCCGAGCCATTGCACTACGGCTGCCGGGGATGTATAGGTACTGCTGTGCAGCAGCTGGTTACGCAGCCGGTGGCATACGATATCACTTTCTGTCATACACCAAAACTAGCAGGGGCAGGTGACAACAGTATGTCAGGAGTTATCACCCCATGCAAAACAGGCAGTTATAAATTAATTTAACTACTTTAGTATAATTGCAGACGTTTTACATCACACATCGTTATATGAAGAAGCATTTTATTTACCTCCTACCAGTATTAGTAACCATCGCCTGTGTAAACCGAAATAACCAGCAAACCGAAGTAAAGACCGATTCTGCCACTGTCAGCACTAAGCCAGTCACCGTACAGGAACAGCCGGCCACTAAGGAAACCGACGGCCAGTCGCCATCCTGGACGGATTCATTGCTGATTGAATTTGTAAAGTCAACAGACAACCAGCTGATCAGATACGCAGCGAAAGACAGCTCCATCCGCTGGATGATGGACCAGGTAGAAACAACCGATTCCGCGGTTTATATGATTTTCCACCTGGGACACCATATGGAAGAAGCAGACCACTCCGACCCAAGATTTGTAACAGATGGATGGGTATATATCGATACCCTGACAAGAAAAGTATATGAATACGACGCAGCAGCCGACAGCTTGAAAAGATGGTATAAAAAATAATCAGAACAGGGAAGGCCTTGGCATCAATGGGATAGGCTCTTCTTTCACCACAGCCACCAGGGACGCTATCAGCTGTTGGACCTTTTCCAGTGTAGCCGTGTCCGTGATAATACCGTCCTGATTGATCTTTGTTTTTACTCCGGAGATGACTATCTGGGCAGTGGTGGCAATGTTCGATTCGATGATAAGCAGGGTGCCCAGCAGCGATTCATGCGCTTTGAAACCAGAGGTACCGGCTGTGATCAGCGCTACCGGCTTCCGGGACAACTCCATGGAAGAAACAGTCCAGTCGATCGCATTTTTCAGGGTACCCGGCACACCGATGGCATATTCCGGCGTACAGATCAGGACAGCGTCTGCTTCCCGCAAACGGCGCCGGAAGGCAACAACCTCCGCAGGTGGATTATCGTGGTCTATATCAGGGTTAAAATGAGGGATATTCGTCAGCCCCTCAAACACCTCCACATGGGCGACGTCTGCGGCCAGGCTGGCAACAGCTTTTATCAGTTGATGATTAGAGGATTGCTGACGGGTACTTCCGGAGATAGCGAGAATATTGAGCTTTTGTGACATTGGCTTTATCATTGTCCGCCAAAAATACAAAACCCCGGCACTGAAATGCCGGGGTTTTTATTTTATTTTTTTGAGATGGTTCATTTCTGCGATGAGCTCCAGCATAAACGGCTCACTGGCAAAGACCTCATGCATCCACCGGTCGATAGCTTCAAACAGATAGTACCGCCCTATCTTATACAGATGAGAATAACCGTCCACGTCCACCAGCTGCTTCACCAGCTGCAGTTCCCTGCCATTCAGCACATTAGGCAGGGCCCGTGGGTAGATACGACGGATATCATCTTCGGTCCAGTCTTCTCCCAACATAGACTGCAATGAGGGCGCATCCAGCAGCCCGGCCTCCCGGAGGCATTCACCTTCAAAGTTCATGAGCATTTATTTTATCTTCACCACAAATAGTCGCTGCGGAATATCTCCCGGTCGAAGTCCGGATAAATTGATCACAAAATCCTTGCCCTGCTGCTGCCCGGTGATAGGCTTGCTACTGCCCAGAATACTACAGACAGCGTTTTTAGGGGCCGTATAATTACGAATACGCAGCTGTTGTTCAAAACGTGGCACTATGCAATATAAGGCATCCTGATGGGTCGTAAAAAACATTTCTATGTGGGCATGTGTCGGAGAAGGAACAACCATCTGCGAAATATTGTAACCCGACATATAGCTCTCCTCCCTTATTTCAGGCCTCCTCCCGCTGCTCCACTGCCGGGTCTCCTTCCAGGCTTTGGTTTCATAGATGGCCTCGCCATTAATTTTCAGCCAGTCACCGATGTCCAGCAAACGCTGCTGCATGATCACCGGTATACGCCCATCTGCCGTAGGCCCTATGTCCAGCAACAGATTACCACCACGTGACACAATATCTGTCAGCAATAAAATCAGGTCATTACTCTTTTTGTAATCATCTGCCTTTTCCATCCGGTTATAACCATAAGACTGACCAATACCCTGACTTTCCTCCCATACTACTCCCGGCTGCATCCCGCTGCCATACTCCGACGTAAGATAAGTAGCACCGTTGTTTTTGCCTCTGGTATTATTACCCCAACGGTCATCTACCGCCACCTCATCCTTTACCGGCGACTCATTATACAACCATGCCAGCAGCTCTGTGCTGCGCCAGGCAGTATCAGACATCTCCCATTCCCCATCAGAAAAAATAACCGAAGGCTTATAACGCGTTACCAGATCCTTAAACTGCGGCATCATCACTTCGCTGACATAACGCTGCCTGTCTTTCCGGTACAAAGGATTAAACCATTCATACAACGAATAATAATATCCCATACGCAACCCTTCCTTACGTACTGCAGCTGTCAGATCTCCCAGCAGATCTCGTTTGGGCGTCCCCGTTACCGCATTCCAGGCATGTCCCCATGATTCATCTGCCTGTTTGTTATCCCACAAACAATACCCCTCATGATGTTTGGATGTCAGCACCACATACTTCGCACCGGAACGTTTGAAAACATCGGCCCATTGCGCCGGATCAAATAACGAGGCCGTGAACTGTTTTTCAAACTGCTGATAGGAAAAATCCTTGCCGTATTGTTTGTCATGAAATGCCTGTACCTGCTGATGACTCCCTTCTTTGGTACCATTCAGGTTATACCAGTACCACTCCGAATACCCTCCCGGGCCCACTACAGCAAAGGAAGGTACTGCATATACACCCCAGTGAATAAAGATGCCGAACTTGGCTTCGTTGAACCACGCAGGGATACCTCGTTTGTTAAGAGAACTCCAGTCAGCCGTATATTTTTGCGCAGAAAGAGAGAAAAAACAACACAACAGCAATGTTGCACCTAATAGTATTTTTTTCATACATGGAATTTTAGCGGTAGTCAATAAATATAAAAATCATCCACCCTAATTCCAAATACCTGTAACATTTAATTTACATAACGCGTTCCATACTCATCAACTTCCTCTATGAAAAAAGCTGTAGTACGGTATCGCTTTCAGAGGAAGTGAATATATACGCCACCGCTTTGCCATTGCACCCGCTGCCGTCCCTGCGCATGGCCTATGGCTTGCGATAATGTTATTTTTTGTAATAGATCGATACAGAAGAAGTAGTATTTTCCAGGTAGATGATACCGTCATACAGTTCTGGTAAAAGCCCCTGTTCAAACTGCTTTTCCCCCTTCGGAGCTACTGCTCCTATATAACGTAGTTTCATACGATGCAACAGCCATGAGGCGCCATCGTTTTTCAACTGCTCCCTGCGTATGTCAAGGATAAAGTTGCCAATGCCACTGGCTTGTGCATACGATTCAAATGATGTAGGAACCGGCGTGGATAAAAGATTATCATGAGAGAGGCCAACACCTCTTTTGACAGCGGTATACTTGCCTGATGCTACCCCAAAACCCAGCACCAACAGCTCTTTTCTAAAGTGTCTGTTCAGATATTCTCCCATGGAATATTCATTCTTTTTTATATGCGCATTGTGAGCCCAGAGTACCATTTTCTGCCCGGGAAAATGTTCTGTCAGCCAGATCACATTCTCTGCCATCGACTGGTCTCTGTTGCTTAAAATCCCTTTTCTGTCAGAATTTTTTTTCACATACTGATTCAATACTTCCAGGTATCGCAGCTGCCACTCCCATATGCTATCTCCCACCAATTGCCGATAAGCAGCGCCCTTCCTCCTGAAGTTCTCTCCCAGTGTATCCAGCGCCTGCTGCAAAGGGGCTTTTTCTTCACGGGTCAGCAGTTGGCCATTTATATTCTGTCGCCTGTAACGGACGCAATAGGCAGCAATGGTATCTACCACTGGTTTCAGGTCAGGAGCATACTGTGTGGCAAATTGATCCAGTCTTTCATAAGCCCCTTGTGGGAATTGCATATCAAAACCAGTGAACTGCACCATCTTATCCGGATGCTGAATATTATAAACCCGCATCCATTTAATCATCTCCAGCACCTCTCTGGTATTCCAGGTCCAGCAATACATACCGGCCAGTACTATCTCCGGCTCTCCTTTTCCATACAATACATATTCATTGACAGCATTCGTCTCCGGTAAATTCGCTTCAATAGAAAAAATAGTAAAGCCCATTTCAGTGACCAGGAATTCAAGCAGGCGGTGTTTCATCCTGAAAATTTCACTGGTGCCATGTGTACATTCTCCTAGTGCTACCACACGGGCATCTCCTATCATCGGTTTCAGTCCCTGTAAATCCGCACTGCCATTGCCGGCATCAACAGTACGAAGTGAAACGGCATGTGACCTCAACCACGCGCTCACACCATCCGTGGTATCAGCCTGTAAACCCATGGAGACAAATGCAGCAACATGGCCTGGTAGCGCAATCAATAAAAAGGGAAACAACAGTAACAGCAAACATTTTTTCATAGTGGAATAAATCATACGTGAAGATTAGAATAACGGACAGAATTACATAAATATTATTTTTTATACACCTCATCTCTGTATCAGGACAACTTTGATTCCTAATATCAGAGTCCTCTACGGCACCTTTTTTGTGACCTTCCGGCCTTATGTGGAATGAATTATTAGAAAAAACGGACCATTTGCCCAACATCTTATGGAACCTGATGTTGATAGGCATTTCAGTAATTGCAGGATGGCTGATCAAATTCCTGCTTTCACTTATCCTGCGGAAGACCAGCAAACGCAACGGAGATTTTTCGCTGGTACATAGCGCTCTGCTCCATCTTGGCAAAGCATTCAACTATTTTCTGCCGTTGCTGATCCTCAACATGTTGATGCCATTGATGCGTATTCACCCCAAATATGAACCATCGCTGACACGCCTGGCGGAAATCGCGCTCACACTGTCATTTGCAGCACTGGTCATCGGCATACTTAAAGTGCTGGAAGATTATGTATATCATGTATATGATCTCAACAAAGCCAACAACCTGAAAGAACGGAAGATACGCACCCAGCTGCAGTTTGTGAGGAAGCTGGCCATAGCCCTTGTACTGGTACTCACAGCCTGTATCATCCTGCTGAGTTTTGACAGCATGCGTAAACTCGGCGCCGGCCTGCTCACCGGTGTAGGCGTTGGCGGTATCATCATCGGCTTCGCTGCGCAAAAATCACTCGGCAACCTGCTGGCCGGATTCCAGATAGCTTTTACCCAGCCTATCCGCATCGACGATGTGCTGGTGGTGGAAGGAGAATGGGGACGTGTGGAAGAAATTACACTCACCTATGTGGTACTCAACATCTGGGACCAGCGTAAACTGATACTCCCGATCAACTACTTTATCGAAAAACCTTTCCAGAACTGGACACGTACCGGATCTGAAATACTAGGCACCGCCTTCTTTTATCTCGACTATACCGCACCCATAGATAAAATCAGGGCCGAATTTGACAGACTGCTCAAAGCCTCTCCCCTCTGGGATAAACGAGCCAGCGCTCTGCAGGTCACCAACATCACCGAACGCACTGTTGAAGTAAGAACCCTGATGAGCGCCGCCACCTCCGGCCAGGCTTTCGACTTACGTTGTTATATGCGTGAACAGCTACTGAAATATATCAGGGAAAATCATCCGGAGTGTTTGCCCCAACTCAGAACTGCTGATGGATTATGATTACGGGTATCATAATCCATCAGCGATTATTTTTTTTATTATCCCTACTGCCTGCTCCAGTTCAGATGGAGACGACGATGCAAAGCCCAGACGTGTATGGTTCAGCGTTGGATCAGCTTTATTGAATGATTGCCCGTCGTACATATAAAGTCCTTTCAGCTGTGCTTTTTCAGCTAGTTTTTCCAGGTCGATGCGGCGGTCAAATCCGGTCCATACGGCCATGCCGCCTACAGGTACCTGGAAAGAGACATCGTTGCCCAGCTCCGTGCGCAGCAGTTCACAGAAGAGGTCTCTCCGTTCACGGTAAAGCCGCAGCGACTTACGCAGATGACGATGTATCACCCCTGTATGCAACAGCTCCGCAAAAGCGTTCTCCAGCATCAGATCACCCTGACGGTCTACGATACGCCTTACTTTGGCGAGATAATGGATCACATTTTCGGAGCCTACGAGGTAGCCCACCCGGAATGCAGGGGAAATAGCTTTGGTAAAAGATCCGCCATACAGCACCATTCCGGCCCTGTCTGCACTGGCCAGTGGTGCCAGCGGTTTGCTGAGATAGTGGAAATCGTAATCATAGTCATCTTCAAAGATGATAAACCCATACTTTTCGGATAGCCGTAACAGTTGTAAGCGTCTGTCTGCCCGCAGCACCACTGTAGTAGGGTAATGGTGATGGGGAGTAACATACACCATCCTTATCTTTTTCTGCCGGCAGAGTTGTTCCAGGGCGTCCGTATCTATACCGTATTCATCTACCGGCATGGTGTGCAGCTGAGCGCCGGCCTGTATGAAATTGGCGCTGGCACCACCCCAGGACATATTACCGCTGACAACATGATCCCCTTTCGCTACCAGGCCGGTAGCTACCAGAAAGAACCCCATAATGGTACCTCTTACGATCAGGATATTTTCAGCCGTAGTATGCAGTCCCCGCGTTTCGTTGAGATAAGCCGACAGCTCCTGTCGCAGGCGGGAAGCGCCGGTGGTATCACCATAGCCCAGCCGTACATAGGGATTGCCATGCAGCATCTGGCTGCGGTAGTTGCGGGTCAGCTCTTCTACCGGCGCCAGCCGGGAATCGGGGAAACCGTCATCCAGGTGGAGGTTGCTGGAAGCTTTCAACACAGGACGCTCAAGATGCGGCGCTACTGTGAAGCTGAAGCCTGCTGTCCGTTGCGGGTTAACGGAAGTAGATTTATTGTCTGTAAGTGTTTGCAGCTCTGTACGGGGCAGATGTCTGGCCACGAAGGTACCGCTGCCGGTATGGCTTTCCAGCCAGCCCTGAGCCAGCAGCTCATCATAAGCCCTCACCACGGTTTTACGGTGTACCTGTAACATCTCCGACATCTCCCGGCTGCTGGGCAGGCGCTGCCCTGCATTCAACGGCCCCGTCCGGATAAGCCCCATCAGCTGATTGGCCAGTTGAAGGTATACCGGCTGCTTATCCTGCTTGTCTAGATATAACAATGAAAAAATTGGACTACCCATTTTATCTGAATCGGATGATAATATAGAGCCAATAAAGGTACAACTTTGTTAAAAAACAACCGATAATGAATCCGATTCCGCCGCACCTCGTTCCCAGCAGATATCCTAAAAAGGCCGTCTATGACCAGCAGACGATCTATTCCATACTGGATGATGCCCTGGTTTGTACTGTCAGCTTTGCTGTCGATAACAAACCTTTCTCCATCCCTACTGCTTTTGTCCGTCATGAAAATAAAATTTACATACACGGCTCTGTAGGCAGCCATTTCATCCGTGAGATAGAAAAAGGACTACCGGTATGCATCACTGTCACCTTGCTGGATGCCATCGTAGTCGCTAAGTCGGCCTTCAACCATTCCGTTAACTACCGCTCGGTGGTCATTTTCGGCACCCCCGAAAAAATTGAGGAGCCCACCCTGAAAACAGAAGCCTTCAAATGGCTCACGGAAAAATTTGTTCCCAACAGCTGGGACTATCTCCGTCCACTCAAAGACAGCGATAGCCGGAAAACGACCGTACTGGCCTTTTCACTTGATGAAGCCTCTGCCAAAATGCGTAGCGGCATGCCCGGTGAAGATGAAGATAAAGACCTGCCTATATGGTCCGGTATCATTCCGATAGAAACCAGGCGCCTAGCGCCCATTACAGAAGAATGCAGCGCTGGTGTACCCCTGCCTCCCCACTTAACTGTGATGTAGATGACGTTGCTGGCCGAAGTTTCTCGCCACATCCTCTACCTGCAACAAACCAGTAGGGTCAGACTGTGTTTTATATTCGCAGAACTTTTCGGCCCACGTAGAGGTACGGATACGGAGGGGAGGGTTTTCAGCGGCCACCACGCCGGCTATGAGCAGTGCCACCTCTTCGGCAGACTGATAGGAGGAAGAGCGGGATTCTCCGCTGGCAATATAGGATTCGAGCAATGGTTTATAAGCATCTTCAAGGATACCACCACTGCTGTTGACCTGTTTGAAAACATTATTTCTGAATTCGGTCCGGATACCGCCGGGTTCAACGATAGTGAATTTCACATTAAAAGCAGGTGTCACATAGGTGGCGAGAGCTTCTGTATACCCTTCCACAGCGAACTTGGCAGCACAATACAGTTCATTAAAGGGCTGTCCTACCAGCCCGCCTACAGAGCCGATATTGATGATGTGCCCGCTGCGCGCCTGCCGCATATGAGGCAGCACAATTTTAGTGCATCGTACCACACCCAGGAAGTTAGTGTCCAGCACCTTTTGTATCTCTTCCATGGAGGCCTGCTCCGTATTGCGCACAAAACCGGCTCCGGCATTGTTGATCAGCACATCTATCTTTCCTTCATAGGCCAGCACGCGGTCTACACAGGAATTAATCGTATCGATGTCTGATACGTCCAGTACGCTGACATCCAGTTTAACCTGCTGCGCAGCGGCAGCGTCCAGTAAAGCATAACGTTTGTCGAAGTCACGCATGGTGGCATACACCTTATAGCCGTTAGCAGCCAGTTGTAAGGCGGTATGCATACCCAGTCCGGTGGAAGTACCGGTGATTAAAACTACATTGCCCTGCATAAGTCAGATATTTTTAAAGGGATGAACAACGTCATAAATATAATGAATTACACGCAGTATTACCGCAGACACCGCCGATAGACAGCCGGATGATATCACGCTAACCCATATACGCAGAAAACAGGACTTGCAGAATACAACAATAATGGATATATTGTAAAACATCGATCGGCTATATTCACATCATAAACATCATCTGTTATCATACTTTATCACAGTCTTGGATTAGTGGCAGGCATTGTCCTGATTATTATTCTGACAGCCAGGTACAGGATACACGCCTTCTTTGCCTTGCTGATGGCCAGTATGCTGACAGGACTGATTTTCGGACTCCCGGTAACGGATATACTCAGTACCATTAAAACCGGGTTCGGGCAGATTGTTGGTTCCCTCGGACTACTAATTATACTGGGCACCACCCTGGGCCTTATGCTCGAACATACCGGCAGCACCAGTGTACTGGCGGCATATGTGTTGCGCAAAACAGGCACCGGACGCTCTTCACTGGCACTTAATATCATCGGGTATGTGGTTGGCATGCCTATCTTCTGTGACTCAGGATTTATCGTACTCAGCGGTCTCAACAAAGCCATGGCTGTCCGTTCCGGCATCTCCATGCTGATCATGGCCTCTTCGCTGGCTACCGGCCTCTATGCAGTACATTGTATGATGCCGCCACATCCGGGTATTATGGCGGCCACCGGCATCATTCAGGCAGATGTAGGCAAAGTGATGTTATACGGACTACTGATAGCGCTGCCGGCATCCGCCTGCGGATATGCATGGTCGTTATATGCCGGACACAAACTTCCTGCACCACCTGTGGAAGCACCAGACATCACCATACCTTCCGGACGCCTGCCCTCAGTAGGAATGGCTGTATTACCTATCGCCATACCCATACTACTGATAGCGCTGCGCTCTTTTCTTGCATTGGAGAAAAACGCCACTTCGCTGGTCATCCAAACACTCAATATACTCGGCATTCCGGAAGTAGCGATCACGATCGGTATCATCCTCACCTTACTCAGTCTGCGCAACGGACAGGCCAGCAATGTCCGGAAAATATTAGTGGAAGGAGCAGAAAAAGCATCAGGCATACTCGTGATCATCGGCGGTGGAGGCGCATTCGGAGCCATACTGGCCAAAGCCGACCTGGGCAGACATATCGCAGAAAATCCGGCTATAACGGGCACGGGTATACTATTACCCTTCCTGATCACCGCCATCATCAAAACGGCGCAAGGCTCGTCTACCGTAGCCATCATCACAGCCGCTTCCATCATACATCCTTTGTTGCCCGCACTAGGCCTCAATACCCCCGATGGTAATATCCTGAGCGTACTGGCTATGGGTGCCGGCTCCATGATGATATCCCACACCAACGACGCCTACTTCTGGGTGATATCACGGTTCTCCGGACTGGAGATCAAAGATATGCTGCGTGTATATACCACGGCTACACTGATCATGGGCATTGCCGCTATGTCTGGTGTATACCTCCTGTCGCTGCTCATCAGATAGGATTACAGGTAGATACCCACCCTGTATGAATTTTAGATGAAGGATGGATGAACGGTACAGACAAAATTTTCAATAATTATTATTTTGTCGCCCTGACACAAACTACGCCACTTTATGGACACCAGAAGGGACTTCCTGAAAAAATCATTGCTCTTATCCGGCGCGGCCGGCATCTCCACCATCATGCCAGCCTCTATCCAGAAGGCGCTGGCCATAGATCCTACTCCAGGTAGCACCTGGCTCGACGCAGAACATATCGTCATCCTCATGCAGGAAAACAGATCATTCGATCATTGCTTTGGAACATTACAAGGTGTAAGAGGCTTTAATGATCCCAGGGCCATCCCCTTGCCCAACCTTAAACCCGTGTGGTTTCAGACAGATGACAAAGGCGATACCTATGCACCGTTCCGACTCGATATCAAAGACACGAAGATCACCTGGATGGGCTCCCTGCCACATTCCCGTGCCAGCCAGGTAGATGCTTATAATGCCGGAAAACATGACCAGTGGTTGATTGCCAAAAGACCAGGCAACAGACAATATGCACACATGCCACTCACCCTGGGTTATTTTACAAGGGAAGACCTTCCCTTCAACTACGCTATGGCAGATGCTTTCACGATATGCGACCAGCATTTCTGTTCTGGCATGACCAGCACCACACCTAACCGCTCCTTCTTCTGGACCGGCAAAATTACCAGCGAAGAAGACGGACGCGCTAAAGTCAATATCCGCAATGACGACTTCAGCTACGGCAAACTCACCTGGAAAACATTTCCCGAAATGCTGGAAGAAAACAACATCTCCTGGAAATTTTATCAGAACGATCTCAGCTGCGGCGGTGGCTTCAAAGGGGAAGAAAGGGCCTGGCTGGCCAACTTCGGCTGCAACCTCCTCGAATTCTTCGAAGCTTATCACGTGAAATTTTCCTCCCGTAATATTCAGTCGCTGCTCAAGCAGGTAGATACCCTGCCGGACGAAATCAACAAACTCATGGAAGCTACCCCTTCCTCAGATGAAGCCGCCAGGAAGATACGTGCAGATATCGCCAAAAAACAGGAAGTGCTCGACAATGCTACCAAAGAGCTGCTGAAATGGAATAAGGAAAGTTTCGATCAGTTATCCGATCATCAAAAAAATCTCTATAAAAATGCATTTGTGATCAACAGCGCTGATCCCAACTTCAGAACTGTTACCTCTTTCCAGTATACCGATGATGGCAACGACCGTAAGGTGACCGTTCCCGCCGGCGATATCCTTTACCAGTTCAGAAAAGATGTACAGGATGGTCAACTGCCTGCTGTCTCTTGGCTGGCAGGTCCGCAAAATTTCTCCGACCACCCCAGCGCTCCCTGGTATGGCGCCTGGTACGTATCAGAGGTCATGGACATCCTCACCAGCAAGCCCGAAGTATGGAAGAAAACCATCTTCATTGTTACCTACGATGAAAACGACGGCTACTTCGACCACATACCTCCCTTCTCCATCCCTGATGAAAACAAGCCGGAAACAGGCAAATGCTCTGCAGGCATAGATACTGAAGTGGAACATGTACGGCTGGAAAATGAACTACTACAAGGCGTCCATAAAAAACAAGCCCGCGAAGCACCTATAGGCCTCGGTTTCAGGGTCCCTTTGATCATCGCTTCTCCATGGAGCCGCGGCGGCAAAGTATGTTCACAGGTATTTGATCATACGTCTACCCTGCAATTCCTGGAAACGTATGTCAACCGTAAATACAACAAAAAGATCCATGTGGATAATATCAGTCAATGGAGACGAACCATCTGCGGCGATCTCACCGCGGTGTTCAGTCCTTTTACGGTTAAAACGGAAAAACTGCCTTTTCTCGAAAAAGAGAAGTTTGTGAAAAATATTTACAACGCACAGTTCAAAGCGGCACCGGGCGGATTTAAAAAGATAACAAACCAGCAGCTGGAGCGTGTGATCAGCAATCCGGAGGCCAACGATCTCATGGCACCACAGGAAAAAGGAGTACGGCCTTCGCCGGCATTGCCATATGAATTGTATGCAGATGCCCGATGGCTTCCCGGCAAACAACAGGTGGAAATCAGCTTTGCTGCCGGCAACACAGCATTTGGTACTGCATCTGCTGGCGCGCCCTTCACTGTTTTTGCACCGGTAGCTTACAAGGATGACAAAGGAAATGCAGAGATATCCCGCAACTGGTCTTTTGCCGTAAAAGCCGGTGATACCATCCGTTATCAGTGGCCCGCAGCAGCATTCGAAGCGGGTGCCTACCATTTGCATCTTCATGGTCCCAATGGCTTCTTCCGGGCCTTCAGAGGCAACCACGAAGATCCCGCAGCTCAGATAACGTGCACGTATGAACGTAATACTACCACTGGCAAACTTACCGGCAATGTGATCGTCAATATCACAGGCACAGCTGCAACGCCGCTCAATGTTACCATCCGCGACAATGCCTATAAAAATAAAAACATCAGCCGCACCATCGCTGCCAGCGGCACCACCGTCATCCTGCTACCCTTGCAGGCCAGCAACGGATGGTACGACTTCAGTATTCTTATCAACGGCTTCAGCATGTTTGAAAGAAGATATGCCGGCCGTGTAGAAACCGGTAAGGAAGGCATTACCGACCCATACATGGGCCGGGCCATTTCCTGATTTATGGAATCCGGGCACCTGCATGCATCCTGTCATAAAAATCAGATGAGAATATCCTTTTTAATCGCTTTCATCATGACAAGTATACAGGTATTCAGTCAGGAGCCCGGCTCCCCTCTTCCGGCTCTCCCCCACTACGATTCCCTAGGAACGGGCATTTTACAGGTAAGCTTCGAAGAAAAAATTCCACTGTATGCCAGTGCGGATGCAACTGTTCCTTTCGATACCCTGGAAATAAAGCGCCGTGCGGATGGCAGCACCGCCTTCCTCACACGAGTGCTGAAAAATAAACTGGCTCCCTACCAGCTGTCGTATGGTGATACCCATGAGGCAGGTCGTCGCCATATCAATATGGGCCTGGTCTCTTTCCCGCCGGTACTGCAATTCAGAGTGGTAAAGGCCACCGCACATCATTTTCAGGTGGTCATCAACGAAAAGGAAAAACTCACCTGCTTTATCTATATCAATCCGAAATACGCATTGTATGGAACATTAGTACAGAAAGAAGTGCATAACAGAATCGGGCAAACCGAGGCTCCATACAATCCCTGCTGGTATCTCTACGAAACATGGGAACATTTTCTGCAACGCGCCTATATTGTAAGTACTAAACCCAACGCCACTTTTTACGATGCTCCTAATGGAAAAACGATTCCGTTTCCATCCCTACAGGATGGCTGCAGGGAATGTTTTCATGTAGCCCGCGTTGAAGGCGAATGGGCGGAACTGATAGACAGACAGGATTACAGCAGGAAGAAGCCGGCTTATGGCTGGGTTAAATGGCAGAACGGTAAGACACTGGAAGTAGCGGTGATGGAGTTTGGATACGAATAAACCCCAGGGCCGAAAAACATCAACCCCGGGGCAGGGGCGCTATACATTCATCGTTACTGTAGCGCCTTTTTTCTTTTTGCTTTCATCAGCGGCTTCCATGAAAGCCATCATTTCAATAGTTTCTTCCGGCTTCACTGGAGGAATGCCTGTCTGGAAGAAGGCCGTGATTTGCAATACCAGCGGTTGATAGGAGCTGAAGTCACCGATAGGCGCTATACCCTTTTCTCCGAAAGCATGACCACCAAAACCGTAAGGTCCTTTACGGACGCCTCTCAGCGTTCCAATGCGGCCATCATTCCAGACACCGGTCACCAGGTCCATATCTTCAGAAGTGATGCGGGTCACACGACGGCAGCCGGTGCCCATCAGCGCAAACAACATCTCCACACCATGGATGCCGTACCAGAAAAGGTCCGGATGTGTTTTTTCGGTGGGCGACGGCGTATATACATCCGCACCGGTGACCTTACCGATTTTTCCTTGTGCCACTTGTTGTATGCTATCGATGAAACGCAGCGCTGAAGAGGAAAACACCGGCACCTTATATTTTTCTGCCGCCTTAAAAATAGCTTTAGTATCCGCCAGTGAGGCGGCAATGGGCTTGTCGATAAACACACGTTTGCCGGCTTTAAACACCGGAAGCGCCTGTTCCAGATGCACACGGCCATCATTGGACTCTAGTAAAATTACATCTGTTTTTTCCAGCAGGGCAGCGATAGAATCTACGATCTCTATGCCCAGCTCCTTTATCTTAGCTAGGTTGCCGGGTACCATTTCCAGACTGGAAGCAATGTCTTTACTGCCCTGTACATAAGCAGCCGTCACTTTAAATCCATTGTAAGCCGGATCTGCATTAGCAGCATTCAGCATTTTGGAGAACTCCACACTATGCGAAGTATCTAACCCGATAATGCCTACACGTTTTCCCGGTGCTGCCGGTGTGCCGGCAAACAGGGAGCTGGCCCGGCCTGCAAGACCGAGCCCTACACCTGTTATTGCCGCTGTTCTTATAAATCTCCTTCTATCGTATGATGACATAACCTGTTGTTTAATGTTGAATTAACGGGTGATCTCTACGATCTTTCCGCTTTGTTTTTCCTTTAGTATGAGTTTGGTACTGCCGAAATGTGTTTTTTCTTCTTTGATGAGATAATGATGTTCGTCGTAATCCACCAGTGTATTGCCTTTGGCAACACCTTCCTGACCTCTCCATACCTCCAGTTGTACCGGCTCCCATTGTTTGCTGGCAGCGCTTTTATAAGCTGCGTCCAGAATAGCATTCACGACATAACCATCGTAGAATGTTTCGCGGGGTTGTTTGTTTTGTTCGATGGCATTAAACATGTCGGCAAACATATGATTGTATCCGAGGTCATTCAGCTCATCTCCTACCGGAAACAACCAGCCGGAATTACTTTCCGCTTTCTCTGCTACATAGTCGGCTCCCTTGCCGGTAGTGAACATATCAAAACCCGTACGCAGGAAGTTATTGAGCCAGATGGTACCTTCTGTGCCCATCACTTCATCCCGCAGGTCGAGGCCCCCGCGGAAAGTCCAGCTTACCTCAAACTGGCCGATGGCACCGTTCTCATACCTTATCAGTCCGATAGCATGATCTTCTGCATCGATTGGTTTTACCTGTGTATCGGCCCAGCACATCACTTCTACCGGCCGGATATCTTTTCCGATAAAGCTGCGGCCTATCTCTACACAGTGACAACCCAGATCGAGGATACAGCCACCGCCGGCCTGTTCCTTGTCCCAGAACCATTCGCTGTGCGGACCAGGATGTGTTTCTCTGGACTTGGCCCAAAGAATACGGCCTAACGCTCCCGCCTGTACGCTTTGTAATGCTTTGGAGAATTTTGGCGTATACACCAGATCTTCCATATAACCATGGAAGATGCCTGCCTTTTCTACCGCTTCCAGCATTCTCTTTGCTTCCTGGGCATTACGGCCCAGCGGCTTCGTACAGATCACTGCCTTTTTAGCCTTGCAGCAGGCCAGTACGGCTGCCTCATGCAGATTGTTGGGCAACGCAATACATACTACGTCTACCTCCGGATGATTGATCGCCTCTTCCATCTCCACTGTCCAGTGAGGCGTGTTATAGTCTGCAGCAAACTTCTTCGCGCTCTCTTCACGGCGTGAGTAGATACTGACAATACGGTCTTTACTTCTTTGGCTATGGATAGAATCAGCATAAAAACGACCGATGAAACCCGAGCCCAGCATGGCAATTTTTCTTCCCATATAAAAATGTTTTATTGGTTATCATGATCTCTGAACAAAAAAATAAATAACAGCAGGAAAATGCCAGTGATAGCAGCAGGTACCAGCCAGATACTACGCCAGTCATAATGCAGGACGGCTGTCTGTAAATAGCTGAATCGTCCGGCTACAAACCCCGACACATAGGAGCCTATCAGCATGCCCAGGCCATAGGTGGCAAAAGTGATCAGCCCTTGTGCTGCATTTCTGATGTTGTCGCCTGCTTTACGGTCGGTATAGATCTGTCCTGTCACGAAAAAGAAATCGTAACACATACCATGCAGCGCAATTCCTCCGTACAGCATCCAGGCACCAGCCCCGCTGTCGCCATAAGCAAACAACACATAACGCAGTATCCAGCAGAACATGCCCAGCAACAGCATACGCTTAACACCCAATCGTGAAAACAGGAACGGCATCAGCAGCATAAAAAGAAATTCCGATACCTGTCCCAGCGTCATCTTGCCGGCAGCATTGGCCATACCGGCATGATTGAGGAACGGATTGGTAAAACTGTAATAAAACGCCAGTGGTATACATACTGCCACCGCGGTGATAAAAAAGATCCCATAGGCGCGTCCTTTCAACAGCACCAGCGCATCGAGCCCCAGTATATCAGACAACCGCACTTCCTTTTTCACCGGTTGTGAAGAAGGAAGGAAAAAGCTGTATATGCCCAACAGCAGCGAACTGGCGGCAGCGATACGGAAAGTGGCGGCAGTCGTTTCCACCCCGGCGAAGCCAATAAGCAGCCCTGCCAGTATCCATCCCACGGTACCGAATACACGTACAGAAGGAAACTCCCTGCCCGCATCCTGCATCTGGCGGAAGGAGATCGAATTAGCCAGCGACATAGTGGGCATATACAATAACGTATACAACAGGATCAGCCACCAGAAGCTGCTAAAGTCCTGTACTCCGCTGATCAGGTATAAGGTGGCCGCACCTGCCAGATGCAGTACACCCAACACTTTCTGCGCAGCAAAAAAACGGTCCGCTATCAGCCCCACAAAAAACGGGGAGATAATGGCGGCGATAGACAGGTTGGCATAAGCTGCCCCTACCTGCACCGCATCCGCCTTTAAAGCAGTAATGAGATAAGTGCCCATGGTTACATACCAGGCTCCCCAGGTAAAATACTCCAGCAGCATCAGGACAGACAAACGCAGACGTACGGACGCGGTCATGTGATTAGTTGTTATTTGAGAAATAGATCCAGTCTACATTAAACAGGTATCCGTCTTTACCGTCTGCACTTTTGAATACAAAATACAGATCATGTGCCCCAGTAGTTGGCTGCATAGCTGCCTTCACCGGCTTCCAGCCGCTCTTAGGCCCTGCGGCAGCAGCTGTACCAGCCGGCACGTTGACCTTACTCAGCAGCGGTCCATCCGGCTTGTCGAGGTGTACTTCTATCACACCGCCCATACCCTGTTCCTGAATATTGTATTGTAAACTCTTCACACCATCCAGATAGAAATGGTTGAAGCGGATATAACTGTTGTTGCGCACATAAGCATAACACAATGCTGCAGTAGTAATAGTGGCCAGGTTTACATTTCCTTCATCAAAATCTTCTACCTGTATCAATGGATTTCTCAGCATGATATAATCCCTGCCTGTAAGTGGTTCTATACTGTTGGCACCTTTATCGGTATAGGTAGCCATCAGCAGATACCCACCTTCATTTCCCTTACCGGCATGTGCTTTAAACGGCTGCACGCCCTGCATCGGCAACGATGCTTTGGCACTGCCCAGCGACAGAATATAGTGTACAATTTCCTTAGCGTCATCAGCAGACATATCAGGATGTGCAGACATGGTGCGGTTGCCCCAGTTGCCACTACCGCCAGCGATAACCTTGGCAGCCAGCTTGTTCACATTGGTTTCATTGTCCTGATAACGTTTGGCTACTTCTACCAGGCTGGGGCCCACAGATGCGGTGTTCTCGGTATGGCAGGCTTTACAATCCAGCGACCAGAACAGCTGATGTCCTTTTGCATACTGCGTGTTGCCGTCACCGTTATTACCAGCTAATACCAGCGCAAAGTCTTTGCCCATAGGCAGATAGTCAAACGACACCTTTACCTTACTGCTGTCCGGCGTTCCATCTTCAGGGTCCTGCACCGTTACCTGATAGTCTATGGCAGCATTGTCCCAGTAGAAGCTTTTGTTGGCCGTAGTATTGATTTTTACGGCAGGTGGTGTATTCCCTACTTTAATATCTACAAAGGAAGTTCCCTTTGCACCATGGTTATCTGTTACCGTCAGGTCTACCTTGTAAATACCGGGTTTGGAGAAGGTATAATCCACCTGCTCGCCTTTCAGCTCTTTATCTGCTATTTTCCAGGTATAGGTAAGCTGATCTTCCTTATCGTAGTCCATAGAGCCGGCGGCAGAAAGTTTTACCGTCAGCGGAGCGCCGCCATACAGCTGGCTGCTGCGGATGTTGGCTACCGGCTTACGATTACCTTCTGCATAAGTAATACGTACCAGTTTGGCGTTGGAGTTTTTGGCAAACCAATTAGTACCATATTCCAGCATGTAGATGCTACCATCGGATGCAAATTTCATATCTATCGGTGCAGCAAAATCTATATGTTCGAGGAAAGGCTCCATGCGTACATAGTTACCGGCCGAATCCAGTGTTACGGCCATGATCCAGTGGCGCATCCATTCATAGATAAAGAGTTTGCCGTTATAATAATCCGATAGTTTGTAGGGGGCATCCTCAAACTGATCGCTGTAAAATACCGGGCCGGCCATGGCTGTTTCGCCGCCTTTACCTACCAGTGGGAATACGGGTGAAGCAGCGTCGCCATACCAGATCATTGCTGGCTGCGCCGGTGGCAGCTCTTTAATACCGGTATTATGCGGTGAATTGTTAACCGGATGCAACGGGTCTTTGCCCGCCCGTTCTTTCATAGTGGCATAATCCAGTAATGGATATGCTTCATTGTTACCGTTAAAATAAGGCCATCCAAAAAAGCCTGGTTTCCGTGCCTGGTTGATTTCATCGAAGCTCAGCGTGCTGCCTTCAGCAGACGGCACTTTGGTGTCTGGCCCGATATCTCCCCAGTATAAAAATGCGTTTTTCATATCGACTGAAATACGATAGGGATTACGACAGCCCATAACATAAATTTCAGGACGTCCTTTGGAACCGTCTTTGGGGAACAGGTTGCCATCGGGAATGGAATAAGTACCGTTAGGTTCGGGTTTAATACGCAGGACTTTTCCTCTCAGGTCCATGCTGTTGGCCGCACTGGCCTGGTCATCAGACAAATGGCGGCCTGGTCTTTCATCTACCGGCGTATAACCGTGGGTTTCTTCCGCGTTGGTATTGTCTCCTATAGACAGATACAACAGATCATTGGGACCAAAGAACAGATAACCTGCAGAATGGCAACAGTATTGCCTTTGCGTAGGCACTTCCAGGAGTATCTTTTCGGTAGACATATCCAGTTTGTCGCCGTGCAGTTCGAGGCGTACCAGTTTATTGTACCATTTTTCTCCTGCAGGAGCATAATAAAAATATACCCAGTGGTTCTTTTCAAAATGAGGGTCCAGAGCCACACCCAGCAATCCGTCTTCAATACCGCTGAACACGTCAAAACGGCCAACAGATTTGGTTTGGCGCAGGCGGGCATCATAAATTTTAACCGCACCCTTCCGTTCTACAAACAACACATTTCCTTCCGGCAGAATACACATCTCCATAGGCTCGTCCAGACCATGGTCCAATACCGTATAGGTGTAACGGTTAGTATCCGGTGGCGCGATGGTCAGCGATTTGCTATAGTCAGGCCAGGCATTGCTGCCTACCAGATATTTTATAGCTGGTTGTATGGTGGCAGCCATAGCTGCAGCAGGTACGATAAACAGGCGGCCATTGTCCTGGGTTAATTCCTTTCCTTCGGGTAACGTGGCCCATTCCTTCAGCCAGGGCCATCCCTGTTTGATAACAGCACTGTCCTTTACAGCAAGGATACCACCGCCACCAGCTTCAGCATAACGTTTCAGCGCGGGAATATTCCGGTAGTTCAGACTCTCTGTCAGGGAAAACGGCAGACACACTGCACTAAACCCTCGCAGGGAATCATCCTGAAAATATTGTCTGTCGCCGGTAAGCACAATCTGCCAGCCTTCTTTCTGTCCTGCTTCCTGTAATTGCTTCACCCAGCTACTCTCAGCATTTTTGGTATAACATAAAATGCGGGTAACAGAGCGCTTGGCACCACACGCGGAAAGCAGCACCAGCAAAACAGGCAACCATAGTTTTTTCATTGCTAAAATTTAATTATTTGCTTATTTTTTTATTTTTTCATTTAGGCATTTTATAAATGTCTAAATGAAAAAATAAAAAAATAAAAAATTGATTTAGTATCCTGGGTTTTGTTTGATGCCGCCACCGGTCCGGTCTATCTCCTGTTGTGGTATAGGGAACAGATATTTGTTACCGGAAGCAGGTGCTCTGAAAGCACCACCTTTGCCATTGGAATAAGGTCTGGTGGAATAGTCCTTCATAGTAGACACATAGGTATTCCAGCGCAGCAGATCGAAAACGCGGCCATATTCACAACCCAGTTCCACACGACGTTCGTGACGCAGGGCTTTACGCAGGTCATCGGCTGCAGTTACCGGTACCAGCGGAGTGTTGGCTACCGCACGTTTACGGGATACTGCTTCCACATCCGTATGAACGGAGTTGCTGGCACGGGTACGCACCATGTTGATATAATCAGCTGCTTCCTGTTTGCTGCCACCACTTTCCAGCACTGCTTCTGCATACATCAGCAACACATCGGCATAACGCACCAGGTGCATAGTCCAGGCATCATTACCCCAGCCCTGTCCACGACGGTTTTCGGGAAGGAACACTTTTCTGTTATGATGACCTGTATTGGGATAGGAAGAGAAGTCCAGTGTTTCTGAGCCACTGGCTTTAGGGAACACATCTCCGGGGTCCATCACGGTGAACAATATACGGGGATCTCCCGGCTCAAATTCGTCTACCAGTGATTGCGTAGGACAGTCGAAGCCCCAGCCACCCACATTACGCGGAGAACAATAAATCGGTAAGGTAGTACCGTAGATAAAGGCAGCGGGATCATCTCCAAAAATCAGTGGAAACACAGATTCCTGGCTCTTATAACCATCTTTCAGAAACAGCTGCTGATATTCCGTTTCCAGCACAAACGCATTGGAACTGATTACTTTTTTGGCAGCATCCCTTGCTTTGGCATATAATGTTTTATCATCTTCAGCAAAGAAAAGATAAGCCCTTGCCTGAACGGCCCATGCGGCTTCTTTGGTAACACGGCCCTGTTCTGCAGCCGGCAGGTCTTTACGGGCAGGCAATGCGGCATCGTTTCCTACTGCTTCCAGTTCACTGGTGATAAACTGAAATACTTCGCTGGTCTGGGCACGTACAATTTTATTACGATCTGCTATCTGCAGCGTTTTAGTCAGCAGCGGTACACCACCGAAGATACGCACCAGGTCGAGGTAGTAGTAGGCACGCAGAAAACGTACTTCCGCGAGGTAACGGCTTTTGGTTTTATCATCCAGGGGATTGCCTTTGTCGTCCAGCAGTTTGGCCGCAGGCAAGCGTTCCAGCGCCACGTTACAGTTGCCGATGCCTTTGTAGCAGGCAGCCCACAGACCATTCAGTGTTTCATTACTGGCCAGTGCCCTGCCATAACCCAGGTCTATCACAAAAGGACGGTCGTTGGCATCAGAACCGCCTTTATCACTTTCATCGGTGGCCATATTGCCCAGCTCCGCAATGGCAGCCTGGTAGCCCCAGAAATCATAAAAGCCCAGGTAACAGTTCACCACCGTCTTAAAGCCGGCCCCTGGTGAATTATAGAAATTATCATCTGTCTGCAACCCCAGCGGTGGCCTGTTCAGATAATCCTTTGAACAGGAAACGCCCAGCAACATCATTATTAACGGTAAAGAATATACGATTTTTTTCATTTCTGACAGTGTTAATGGTTAGAATTTAGCGTTCACCCCGATCATAAAAGTGCGGGCCTGCGGGAAATATCCCTGATCTATCCCTATCAGCCTGGGATCATCATTGCCCATCTCCGGATCAAGGCCACTGTATTTGGTGAAGGTGAACAGATTCTGCGCACCTACGTATAACCGTAACTGTGGTATACGTGCTCTTTGCAGCCATTTTTCCGGGAAGTTGTAACCCAACTGTATATTCTTAAGACGCAGGTAGGAACCATCTTCCACGAAATAGTCAGACACACTGCTGTTTAAGGCAGAGTTGGAAGAGATACGGTAGTACTTGTTGGTAGAGCCGGGGCCGTTCCAGGCTTTTTCCAGGAAGCCCTGCGGTGCATTATACCAGCCGGTGCCGGATTCTGTATCATAACGCAGGATATTCATCACGTCGTTACCCTGAGAACCTTGCCAGAACATGCTCAGGTCAAAACGTTTATAGTTCATGTTAATATTCACCCCATATACGAAATCGGGCCAGGGGTTGCCGATCATGGTACGGTCGGCAGCATCCAGTTTACCATCAGGTCCGGGTACAATATTGCCATTGGCATCTACACCGTTGATATCTTTAAAACGCAGATCACCAGGACGGGAGCTCAGGCGCTGCGGACTTTTATTCACCTCATCCTGTGTCTGGAAGATACCATCTGTGAGCCAGCCGAAATAATAACCTACCGGTTTACCCACTTCTGTTTTGGTAATCGTTTCACCCAGGTGCGCTGTAGTATAGATCGGTTCTCCACCACCCATGCTCAGCACTTCATTGCGGAAAGTAGATACATTGAGACGTACGCCATAGGTGAAATCACCAAAGTGATGTGTATGGGCGAGCGATATTTCCCAGCCTTTGTTAACCATGCTGCCGGCATTGGTCCAGAACGGATTGGACGGATATCCCATGGTGGTGGGCAAAGGCATCACCACCAGCATGTTGCTTACTTTTTTGTTGAAATAATCTACGGTCACATCGAGCAGACCATTAAACAGACCCAGGTCCATTGCGATATCGGTTTGTCTGGAAGTCTCCCATTGCAGACCAGGATTGGCCATGGTTTTGCGTTCTGCGCCCAGGAAGCCGGTGCTGGTATTACCAAACACATAACGCTGGTAAGTGTTGCCATAGGAAGACAGGTATAATCCACTACCACCTCCTACATACTGATTACCGATAGCGCCGTAGCTGGCCCTCAGTTTACCACTGTTCAGCCATTTCAGGTTGGCATTCTTCAGGAAGTCTTCTTCTGTAAAACGCCAGGCGGCGGAAGCAGAGGGAAAGGTACCCCAGCGGTAGCCGTCACCGAAGTTGGAACTACCATCCCGGCGCACGTTGGCAGCGAGAATATAACGGTCAGCATATACGTAGTTGATACGGCCAAAGAACGACTGCAACGCGCTGGAATAAGTATATCCGGAAGCGCCGGGGTTCATGGTGGCTGCATCAATGATGCGCATGTCTTTATCGTTATTCACGATGTTTTGTTTGGAAGCGGCATAAGTCAGGCCTTTGGTCAGCTCCGCGGAAATACCCGCCAGCGCAGTGATATGATGCCTGCCATAGGTTTTATCGAAGTTCAGCGTATTCTCCCACACGAAATAATTGTTCCAGCTGGAACTGTTGCTCACGCTGTTATAGTTGGCATAATCGAAAGAGTTCAGGAAATAGGAAGGTGAAAATCCTTTGGAGATACCGCGGCCCAGGTCCAGTCCGAAGTTACTCCGGAAAGTCAGCGGATCGATGATCTTCACGTCCAGCGCAGCACCGCCTTTGATGGCAATACCTTCCCATACGCTTTGCTGCATGCGCTCTACCTGTGCCACAGGGTTGGGCTTGTTGGTAAAGAGGATGCCGGCGTATTGGGAATAGGGATTGTTGGCCTCATAACCGGTCATGATACGGTTATAGAAATCCGGTACGCTCTTCAGGTTGTTGCGGTATACAGGCGTGATAGGATCTGCTGCCATAGCACTGAAAATGGTACCGCTGAAAGGATTGTTTTCATCCACGTTACGGCGGCTTTCATAGATCAGGCCGATATTGGTAGTCAGTTTCACACGGGAGCTAACATCTGCGCTCACATTGGTGCGCCAGGAGATACGTTCGTAGTCAGAACCTTTTACAATACCTTTCTGGTTCATATAACCGACGCTGGAAGCATATACCAAGTTTTTGCCGGCACCGCTCACGCCTACGTTATAACTCTGGATAGGTGCATTCTGCTGAATGATTTCCTTCCACCAGTCGGTACCGTTAGGCCCGGTGTTATCGTTTACAAACTTCAGTACAGAAGCCACTTTTTCAGGAGTATCCAGATCTGTGGGCAACGGTGCACCATCGGCGCTGTAAGCGCGTATCTTGTATTTGATAAAATCTTCTGCATTCAGCATGTGTGGCCGTTTCCAGGCTGACTGCCAGCCGGTGTAACTATCGAGGGTCACATGCATTTTGGAATCATCGCGACTGCCCTTACGCGTGGTGATGATCACTACGCCGTTGGAGCCTCTGGAGCCATAGATCGCTGCAGTAGAGGCATCTTTCAGGATATCCATAGATTCAATATCATTGGGGTTGAGCCAGCCGATATCTGTCTGTGGTAATCCATCTACGATATATAGCGGAGAGTTGCTGCCACTGATAGAGCCGATACCACGGATACGTACTACAGGTGCAGATCCGGGGCTGCCGCTGCTTTGCGACACCATTACACCACTGGCCTTGCCCTGCAGGGCTTCAGCCGCATTACGTACCGGCACGTTGCGCAGGTCTTTGCTGTTCACAGAGCTGATAGCACCAGTCACATCTTTTTTACGCTGGGTGCCATAACCAATCACTACTACTTCATTCAGGCCGCTGGTGGATTCTTTCAGGATGATACGCAGTGGTTCATTACTGTTAACAGTCACTTCCTGTGTGATAAAACCCATATAGCTCACTATCAGTACTGCACCGGCATCGGCCTGCAACGTAAAACCACCGGCCAGGTCTGTCACAGCACCCTGACTGCCACCTTTTACTTTTACAGATACACCAATCAGCGGAGTACCTTTTTCATCGGTCACCTTACCGGAAACCTTGCCGGCAGCGGATTCTGACTTGGGTGCAATCACCACCAGGTTGTTGTCTACGATACGGTAAGCCAGTGATGTGCTGTCCAGTAAGCGCCGCATAACCTCCGGTAGGGTAGCATCCTTTACCTGCAGGTCTACCTTACCCAGCTGACGGATGGCCGCATAGTTATAAAAAAAACGATAGTCGCTTTCCTGCTGGATCTTTGCGAAGATCTTGTCTGCGTCAGCCTTCACAAAAAAGAAGGTGAATTTTTCCTGCGAAAAAACGGTTGCTGAAGCATGTAAACAGGATAACAACACCACAACAAAACATAACTTCATAATGAGGAATAGTTTGACTGTCTGGCTGAGCGCATAGGAAGCCCCTCCAAATCTTCTTTTTTTCATAGATTTGTTTTAGAAAGGTTTGTAAAGAAGGGTGTAAGTGTAGTTTCTCAGGCTGTCTTACTCCCGTACATACAACATAAGCCTTTGGGGAAGAGCTGGTCTCTTCCCTTTTCTTTACCTGATGAGGCTTATCTCATCTCCGGGAATGGATCAGGTAACGCGTGCGTATAATAACAGTGTTTTCATTACAGGTGATTTTTGAGTTGATAAAATGTTGATGTTATGCTTATCTGGACAGGTAAACCTGTTGCGCTACAATTCTATAGTGGAATCCGGTAGTCATCTGCAATAGTCGCAGTGCCTTGTTGATATCTTCTTTTTCAAATACGCCGCTCAGTACTTCGTGCTTCAGTGCTTCGTCTTCAAATACTATGTTGACATTAAACTGTCTTTCCATTTTGCGCGCCACTTCCGCAAAGGTCTCATTCATAAAGGCCAGCTTATGGTCGCACCAGGCTGTTTCCATCACCACTGCAGGATCTTTGCTGTCGGCCAGTTCCTGCACTTTAAACGTGGCATGTTGTATACTATCGTTTTGTTTGGGAGCGGCCACTTTATCGAGTGACAGCACCAGTTTTTCGCGGGGCAGCAATACTACTTTTTTCTCCGGACTATTGCACATCATCACCTGCACCTTGCCGGAGATCACGGCCACTTCTGCTTTCTGGTCGTCGCCATAGGCTCTTACATTAAAAGAGGTGCCCAGCACCTGTATCGCGAGGTTTTCTGAATGAACGATAAAAGGTTTGTTATCATCTTTGGCCACATCAAAAAATACTTCTCCGGCTACGGTCACGTCGCGGGTTGTACCATCGAAACGGGGATCATAACTGATTTTGCTGCCGGCATTGATCCATACTTCCGTACCATCCGGCAACAGTGCCTTAATAGTACTACCCAGTGGTGCACTGATCTGCTGTAAAGCCAGCGATGGCGCTTTATGCTTTCCGGTGAGTTTCCAGATGCCGGCGCCTGCGGCAGCCAGTAACACCGCTGCGGCCGCCCACCAGTAGCGCCGTCTCGATGGCATGCTCACCACTGGTGTGTCCAGTGACTGCGCAACTTTTTCCCAACCAGCTGCTACCACGGCGGTGTCGCTGGTATCATTGCCTGCTGTATCGATCACGGTCTCCATAAACCGGTAATCCGGGTTTTCTTCCAGCAGCAGCTCCAGCTCTTCCAGTTCTTCCCTGCTCGCTGCCCTGCCGGCCTTTCGTGCCATCAACTCCAGTATTCTTGCTGCTTTCATTGAAATGTTAGATAGTACCTGTGAGAAGGACACAAGAAAAAAGCGGATTCCCTAAAAGCTTTAAAAAAAATCCCAGGGCTAAAGCCCTGGGCTATGTTTGATGCACTGGGCTATAACAGCTAATGCTTCTTTAGCAAGACTTCAGCTAACAATAACCCAATGCTTCAATTTATATCCCAGAGCTCCGTCTAAACAATAAACAAATATAGCCCAGGGCTTCAGCCCTGGGGCAATAAATAATGCTGCAGGGATGTAGTCAGTTTTTTGAGTGCAATAATTAATTGCGCATCTACGGTTTTGGGAGAGATATTGAGGATGCCCGCCACTTCTTTGTAGGAAAGACCGTCTTCTTTTACCAGTTTGAAAATAAGCCGGCATTTGGGAGGCAACTGGCGGACTGCCGCCGCTATCGCGCTTTGCAGCTCATGTGTGAGCAACAGCTGTTCTGCACCGGCACAAAAGCGGATCTGTGGCACCTGCAAATTATCAAGGTCGGCTTCCGTGAAGGTGGTGGCTGAACGCTGCTGATTAAGTGCAGCATGTTTTACCGCCACATAGAGATACACTTTTATATTCTCTATTTCATGCAGGGTATTTCTGCGCTGCCACAGGCGGACGAAAACATCATTCACCACTTCTTCCGCGGGCTGATGCTGCTTCAGGAATGCCAGGGCAAACTGATATAGCGGAAACATCTGCTGTTGATAAAAAGCTTTAAATGCCTGCTGGTCATCGTGAAATTGTATACGGTAAAGCAGCTCCTTCATATTTCATCGTGCGTAGCACAATATAAAAATAATTTAATAAACTAAGTTAGTTTTTAAATTATTTTCTAAATAAAAAAGGATGAGTGGTTTTACCGGTTAATCGGCTGACTATGGAGTATATCCCTGACCGTTTGTCCGGGTAATAAACGGAATACAGGGATATTCAGTGCATAACGCTCACACAGCTGGCGCAGGCGCCGGTCGATCTCTTCCGCTGAATAACGGGAAGAAAAATGCCCCAGTATCAGCTGCTGCACACGGGTAGCACTCACCATCTCTATGACTTCTTCCAGGCGGCTATGCAGGTTTTGATAGGAACCGGAAACTATCACCTCCTCGCCGCCCAGGAAAGTCGCCTCATGGATCAATATCTCTGTATCCTGCCAGGTTTCGGGATTCGCCACCGGCGTATCACCGGAATAACTCAGGATATTGGTACGTACCTCCATGGTGGTAGCGTCTCTTCCTCTTTCGCGGCTGATGGTTTTAATCTCATCCTCTGTAAGTCCGACCAATTCAGGACGCAGCTTGCGTTTTGTCTGCATCACCTTATAACTGAGGCTGCGCACCGTATCAGGTGCTGCACGCACATGTTCATTACGTAATGGCACCACCAGAATATCATCCTTTATCCATATTTCATCACCTGGTGCAACCGGCATCCATACGGTAGTGGCAATATGCGGATCAAATTTTTTGGTGAAAGCTTCCAGCGCCGGATATGACTGGCCATCCCTGGGGTAACAGATCACCGGCAAACCATCGCGGGCATTCAGCTGATTCAGCTGCAGCAAACCGGTAATATGGTCTCTGTCTGCATGGGAAAGAAATACATGCTGGATCTTTCTGCTTTTCTGTAATAAAGTGGAAGTAACCCCGTCACCTGCATCAAACAAAATACCCAGTTCATCGATAAAATACCAGGTGGAAAACAGGGCCGTAGAATAGCCGGTGATAGTAAACGTTTTCATAACACAAAGCTAAGCATATAAAGCACTGTTTTTTGCAACCACGGTGTAAAAATAGAATGGGCTGGCTTTGGAGGAATACTTAATTTTGTGACATGCGGAGATAATGACTACTATCCTGCATACCCAGATGATTTTCCTTTAACAACCATCATTAAAATATGATGTGCGTATACTACGTGCAACAGGATTTTTATGCCCATTAAATAAGAGATTATGAAAGAAAATAATACAGTTACACCTGCCAGAAAACCTGTTCCGGCCCATCATCCCGACCATCAGCATAAGCCGGGCGAAAAACAGGACCATAAACATAGCCATGATCATGGTCAGAGTTGTGATCACGGTCACGCCCACACGATGATGATTTTTGGTAAAAATACCGAACTGTATTTCAGCCTGCTCTGCGGCACGTTGCTGGGAATCGCCTGGCTACTGGGAAACACCATCGCCATTTCACAGACAGCCTCACTTTCCCTCCTGCTGGGCGCTTATTTCTTCGGCGGTTTCTTTACCACCAAAGAAGCCATCCAAACCATTGCCAAAGGAGGCTTTGAAATAGACTTCCTGATGCTGGTAGCCGCAATAGGCGCCGCCATCCTGGGCAAATGGGAAGAAGGCGCGCTACTGCTGTTCCTCTTCAGTCTCGGACACTCTCTTGAACATTATGCGATGGATAAAGCCAGAAAATCTATCTCTGCACTGGCCAGCCTGGCCCCTAAAACAGCCCTGCTCAAAACCAACGGCACCACCACCGAAGTAGACACCAGCGTCCTCAAAGCAGGTGATATCATCGTGGTAAGGCCCAATACCAAAATATCTGCCGACGGTATTGTAGTGGCAGGTACCAGCAGTGTTAACCAGGCACCTATCACAGGAGAAAGTGTGCCGGTAGATAAAATGCAGGTAGACAACCCTGCTGCCGCCCTTCAGCACGATAACATCGACGCCCGCTATAAAGTGTATTCCGGTTCCATCAACGGCAACGGCTCCCTGGAAGTGATGGTCAGCCAGGCCGCCAGCGACTCTACCATTTCCAGGCTGGTGAAAATGGTGAATGAAGCACAATCACAGAAGTCACCCACACAGCAGTTTACAGATAAATTCCAGCGCATCTTCGTACCATCCGTCCTCACACTGGTAGTAGTCCTGTGTTTCGCCTTTCTCGTCATCGACGAATCTTTTGGCGCCAGCTTCTACCGTGCCATGGCTGTACTGGTGGCTGCCAGTCCTTGTGCACTGGCCATCTCCACGCCCAGCGCAGTACTGAGTGGTGTAGCCCGCGCTGCCCGCATGGGTGTGCTCATCAAAGGCGGCCGTCCGCTGGAAGACCTCGGTACCCTCACGGCCGTAGCCTTCGATAAAACAGGCACCCTCACCGAAGGCAGACCTACACTCACCCAGGTAATACCGATGAACGGCCTCTCCGAAAACGAGCTGCTGCAGGCCGCTGTAGCCGTAGAAGCCCTCAGCGATCACCCGCTGGCCAAAGCCATCGTAAGGGACGGTAAAACCCGACTCGGCAACCAGTCCATACCCGAAGCCCAGCAGCTCGAAGCCGTACTGGGTAAAGGTATCAAAGCTACCTGGCAGCAACAGCCGGTATATATCGGCAACCTCGCCCTTTTCGAGGCCCTCGACACCCAGCTGCCTTCCCAGGAACTCCGTACCCGTGTACAAGAACTGGAACGTGCAGGCAATACTACCATGATTGTGCGCAAAGGAGACGTTTACGCGGGTATCATCGCCGTAATGGACACACCCCGCGCCGAAGCAGCCGAGGCGCTTAAAGCGCTTAAAAACACCGGAATACGGCGCATGATCATGCTCACCGGTGACAACCAGCAGGTAGCCGACGCCGTAGCCCGCGAAATAGGCATCACCGACGCCTGGGGAAGCCTTCTGCCCGAACAGAAAGTAGCCGCTATACAAAAACTGGCCAAAGACGAACATAAAGTCGCCATGGTAGGCGACGGCGTTAACGATGCCCCCGCCATGGCCAACAGCACCGTCGGCATCGCCATGGGCGCCGCCGGCTCAGACGTAGCCCTGGAAACAGCAGACATCGCCCTCATGGGAGACAAACTCTCCCTCCTGCCATTCGCCATCGGCCTCAGCAGAACCGCCAGCAGCATCATCAAACAAAACCTCTGGATCAGCCTCGGCATGGTAGCCGTACTCATCCCCCTCACCATCACCGGCATCGCCTCCATAGGCCCCGCCGTAATGGCCCACGAAGGATCTACACTCATCGTCGTATTCAATGGGCTGCGATTGCTCGCCTATAAAGGTCCCAGGGCTGAAGCCCTGGGCTAAATTTGTTTATAGTCTGGTACGGGGGTTTAGAAAATAATCAAGGGGAACTAAATAGTATTAGCCTTAGATTATTTCCTAAACCCCCGTCTACTCATATCCAATATAGCCCAGGGCTAAAGCCCTGGGACTATTGTTTTATTTGAAGATTATAAATGTTTATGTTCTTTCCGCTCTGAGAGGTGACGGTATAATTCCTGGGAGCTGTAAAATCCTCAATATGTCCCAGTACCGGACTTACTTTCGCATACTTCGATTGTGAAGACAATGTAAAACGGATGTTCAGCTGTTTAATATCCACGCCTGCCTTTACGGTGATCATAATAGGGATGGGCGTAACCTTACCGCCGGTAGTGTCTGCCGTTTCAATATTAGTGACCGGATCAGTAATGATTTTGGGTATCACTTTAGTCACCGTCAGCTCTGTTTGTGTGGCATCGTATACTACTACGTCCTGTATCCAGGCCTGATCACTTTTATCACCTATAGGCTGATCATCAGCCTTGGAACAGGCGCTGAACAAAAAAAATATGCTGAGTATAACGAGATATGATATGTATTTCATTTTTGATCTTTTTGTTGGAACGAATAATTACCAGCCTGGATTCTGGGTGAGATTACCATTCTTTAACAGTTCATTGAACGGTATCGGCATATAGTACATGTTGGGGGTAAATACACTGTTTTTCGGATCTACCACAATACGTTCGTATTTCCAGCCATTGCCAGCGGGCGTGATCTTCATACCGGTATAACGACGACCATTCAGCACATCGGGCCTGTCTGCAATCTTCCATCGGCGCAGGTCCCAATAACGTTTCATTTCATAACACAGCTCCACATATCTTTCATTACGGATCAGGTTACGCATGGAGTCCTGCTGTATGTCTGTTCCCAGCGGAACATTAATACCGGCGCGGGCGCGTAATTCGTTGAGCACACCCAGTACGGAATTGTCAGGCCCGGAAGCTTCATTCCTTGCTTCTGCATAACTGAGTAATATCTCTGCATATCTTATTTCAATCCAGTTCTGGTCGCTGCCTTTTCCGGAGCTGTAACCCTTGTTGGTTTCATCTACTCCTTTACGCTGATAATAACCGGTGGTGGTACAGAAACTAAAGCCCAGGCCATTCAGACTGTCTTTGATATGTGTATACTGCGTTCTGCCGCAATATTCGGAGCCGTTGTACACGATAGTCGCATAAAATCTTCTATCTCTGCCGGTATAAGGGTCGTTGGGATCATAGCCGGAGCCCGCCTGAAAAATATTTTTTCCATTGGCCATCGGGAACGCATCTACGAGTTCCTGTAAAGGGCAACGTTTAGGACCAATACCATTGGCGATAGACAGTGGTTTGGCTTGCGCATCCCAGCCATGTTCCTTATCGGGCTTGCTGTATTGTACTTCAAAGATCACTTCCTGGTTACTTTTGTCCAGCATGATCCGGCGCACATCAGGATACAACGAATAAGCTTTCAGGTCTATCACGTCCTGTGCTGCCTTAGCTGCAGCTTCCCATTTTGTTTTATCATTGGTAGTATTATAAAGCTGGCTGGCACAGAATAACAAAGCACGGGCCTTCAGCGCCATGGCAGCGCCTTTGGTAGCACGGCCGCTGGCGGTCTTTCCTTTTTCCGGCAACAATACTGCAGCCTCTTCACACTCCTTTACAATAAACTGATAACATTCATCTACTGTATTTCTTTTAACAGCCAGATCATCGGTCAACTTCTGCGGAGCAGTAATAATCGGTACACCGCCATATCGTTTTACCATGTCGAAATAAGTGATGGCGCGCAGAAATTTAGCTTCTCCCAGATACTGCTTCTTCAGATCATCACTGATGGTGGCTTTCTGTTGTATCCCTTCTATAAACTCATTCGCTTTGCGCACATCATCATAAGCCCAGTAATCAAAATAGCCGGAGGAAGGCGTCCATACGCCGGCCAGGATATTAAATGGATTGCCGGTGCTGGCTCCTATCCTGGTTTCATCACAAATATTATCCACAATAGGCGGGTTCGCATTATCAAAGCCCGGCCTGTTAGCATAAATGTTATTCAGGAAAAGCCTTACCAGATTAGGATCGGTCCAGATGGCATCCTTGTCTACACTGTTGAGGTTCTCTTTTTCCAGCACATTTGAGCAGGAGAAAAATGCCAGTGTCAGCAGCAGGCATCCTGTTATATAAAGCGTCTGTTTCATCATGCTGTTATTAGAAGGTTAGATTTACACCGATGTTGTAGTTCTTTTGCTGAGGATAGTAGTTTCCTTTGCCTGCAGTAGATTCCGGGTCAAATAGTTTGAACTGGTCGATGGTGAATACATTCAGGCCGGAAGCGTATATGCGTAACCGTTCTATGCCACGCAACAGCTGCTTGGGAATGGTATAACCCAGTTCAAAGGATTTCAGGCGCACATATCCCGTTTTTTTCAGCCAGAAATCTGAATCACGGTCGTTGTTGGAATTACGGTCGAGGTAAGCACGCGGATAGGCGGCACCGGGATTATCAGGGGTCCAGTAGTCCAGCAGGTAAGCGAAGCTGTTGGAGTTGCCACCATTGTCAAACATATTGCGGCCGGTACCGGAGAGCATCATATTGCTTTTGAAGGCGCCCTGAAAAAGCATACCGAGGTCAAAGCCTTTCCAGTCGGCGCTGATATACAGGCCCAGTATAACTTTGGGCGTGGAGCCATCGTAAGAAAGAACGGTCATGTCGTAATCATCTACCATGCCGTCGCCGTTCAGATCCAGGTATTTGATATCGCCTGGTTGCGCGGTGTTTTTGGCATATTGCACCGGGGAATTGTATACCTCTTTGGCTGACTGGAACAAACCATCTGAACGAAGGCCGTAGATGTAGTCGATAGGTTTACCCTTGCGTTTTCTATAGAATGGCGTATTGTCTCCTTCATCCAGTACTATCACGGTGTTGTGTGCATAAGAGCCGTTGGCTTTGATGAAGTAATTGAGTTTTCCGATGTTACCGCGGTGGTTTACGGATACTTCAAAACCGGTATTGTCTACTACAGCATAGTTTTCATCCGGCAGCTGTCGGCCGAAGGTGCCGGGTACGGAGGCGGTGCGCGGACGCAGGATATCAGAAGTACGTTTGTAGAAATAGTCTGCTTCAAATCCAAGCTTTCCTTTGAATAACAAAGCTTCCAGACCAATATCTGTTGTTTTTGCTTTTTCCCAGGTGATGTTGAGATTGGGATAAGGACCGTAGATAACCGACTGGTCTACCTTACCGTCGAATACAGCTGGTTTATCGAAAGTATAGTAGTCATTATACTGGAAGTTGGGCACTCTATCGTTGCCGAGCACACCATACGAAGCGCGCAGCTTCAGGTTATCCACGAAACGTAATGCATTGGAATTTTTAAAGAAGTTTTCTTCTGAGATGCGCCAGCCGGCGGATACTGCGGGAAAGAAGCCATAACGGCGTCCTTTCGGGAAGTTGGCGGAACCATCATAACGGAAAGAAGTCTCGAGCAGATAACGCGCATCATAGTCGTAACTAACCCTGCCCACATAACTTCTGCGGCCTGTTTCGGCGGCATATCCGTCGTTATTGCGGTCGATGGCGCCACCGGCACCCAGCTGGTCTACGAGGATACTGGGATAGTTGGTACGATAAGCATTGAAGGTATCTGCTACAGAAGTAAATTGTTCATACAACAACAGACCGCTGAGGTTATGTCTTCCGAAGTTGCGTGTATAGTTAAGTGCCAGGTTTACAGTAGAACCACTGTTTTGTTCCATGGCTTGTGACAACTCTGTTTTAGTGAGATTCTTACCTACTGTTTTAGTGGAAATCACTTTACCGCTGGCATCGAGATCGTACATGGTGTACGGCACATCGAATTCTTTTCTGAAATTATTGTTTTTGTTGTAGTTGTATCTACCGGTAATATTCAGTCCTTTGGTGATGACATTCAGGTCTTGTTTGAAGCTGATGGTACCGAAGAAAGTGCTGAGTTCATTGCGCATATAACCTTTGCTGTTGATTTCTTCCACAGGATGTTCACCGGTGGTATTTTTCGGTGTGCCGTCAGGGTTATAGGCGTTGAAAACAGGTTTCTGACGGATCACATGCCCGAAGATGGTGGCATCGGTAAATTCAGGGCTCCGGTTTTTACCGATACGGCCATCGATGTCTACGGTAATGGTAAGGGTTTTGTTGATTCTTGCATCTACGTTGGATCGGAAACTGTAACGGTTATACGAAATATTGTTATACATGCCATCCTGGCTCAGGTAGCCGCCGGAGAAAAAGTATTTGATATTTTCAGAGCCGCCGTCGATGGTGAGGTTGTGTTGTGTTTGCATCGATGTTTTGCGGAAAGAGGCGGCATACCAGTCGGTACCTACTTTACCGCTCCGGAAGTCGGCCATTTGATCTGCTGTATAGAACAGCGGGGCAAACTGCGGTTTGCTGGGATCCTGGCCGGCATTGATACGGGCGGCATTGTTGGTTTGCGCATATTCATAGGCCGACATCAGTTTAGGATAGCGGGTAGGTTGTTGTACGCCTGCGTAGCCGGAGTAGTTGAACTTCGGCTTACCAGTATGTCCGCGACGGGTGGTTACCAGCACTACTCCGTTGGCCGCGCGGGCGCCGTATACGGCGGCTGCGGCGGCATCTTTGAGGATGGTCACACTTTCCACTTCATTAGGGTCCAGCTGATCAAAAGGCCGTACTACACCGTCTACTACGATCAGCGCATCATTGTTGCCCCAGGTGCTTTTACCACGGATAGAGATGCTGGAACCTGCACCGGGCTTACCGGAAGTATTCTGTGCAATTAAGCCAGGCATCAGGCCTACCAGGGCATTGCTCAGATTGGAGGTAGGGGCCTGCTTCAGTTCTTTGGTATTTATGGTGGCTACGGCACCGGTGATGCTTGTTTTTTTCTGGGTACCATAACCTACCACCACGATCTCATTCATATCGGTGGCTGCCAGTTCCATTTTGATGCGGACATTACCCGCCGCGGCCACCGGCACTTCCTGTGTTACATAACCGATCAGTTTAAACACCAGGATACCGGCGTTATCAGGGACTTCCAGCTGGTAATGCCCGGTAGGATCGGTGAGCACGCCTTTGTTGCTGCCTTTCAGGATTACGGCTACACCTGGTAATCCTTCTCCTTTGGCATCGGTAACGGTACCTTTTATGATATGGCCTGGTGGCACTGCTGTCAAGGGTTCTGGTCCTGGCGGTGCTGTGGCCGGCATACCTACAGGTGGCACCTCACCTGGCTTTAGCCTGGATAATACGATCATCCCGTTGGATATTTCATAACCGATGCCTTCCGGTGTCAGCATTTTATTGAGCAACGATGCCAGTTTCCACTGGCGCCCTTCTATAGTTACCTGTTTGCTGGCGGGCACGATATTGCGGCTGTATACAAATTTTACCGGCACAATATGTTCGAGTGCTGTCAGCATATCTTCCAGGCTACTGCTTTGGGCAGACAGGTTCACGGTTTTGTCCAGTACCGATTGTCCTTTCGTGCTGCCGGCATAGGTCACTCCCGTCAATACAAATGAAAGAAACAGTTGGCTTAAAGTTATTTTCATAACCGGATGTAGTCTTAAAAGAAATTGTAAATGAAATTTCATAGTTTTAATTGTTTCATTTTCCTTTAAATGGGACAAAGCAAAGCTGTTATCACCTGTAAACAGGCGATTCAGTGTTAGCTCAGGAGTGCTGGTACCACTCCTGGGCTTTTTTATGTGAAGGCTTTTTATTTTTTCATATCACGGGAATTTGTCTGGTTCTTTTCCAGTATGATGCTGTTTCCTTTGATCTCATAGTGGGCATCCAGCGACTTCTCCAGCATCTCCAGTATAGCAGCGAGGTGCATACCTGTAAAATCTGCTTTCAGGAAATAATGGGCCAGAGCGGTATCGCCGACAGCGATATCTACCGCAAATCTCTCATTGAGTGCCTGGATAATCGTGTATACTTTTACGTTATCAAAGTTCAGGTGACTGCCTTCCCAGATACTGGGTGCGGCCAATGTAAGACTGTCTCTGACGATACGGCTGCCATCATAGGTAATACGTTGTGCTGGTTGCAATACGGCTGCTGTTTTTTTTGTTGCCGGCTCTTCCACCGCTACTTTACCGGTAATAACGGTCACCTCTGTACGATTACCCAGCATCTTTACGCTGAAGCTGGTGCCCAGCACACGTGTTGTCAGCCCTCCTGCTTCCACTGTAAAAGGCAGGGAAGGCCGGGTGGCCACGTCGAAGAATACTTCTCCGGTCATGGATACACGACGATGTTGACTACCAAAATCATCAGCGTACAACAAACGTGCGCCTGGTTTCAGCCATACAATGGTACCATCAGACAATTGATACTGGCGGATGTTGGTGGAAGTGTTGGAAATTGCCTGCATAGGAAGTTGGCCGGTAGGAGTACTGCGATCTCTGGAAAACCAGTAGTAGCCGGCTCCCCATAGTACAAGCACCACAGCGGCTGCCTGCAGTACACGGTACAATACTTTCAGGTGTTTTCGGGATACAGGTGCCTGGTCCGTTTGCTGCAAAACCCGGTCCAGCATCCGCTGGCCCAGGGCGGTCTGCTCTGCTGCCGACAGCTCCTGCAACGGATCTGCAGCTCCTTCAAAAGAGGCATACCATTGCTGTATCTGCAAGACTTCTGCTTCAGTGCATTGTCCGTCCAGGTATTTCCGGATCAGTTCAGGTGGTGGAATATCGATTTCTTTCATAACGTTTACAGGTACACGTACTGTCGTACATGCTCTTATAGAGATAGACAGGTAAGTAAGAAAGAACCCTGAGTGCTGATGAAAATATTTTTTCAGGAGAAGAAATTACTACAGAAAAAGGCTTACCAGGGCATCTTTCAATTGCCCTTTCAGTATCTTCAAAGCCTTTGTGAGATGGCTTTCTACTGTTTTCTCAGAAATCTGCATCCGTACTGCGATCTCCCGGTTGGGAATATGTTGCTGCCGGCTCATCACATATACTTCCCGGCATTTGGAGGGTAGTCTGGCCACCTGTTTGGCCAGCAGCCCCGATAAATCGTTGCTGTTGATAGCCTCTTCCATGGAATGATCCTGCTCGGTGGCAGTGGCTTTCAATTGTTCACGGTATCTTTTGCGTACGTCTTCCTTTTCAAAATGATTCAGTACCTGATTACGGATTGAAGTATACAGATAAGCCTGCAAGGATACATTAACCTGTAATAACGAGCGGTTCATCCACAAACCAGTGAACAGATCCTGTATCATCTCTTCTGCCAGCTCTCTGGATTTCACCCGCCTGGAAGCAGCCGTATAAAGCCCCTGCCAGTAACGCTGGTAGATCTCTACAAAAGCAGCAGTACTTTCTTCCCTGAGAAGCGCTAACAACTCATCATCTGTATATCGCTCCATTTTCCCCATATTTCACTATTAAAATCCCGGTTGAAATGTTTTGGTTGTGCAAACAAAATAGGGAAAATTAACAACTAATTTACCCCACACATTTAGGGTATGTCACCAACCACAGCCATCATGGCCTAACTCAATAGAAACAAGTGAAAATTGCGTCAGAAAATAACAAAATGATACAGCCCCCAGGGCTGAAGCCCTGGGCTATAGTCGTAAATCCAAACACCCCGTCTTAGATCATCAACAAATATAGCCCAGGGCTTCAGCCCTGGGATCATGGTAAATATGGACGCAGCAATGCAGCAATAAAAGTAAGGTGATGGTTATCATGCTCTGCAACAAAGTACAGGAAATCGGCCAGCGAAAGCTCTTGTCCCAACCGGGGATGCAGGGATCTCTTCTCCAGTACTGCTGGCGGAAAATGTTCCACTCTTTTGATAAAATTATCTCTGACCTGCCGGAAGTGGTATATCATTTCATTGATAGGATACTGATTGTGATGAGCGGCCCAGGTGGCTTTGTTATCAGGATCTCCCGGGCGTAGTTCATGCCCTGCCTGCAAATCCTCCAGCCTGCTGTCATGCAGGATCTCTATATCAGACAGATGCCCGATATGCTCCTTCGCAGACCATTTGCCTCCCTCCCGGATCTCCATCAGGTCTTCTGATACCAGTACGGTCATTTCGTCCAGCCGGGGCGCTGTAGCGCGCAGACGCTCAAGAAAAAAAGGAATGTAGGCAGGAGTATGCCCAAACTGAAAACGATGCTCCGACCATTTCAAAAGTTCCATAACAAACCATTTATCGGATTCTTTGAAGAGGTTCTCATTTACTGTAACGCCTTGCAAAGGGAATTGTTGCTTCCTCCGGCCAGCAGCATCTTCCGTTCATATATTTTTTCTGACGGATATAAGCGGATGATCTAAATTAGCCGGGCAAACAAACTCCAAAATCAATCGCTTTTATGAGAAAATTAATCCCTGCGCTGCTGATGCTGGCATCCCTGCATTCATATGCTCAAACCACCCCACCTACCCCAACGCTGAAGTCTGTCTTATTAACACAACTGAAAAGTACACACAACGTAAAAAACTGGTTCGTGCCGGCCAATGATGCCGTAGCCGGACTTACGGCTGAACAGGCCAACTGGAAAGACAGTAGCGGCAACCATTCTATCGGGCAACTGGTACAACATCTGGCCTTCTGGAATGAAAAAGGGCTGAACCATTTACAGGGAAAAAAAGAGAAACCTTATACCGGCACCAACGATGCAACTTTTGCTGATGTGGACAACAACAGCTGGGACCTGGCAGTAAAAAAGATGGACAGTGTGCTCACGGCCCTCGAGCAATTTGTGGAAAAGGCAGATGAGAAAACACTGGCTGCCTCCGCAGCAACCATTGCCGATATCTCTACCCATAACGCCTATCATACCGGACAGATCTTATATGTTCGCAAACAACAAGGTTCCTGGAACCCCGCAAATGGTGTGAAGTAGGGGAATCCCCTACTCCACACCTGTTCCTTACAGCCAGCTGTGAAAACGCTTGATAAACCAGTTCTTCACCAGCTGGGTTAACACACAATAGCTGACAAGTATTCCAATCAGGAAAGGAAAATATTGCATAGGCAGGGGTTGCATCCGCAGTGCGCCAGCCAGCGGAGAAAACGGCAACAGCATGCCAATGGCCATCACCAGCGTAGTCAGTGCCAGCACTGGCGCGGTGGCCCAGCTCTGTAAAAACGGAATTTTACGAGTACGGATCATATGCACGATCAATGTCTGTGACAACAATCCTTCTATAAACCAGCCACTCTGGAAAAAAGCCTGATGCTCCGGCGTGTTGGCTTTGAAAAAATAAAACAGCAAGGCAAATGTCGCATAGTCAAAAACAGAACTGATAGGCCCTATAAAAACCATGAACCGCGCAATACCAGACGCATCCCACTTTTTAGGCTCATCAATGTATTCCTTGTCCATACGATCCCAGGGGATGGATATCTGGGAGATATCATACAACAGGTTCTGCACCAGCAACTGAATAGGCAGCATCGGCAGGAAAGGCAGGAAAGCGCTCGCTCCCAGCATACTGAACATATTCCCGAAATTGCTGCTGGCCGTCATTTTGATATACTTGATGATATTACCGAAAGTCCTTCTGCCATAAATCACACCTTTGCGCAATACGGTGAGGTCTTTTTCCAGCAGAATAATATCAGCACTTTCCTTGGCTATATCTGTGGCGGTGTCTACGGAAATTCCCACATCTGCTTCGCGCAGCGCCGCCGCATCGTTAATACCATCTCCCATAAAACCAACAGTATGACCTTTTGCCTGCAACACTTTCACCACACGGGTTTTCTGTACCGGACTCAGTTTGGCGAAAATGCTGATGTGGTCTATTTCGCGGGTCAGTTCTGCATCGGAGATACCATCCAGTTCCGGGCCCAGCAAAATATTGTTGATAGGGATCCCTACATCACGACATATTTTTTTGGTGACGATCTCGTTGTCTCCTGTCAGCACTTTCAGCGATACGCCCAGCTGATGCAGCGCTTCAATGGAAGGCTTTGCAGAAGGTTTGGCAGGGTCCAGAAAACCAATAAATCCTGTCAATATCATATCGCATTCATCGGCTACTCCGTAAGTCAGTGCACGGCTGTCAAACTCCTTGATGGCTACCAGCAGCACCCGCAGCCCTTCTTCATTCAGCTTGCGGGAAACATTGAGAATGTACCGGCGCATCGCTTCATCCAACACCATCACCTTATCATTCTCAATGTGCAGTTCCTTATCTTCTCCGGGGTTAAAAGCATATGAACAAAGGGCCAGCATTTCTTCCACCGCACCTTTGCAGATCAGCAGGTGTTTGCCATTGCGCTGCTGCAGGATGACAGACATACGGCGGCGCTGAAAGTCGAATGGTATTTCATCTATTTTGGTAAAACGATCATCTGCCTGCAGATGCTCATGCACTTCCACATGTTCCAGCACGGCCTGGTCCAGCAGATTTTTCAGCCCGGTCTGATGATAACTGTTGAGATAAGCCCATTTCAACACTTCTTCATCTTCTTCACCCAATACGTTAAGATGTCTTTCCAGCACAATTTTATCAATCGTGAGTGTACCTGTTTTGTCGGTGCATAAAATGTCCATCGCACCGATGTTCTGAATGGCGTTGAGCCTTTTTACGATCACTTTTCTTTTGCTCATGCTCACCGCTCCCTTGGCCAGGTTAGCAGTTACGATCATGGGCAGCATTTCGGGTGTCAGTCCAACGGCAACGGCTATAGCAAAAAGTAATGCTTCTATCCAGTCATGTTTTACCATGCCGTTGATCACAAAAATGAGCGGCACCATCACCAGCATAAATCGGATCAACAGCCAGCTGACACTGTTAACACCTTTATCGAAGCTGGTTTCAGCCCTTTTGCCGGTGAGTGTTTTACTGAAAGAACCGAAATAGGTTTGGTCGCCGGTATTGATAGCGATAGCGGTAGCTGCGCCACTGACTACGTTGGTGCCCATGTAGCAGATGTTTTCCAGCTCAAAGGGCATACGCCTTTCGGCGTCTGCAATACTGAACTCCTGCTTTTCCAGAGGGAGTGCTTCTCCACTAAGCATTGCCTGGCTCACAAACAGGTCTTTGGATTGTAGTACCCGGCAATCTGCAGGTATCATATCGCCGGCAGACAGCTGGAAAATATCGCCTGGTACTATTTCCCGGATCGGGATCTCTTTGCTGCCGTTGGCATGTCTTAATACCAGCGCGGTGGTTTTCACCATGCTCTGCAGTTTCTCTGCGGCCCTGTTGCTGCGGTATTCCTGCCAGAAACGCAATACAGAGCTGAGCACTACCATTACCCCTACCACCATCACGGTCTTATAGTCACGGTCGCCGGGAGCGGCCAGAAACACATCCATGATCAGGGATATGATAGCGATCACGATCAGTACGCCGATAAAGGGATTGATAAAAGCCTGCAGCAGCTGCTTGTACCAGGCCGGTGATTTGATATGCGTCACTTCATTAAGACCAAAGAGCTTACGTTTGGTTTGTACCTGGCTGTCTGTAAGCCCTCCTTCCTGGCTGTCCAGTATACCCATACTGGTAGCCCTGTCGCTCCTGGCCACGTGGCGGAGCTTTTTGGCTGCAATAACATTAAATCCGTCTGCTGTTACCTGTGTGGTAAAGGGGATATGCCGCCTGATTCTGCCTGCTGCTGTTTTAATCATTGTCGTAAAGAGTTTAATGGTCAGCTAAGGCGGCCTGGATAAAAGGACACCTCAGCTTCTGTAACCGGTGTTTCCGGGTCCTGAGTCCATATGATACATGTTTGTTGACAACAACAAAATTAAAACAGCCCCGTTAAGAGAATGGTTAGAAGTTCTTTAGAAAAAAATTAGAAATTCATTAGAACGCCTCCTGCCTGAAAATGAACAATGCATTGTACAAAACCGGACAATCGGAATGATTACATTTACATCAGCATATTGATAATCAACTACTATAACAAATGGCATTCTGCTTGTGCCAGCCAGTAGGCCATATTGTTTAAAAATGTTTACCCATGCTCAGCAACTACTGTAGGATTGCATTCAGAAATCTGTGGAAATACAAAGGTTTTTCAGCCATCAATATTGCCGGCCTCACCCTCGGTATAGCCAGCAGCCTGCTGATCCTGTTATGGGTACAGTACGAAAAGTCGGTAGATGCCTTTCATGTCAACAATGACCGGCTTTACAAAGTATATGAACGTGAATATTATGATGGCAAAGTAGATGGTAATTATGAAACGCCAGGCCCCATGGCAGAAGAACTCAAAAAAATATTCCCGGAAGTGGAATATGCTGCCTCCATGCAATATCAGAATAAAACTTATACCCTGAAGGCCGGCAACAAAATACTGAAGGCAGAAGGTAATGCTGCAGGAAAGGACTGGTTCAAAATGTTCAGTTATCCGCTGCTCGCTGGTAACTCTGACAAGGTACTGACTGATCCTAAAGGAATCGTGCTTTGCCGCAGCCTGGCGGAAAAGCTCTTTAGCAGTGCTGAAGCAGCTATGGGCCAAACAGTCCGTTGTGAAAACATGGCTGATTACATAGTCACCGGCGTATACGCCGATCTGCCACCCAACGTCTCTCATCGTTATGACTATCTCATCAGCTGGCAGGCTTTCCTGCAGCAACATCCTTTTGCCACGCAATGGATCAACAGCGGCCCGTTCACATACATTCAGCTGAAAGCCGGTGCCAGCGCCACCTTGCTGGAGCAAAAACTAAAACATCTCATCAGGAATTATACGGATAAAGATAAAAACGGTTACACCGTAGAATATGGATTACAGCCTTTCCGCGATGTTTACCTGCATGATAAATTTAAAAACGGCATCATCAGTGGCGGTAGAATTGAGTATGTACAGTTGTTTTCACTGGTGGCCATTTTTATACTGCTGATCGCCTGCATCAATTTTATGAACCTCTCAACAGCCCGCTCTATTAAAAGAGCCCGGGAGATCGGTGTACGTAAAGTAAATGGAGCCGGCAGAACAGCACTGGTCCTGCAATTTCTCGGAGAAGCCCTGTTGCTCACCCTGCTCGCAGCACTACTGGCCCTGATACTGGTATCAATGGTATTACCAGCGTTTAATGCACTCACCGGCTATCAGATAAAAATTCCCTATGATAACCGGATATTCTGGACACAGCTGTTTGCCCTTGTACTGACCACTGGTATCCTCGCAGGCTGTTACCCGGCAATACTGTTATCTTCATTCAATCCACTGCAGGTATTAAAAGGCTCACACCTTCCAGGTACCCGCACCCATCTCTTGCGGAAAGGACTCGTCGTATTTCAGTTTGTATTGTCCATGATACTGATCATCGGCACCTTGGTGGTTTCAAAACAGATCAGTTATATACAAACCCGCAACCTGGGTTATGACAGAACCAACCTGCTGATGATTCCCCTGGAAGGCGGACTGCTGGCCAACTTCAACGTATTCAAAGACCAAGCCCTGCAAACACCCGCTATAACAGAAGTGTCACAGCTTTCAGATACGCCCACCCTCCTGGACCAGTCTACCACCACTGTTACATGGCCGGGAAAACAGGCCAGCAACCTGTTTCCTTTTTTTGTTTCCCACTCAGGCTATGATTTCGTAAAAACCATGAAACTCCGGCTAACAGGCGGAAGAGATTTTTCACCAGAGTATCCGTCGGATTCCACAGCCTGTATCCTGAACGAGACAGCTGTCAGAAAAATAGGCTTTATCAATCCTGTTGGAAAGAGTATTACTTTATGGGGTATTAAAAGGCAGATAGTAGGCGTGATCAGGGATTTTAATTTTAAGCCACTGCACGAACCGATACAGCCCATGATCATCGTACCAGAGCTGAAACATAATAGCAACATCCTGGTCCGTATACAGCCAGGACAAACCGAAGTCGCGTTAAAAAAAGTAGCTGCATTATGTAAGCAGTTGAACCCATCCTTCCCTTTCAGCTACCGGTTTATAAATGATGATTATAACAAACAGTATGTCAGTGAAACTATTGTGGGAAAACTCTCCGGCCTCTTTGCCGGACTGGCCATCATTATTGCCTGTCTGGGGTTGTTGGGACTAACGATGTTTACAACAGAACAACGCACTCGCGAAATAGGTATCCGGAAAGTGCTGGGTGCCAGTGTAGGTGCTATATTCCGTTTACTGTCCTTCAATTATCTTGGACTGATATTGATCTCGATGGTGATTGCCTGTCCGCTGGCCTGGTATGTGATGCATCAGTGGCTCAGCAACTACGCCTACAGCACCACCCTTCACTGGTGGATATTTGCAATAGCGGGTCTGATCGTACTGATGATCGCCTTACTGATGATCAGCTTTCAGACTATCAAAGCCGCTATTGCAAATCCGGTGAAAAGTCTGCGGACAGAATAATCTTAATTATTTTCTGGCCAGCTTTAATTCCTGGTAAAGATCATTATGTGATACAGCAGTGATACCGTCATGCTCCTCAGAACTGCTGAAAATAATATGAGCCCTTAACACCAGCGTATCTCCGGCCCAGGCAATTTTATAAGTGGCAGGAATACTCTTAGACAACTGACCGGTTGATGATGGCACAGAACTAACAACACCCTCGATACGTACAGAATCTGTTCCTATCATGTTATACTTACCATTGCTGCTCATAGGAGGTATAGTCAGCGGCCAGGATTCATTCATATCCCTGAAAAGCACGCCATCAATATAAGCGCGCACTCTCACCTTGGTATCCAGTGAATAACCGATATTATTGGATGCCACAGTAGTTTCTTCAAAAGTAACAGTTCCACTATTGTTGAAAGTGGTATAATCCATATCTATTATACCTCTCATCGCCTGCCCCTCTATGTTGGATTCGGAAACAGTCTGTCCGTTAATCTTCATACCGGCATATTTCCAGACACCCGTCAGCTTATTGGAACCGGAAGGTGATGTTGGCGTGGTGGGTGTTGTTTCAGGATCAGGATCAGGGCCAGCCATAGGCTCTTTGGAACAGGAAACAGCCATTACGGCCAGGAACGCAGACAGGAACAGATAGGTACGGGTCATTTTCGGTATTTTTTAATAACAATACATAAAAGTAATATTTTATCTGTTAAATATCCCACTGCACTTATTTGCACTATTTTTACAGCATATCCTCATCAACGATGAAAACACTTATCACACAACCCGCACAATGCGATTATAAGGGCAAAACAAAAGCCCTGCATGATGCTATGGACATCCTGCAGGGCAAATGGAACGTACTGATTATTGCCACATTATGTTGCCTCGGTCCCAAACGCTTTACAGAGCTACAACGCCACCTGCAGGGCATCGGTGCTAAAATGCTGACCCGTCAGCTACAGGTCCTGGAAATGAATATGCTGGTGAAACGGACCGTATGCCACACCAAGCCTATCACCGTCCAATACGAGATAACGCCCTATGGTAAATCACTGGAAACGATTGTCTTGTCCATCATGGACTGGGGCCAGCAACATCGCCGGCATATCATGAAAACTACTCCCGCCTTAAGCTCCTGACAGGATTCATCAGGGCTGTCCTGACAGCCTGGTAACTGATCGTCACCAGCGCAATCAGCACGGCAGCCCCTCCTGCCAGCAGGAATACCCACCAGTGGATAGCGGTACGGTAAGCATAACCGTCCAGCCACCCCGACATGATCCACCAGGCCAACGGAAATGCAATGACTACCGACACCAATACCAGCAGCAGAAACTCCGCAGATAACAACCGGGCTATACCCGTCACACTGGCCCCCAGCACCTTACGGATACCAATCTCCCTGGTCCGGCGTTCTGCAGTATAAGCGGCCAGCCCAAACAAACCCAGACAGGAAATCACAATAGCCAGTCCGGCAAACAAACGGGACAACCTGCTGATCAGCATCTCACTGCTGAACATCCCATTAAACTGTTCGTCTACAAACCGGAAAGCAAAAGGATAGTCAGGATTGTCCTTCGCCATTACCGCCTCTATTTTTGCAATGGCTTGCTCCGGATGAGCCTTCGCAGCAATACGTATATACATCACCGCAGCATCCTGCTGACCTTTGAAAAACACTACGGGGTCAGGCTTTCCATACATATCGCCATAAACGAAGTCTTTTACAATACCCACAATACGATAAGGAACGTATCGCCTGCTTTTATTCTCCGGCACCAGAAAATTACCACCGATACGACCTTCCTTACCCATCAGCTTCGCCAGTGAGGCAGTGATGATCACACTAAAGCTATCTACTGATTTCCCCAACTGAAAATCACGGCCACTCTGCAGCTGCATTCCTGAAGTCGCAAAAAATTCCGGCGTCACACCTCTGACCGAAATCAGGTTGCTGCTTTTATCCGGCAATCCTTCCCATCTGAAATCATCTGTATTGTTTCCTCCATAAATGGTGGCATGATCAGAAAGTGCTGCATTCTCTACCACACCAGTATTGATGAGGTCTTGTTTGATAGCATCAAAATCCCTGTTCATATTACCGGTAACCTTCATCTCCAGCAGATTGTCCTTGTTATAACCCAGCTTACGGTTCTTAACATACTGCATCTGCTGATAAATAATGATAGTGGAAATGATCAACACGGTGGAAATCGTGAATTGTAATACCACCAGTCCTTTTCTGATAAATGCAGCATTACCGGAAGGCAGCTTGAACCCTTTCAGCACAGTCACCGGATTAAAGGAAGAAAGATAAAGGGAGGGATAACTGCCTGCAACCAGGCCAGTAATAACCACTATCAGCAGTAAAGCGGCCCAGTGCGTTGTGTTGCCCAATCCGGGCGAAATATTTTTACCCACCACCGCATTAAACACAGGCAACAACGTTATAATTAATAATACAGCCAGCAGTGTCGCTATCAAAGCAATTAGCATGGCCTCACTGATAAACTGCACCACCAGCTTACCTTTACCGGCCCCCAGCACCTTTCGTACACCAACTTCCTTCGACCGTTTTTCACTGCGCGCAGTGGCCAGGTTCATAAAATTGATACAGGCAATAAGAATGATGATTCCACCGATCAACGCAAACAAACGCACATAACCAATACGGCCACCTACCTGCTTCCCGTCTTCAAACTCTCCCCGCAGATGCCAGTCGTTCATCGAAAATAAAACCGGCGTAGTAACCCCCTGAGGATTACGTGCTTTGGTAAAACCCGCCAGCTGGCGGTTGACTGCTGTTACGTCTGCTCCCGGCAGTAGCTCCACAAAGCTATTGATGGAATTGGCTCCCCATGATTCCAGCCATCTGTTCTGATTAAAATATACCTGAAAAGGCGCCACCCAATCAAACTGCAGGGTGGAATTCTGTGGAATATCCTTTACAACACCCGTCACCATATATTCCTGCTTGTTATCCATTCTCAGGATCTTACCGGTAACATTGGTAGTCGTGCCGAAAAATTTTCGTGCAGCCTTCTCCGTTACCACCAGCGAATTAAGCTGTGTAAAGGCCGTTCGGGCATTCCCCTCGATAAAGGGAAAGGTGAACATGCTGAACAAGGTGCTGTCAGCATAAATTCCTGCAGCATAGTAAGAGGTCTGACCATTGTTGAACATCGCTGTTTGTGTCCCCTCCGTAGTACGGCAGGTATGGGCAATACCCGGTAAATTGGCCTGCATAGTGGGTCCCAGCAATCCCGGCGTAGACCAGAACGTGCGCTTATATCCATCGTACTGCCAGTGCTGTATAACGACGTATAGGCGGTCCTTCTTATCATGCACATGATCAAACTGCACTTCATCTTCCACCCATAAAAAAATAATGCCTGCACAGGCAATACCCGTCATCAACCCGAAAATATTCAGGAAGCTGTAAACTTTATGCTTCCATAAACTGCGGACAGCTGTCCGGAAATAATTAGTGATCATGGTTTGAATATACCCAATCAAATGCCAGGGAATAGCATATTAATATTCAACAATATACATATTTACCTTTGTAAAAATTGTCCGATTTCGGCACAACTGCTGTCCAATTGTGAATAGTTTTATTATGACCTTAACGGCTATACGATTTTTTAAAATTCTCCCAATTCACAAACCCTTAACGCCCCTTCGTATTATTTTTAAAATAAAACAATGATCCATTTAATCCCTCTCTGCTGTATAGCATTCACAAGCCATGTACAACCGCCATCCGACAGCCTGCCCAAATACCCGGCAGCAGCTGTCATTTCCATGATCAACGATCTGGCCAAAGAACTGGAGAAAAGTCATCCTGGTTATGACCGGTATCATTCCGGCAGTAGTTCCCATCAGTACCTGGACTCGTTGAAATCCACCATCACAGCTGACTCACTCACCGAACCGGAGATATATCGTAAACTAAAACCATTTATTGCCAGGATTGGTTGTCTGCATACCGATTTGAGTTTGTCAGCCTCTTATATATCACACCTGGACCAGCAGCCCAACCTGTTGCCATTACAACTGATGTTTGAAAACAACCAGGCCATCGTTACAGCCAATTATTCCGCTCAGCCTGAGCCGGCACCCGGCACGGTATTGACGGCGATCAACGGCAACAGCATTCCGGCAATGCTGGATAAGATTCTTCCTGCCATCCCATCAGATGGTTATAATCTCACCATGAAATACAAAGCCCTGTATCATCAATTTCCGCTATGGTACAGAAACATGATCAACCCTGATACAACCTTTACACTCATCACCGCTGATAATAAAACAATAACGTTGAAGGGCACACGATTTGCGGATATCGTCCGCAGTGGATTTCTCAAAGAACCCACTTACGCCAGAACACTGGATTTCCGGATCAATGGCAACACAGCCATACTCACCATCCATTCCTTTGCTGCATCCGACATTAAAAAATCAGGACAACACTTCAGCAAGTTTATCGACAGTGCCTTTCTGCAACTCCGGCAACAGGGTATCCACCAGCTGATTGTAGACCTCCGCGGCAACACCGGCGGCACTGATGGCAACGCTGTTTACTTTACACGCCACTTTTTTGATACTCCATTCCGGTATTGGGACCGCATCATCGTAACACCCGCCATTGCCAGACAGATAAAAGGAATAGCCCGGCTCTTCTACCGCAAACCAGTGTTGGTAAACGGAGAATATCAGTGGCAGCGATCAAAGATCACCAGGGAATTTAACTATTATGCAATACAACAACCTGCAGCGAATGCCTATACTGGTAAGACTTTTGTGCTAACGGACGGCTTTTGTATGTCGTCTTGTGCAGATGTAACCGCTGTTTTATCAGCTCATCGCAAAGCAGTTTTTATCGGAGAAGAAACCGGCGGTGGCTATCAGGGTAACAACAGTGGCATGATGCCGGCTGTAAAACTACGGCCTACCCGAATGATGCTTACTGTCCCCTTACAACGGTATGTTACAGCGGTAGACAGTACTATAAATAAGGGCCACGGCACTATGCCGGACTATGTGGTACCATTAACGGCAAAAGCTGCTATAGAAGGAAAAGACCAGCCTATGGAGCTTGCGCTCAGGCTGGCCTGTACTCAGTAATTTTTATTGGGCAAGATAGGTAGGATCATCACGCAGGTCCATGCGCATTTCGATCAGATGTTTTTCAAAGCCGGCCTTTTCATAGGCTCTTACAGCGCCCTCGTTGTCGCTGTATACGCCCAGGCGCAGCTCCAGCACATCCTGCAGATAGGCCCATTCTTTCAGGAAAGCAAGGATCTTACCGTTGATGCCTTTGCCCCGATAGGATGGGTCTACATACATAAAACCCAGATAGGCCTGCTTAGCATGTTTCAGATAAGGTCTGGAGGCCGGCTCTATACGGGCATAACCGGAACCTACGATTTTATCGCCGGCCACTGCCACAGCCACTTCTACATGCTCTGCTTCAATCATCTTAGCAATATCGTAATAATGAATTTCTCCATCCCGCAAAGTAGGATCAAAAGGGCGTTCCTCAGTGATAATCCCCTGTTCGAATGTAAGCAATAACGGCAGGTCTTCCTTTACAGCCTTCCTGACAATGATTTCCATGATACAGATAGTTTTAACAGAATAACATTCACATATTTACCTGTTGGTAAATGTCGGATTTTATCCTTGAAACCTACCGATCCTGTTAAATTATTCTGATCGTAAACTATCAACCGGATTAGCCAGCGCAGCCCTGATACTCTGGAAGCTTACCGTCAGGAATGCAATCACCAGCACCAGCGCTAACGGCAGCGCAAACAACCACCAGTACAACGTCGTACGGAAAGCATAGCCTTTCAGCCATTGTGTTATACTGAACCACGCCAGTGGGGTGGCCACAAAAAAAGCAATCACGATCAGCACTGCAAACTCACGGTACAACAGCCGTACAATCTCTGCTACAGAGGCTCCCAGTATCTTACGGATACTGATTTCCTTGGTGCGCTGTACAATAGTGAAGGACGCCAGCCCAAACAAGCCCAGACAGGCCACCAGGATAGCCAGGGCCGTAAATATACCGAACACTTTTCCAAAACGCTGGTCAGTTCTGTACTGCTCATCAAAATGCTGGTCCAGGAAAAAATAATCAAAGGGATTGGAAGGAAAAAAAGTATTCCAGCTCCGTTGCACAGCTGCTATCGTTGCATTGGCATTGTCAGGCGACATCCGGATGGAAACATACCCTTGTACATCCGGGATCAGCCGCAGAATCAGTGGCTCATAAGCCTCATGCAGTGATTGCTGATGAAAATCATCAACCACCCCTTCTATACGCATGTAGTTTCCCCAGAAAAAAATAACCTTCCCTACTGCTTCCTCCGGACGATCGAAGCCCAGTTGTTTTACAGCGGTTTTATTGAATATCACAGCACCATCATTTCCATCCATACCAAAGTCAGGCGAAAAGTTGCGACCAGCCAGCAGTTTCAGGCTATATGCCGGTACATAATCATAATCCACACCGATAATCCGGTATTGTTTTCCTTGTTTTTCATCGGCGCCTTTCAAACGGATGGCGCCGGCATTCCAGCTGCATGGTTCTCCCGGTACCACCGTGGAAACAGTCACGCTACGAACAGCCGTCTCCTGCAACAATTGTTTTTTGAAGGCTTCCTGCTTACGCAAGAAAGTAGAATCACGGGAGACGATCGGAGGATTCAGCACCAGTGTTTGATCAATACTGATACCCAGTTGCTGGCTACGCATAAACTGTATCTGACGGAAAACAGCCAGCACTCCTACCAACAGAAACAACGAAGCCGCAAACTGTACTACCACCAGCGATTTCCGTAAGGTACTTCCCTGGCGGGAAGAAATCACCTTTCCCTTCAGCACCGCTACCGGTTTAAAGCCAGACAATACAAAAGCCGGGTACAGCCCGGAAAGAAAAGAACCGGTTAGAAACAGGATAGCCAATACGCTCCAGAATAAGCTATCACGTAACAGGGAAAAAGAGAGATGTTGCCCGGTAAGACTATTAAATAGCGGGATGGCAAAAACGACCAGAAACAATGCCAGCAAAACGGCCATCGCATTCAGCAGCAGCGATTCTACCATAAACTGCGCTATCAGCTGGCTTCTTTGGGAACCTACTGCTTTGCGTACCCCCACTTCCACAGCGCGGTTGATAGCCCTGGCTGTAGCCAGGTTGATATAGTTGATCCAGGCAATCGCCACAATAAACAATGCAATGCCCATCAACAGATATACCGTACTGCCGTTGCCGTTAGTCTCCGCTTCCATCATCTGATGGGAATACAGATGAATATCCTTCAATGATTTCAGCGTATACACAGCTTTGGATCCATCCTGCACATCCTTCGAAGCAGCCGCCACCAGAGCCGGGAACTTCGCTTCCAGTTGTTGTGCGTTGGTACCGGGGCGGAGCAGCAGGTAGGTAAGACAGCCGTCCCATTGCCAGGCGTCTTCCGGATTATTGGGTTTCACGATATCCACAAAAGTAGCGAAGGAATACAGTGCTGCTGCTTTCAGATGAGTGTTGGCAGGCATATCCTTATATACACCGGTCACTTTGAACGCTCTTACCTGATTCATGGTCAGTGTTTTGCCTACAGGGTCCTCGTTGCCAAACAGTTTATGCGCCAGGGTTTCAGACAAGACCACCGTATTGGGCTCCACCAGTGCAGTTCGTGCATCTCCCTGGATAAGTGGTGTGGAAAACACCTCAAAATAGGCGCTGCTGGCGTAATAATGTTCTGTCACCTTCACACTTTTACCGGCAGTCTCCAGCAACGAAGGGTCTCTTTTAGTCAGTTTCACATAAGCTTCCACTTCTTCAAAAGCCTCTTTAAATTTATTGCCTGCGGCAAAAGCGCCGGCAGCCCATTGTGTACTGAGTTTGCCATCGTTATAACGGTCTTGCTGTACCCTGTAGATACGGTCTGCTTTGGTCTGGGTATTTTCATAGCTCAGCTCAAATGCTACATACTGGAATATGAGCAGAGATGCGGCAATGCCGATAGCCAGCCCCATAATATTGATAGCAGAAAAAACCTGGTTGCGGGTAATATTCCGCCAGGCGATCTTAAAATAGTTTTTTAGCATAACAGGGGATCATTTAACAATCTTAATCATTGTGCCAGACTGCTGCAATAAATTTGCCACAGCCGGCAATCTATACTGGTAAGGCTCTTCCGGATCCGTATGGATACAGCTGTTTCAAAACCGCACACCGGTTGTCCGTTTTTGAACAGTGCAAACACTTCCTTTTTCTTACATTTACAGCAACATCTTATCGTGAATGTACCAGCAATTCAAACCACATCCTTTACTCAGTGAATACATTGATGCCTACTGGACCGTGACCAATACATCCGGTGTGGCGGCTCACAGCCGTATACTACCCGACGGTTGTGTAGATATCATCTGTAACCTGGGAGCGGCCGTTACCAACAACGCTGAGGAAGGGCCACGTATGCTGGCATCAGAAAAAGCTTATCTGATCGGTACTATGACCCGCTATACCGATTCCTGTCCGCCGGCAGAAGCCAGGATGATCGGTATCCGGTTCAAGCCGGCAGCGTTTGCATCTTTCTTTCGTTTTCCATTACAGGAACTGGCAGACAACTGTATTGAATTCGGTCAGGAACTGGTGGAGTTATTGCTGCGCGCCGGTCAGGATTTTGTGCCTGTGCTGGATAAATATTTCCTGCTGCACAATACCCGGGCATCCAGGGAGATGCTGCCTGTGATCAACAATATACAACAGCATAAGGGCATTATCAGAATAGGTGATCTGGCCCGTACCCACTACCAGACACCAAGGCAGCTGGAACGTAATTTTCTGAAACATACGGGTATCAGCCCAAAAGCTTTTGCCAACATCGTCCGCTATCAGGCTGTACATCAGTATATCCGGAACAGCAAGCCTGGCACCAGCCTGCTGCAGATTGCCTTTGAGCACGGATATTATGATCATGCCCATCTCACCAACGACATCCGCAAATATACCGGGCGTGTACCTTCGGCTTTATAAATGTCGTTTTTTTCCAAACACCGTCATCCTTAGCCCCCTTATCTTTGAAGCCTAAAAATGATGACCATGCTCGACCAGAGACTCACTTACCTTACCCTTGGTGTAAACGACCTTCCGAAGATGAAAGAATTTTATGAGACTAAATTTGGCTGGATACCGATGGCAGCAGAGGAGTCCATTGTCTTTTTCCGGTTGAACGGCTTCATACTGAGCCTCTATCCGCACGACGCCCTGGCAGCCGATGCGCAGGTGAATGGTAATGCTCCTGCCTATAAAGGATTTACGCTGGCTTACAATCTGGGCTCCGAGCAGGAAGTGAACGACCTGATGGAGAAGCTCGCTGCTGCCGGTGTGAAAGTGGTAAAACCGGCCGAAAAGGTTTTCTGGGGCGGTTACAGCGGTTATATCGCCGATGTGGAAAACAACCTCTGGGAAATTGCCTACAATCCTTTTCTGGCGTTGGATGCACAGGGTAATGTGGCAGCTGAACAATCCTGATAAAAAAAATTTCAAAATAACTTCCGGTGTTTAGAAGTGGTTAACAATTGCCATACTGAATAGACTTATTCTTGTAGCATGTAATTGTTGACAAAACCGGAAGATATGCCACGGCAACCTTATCTCATCAAAGAGGGCGGCTCATGGATGTTCTATCAGCCCGAAATCACGGTCTCATATTATCAGGAGCTGCTGCATGCCATGGACATCATGCATACACAGCTGCTGAAAGCGGAAAGGATTTTCCGGAAGATTATTCTTGCCTGTGGTAACTGTAACATAGACGCCATGCTGTCGCTCGCGGTGGTCCTGAATCGTACGGGCCGCCAGATTGAAGGAAATGCGCTGGTCCATAAAGCGCACCTCGTTTGTATGGAAGCCCTGCCTCCTTACTTTAATCCGGATCAGGATGATATTTACTGGTGCATCCTGGAAAACAGGCCTCTGCTCAGGTCATTTCATGCGGTGATTACCGAGTACATCAAGGAGAAACAATATGAGCGGGCACTGGATAAAATCAACTACCTGCTGAAGATCAACAAAAACGATGACACCGGCGTCGCCGCCCTTCTGCCCGTTTGTTGTATGTATCTGGGCAGGTATGCCGAATATCTCGAATGGTATCAACAGCTGTCTCCTCTTCAGCGCACGCTGGAAACTACTTTTTTCTCTTTCCTCGCACTTTACAAACTGGATCTTCCGGAACAGGCCAAAGCCCGGTTCCTCGAAGCCAGGAAGGCCTATCCCAATATGGCGGCAGAATTACTGAAGTCGAACCACCAGTTTCCGGCAGACGAGTTTAAAATCCACAACACCCGGATTCCTGCCGGCAGCCGCCAGGAAGCTTTTGTATGCTGGCTGGCATCCAGAGAGCTATGGCAACGGGAAAAAGAGTTGAAGAAATTTTTGCAGGCTATCCCAAAAGAAACGGTGGATTTGCCGTAGCGCGACACAGGTTCACCTCAACAAAGGCAGCTGTAACGATACCGCAGTGCGCCTCTTCAGCACTCCCATTTTCTAAAAACCGACCATTGTCAACGGTATTACACGCTGTCTCCTGCTTCCACTGACTGTAACGCCACAGCACCAACGTTCTCAACGGCGGTGTGATAACCGTTGCTGGATATGCAATGTACCACCCCTGAAATAATAATCCACAGGAGTGCTGTACTTCACCACGTTCATAAATGCATCGAGTGACTGGCAAGGGTCCATACTACCGGTAAAACACTGCTTTGACATGGCAGGATCATCAAATACCACCTTGATTTCAAAACGTTTATCGATCATACCGCCGATATCACGCAGGGAGGCTTCATGAAAGGTATAAATACCATTTTTACGTTCTACACCCGGCATAGGCGTTACCAGCTTATTGGATGCAATCATTGTTTCGCGCCGGTCATTGGCCGCCAGCTGACGGATAAGATTGTTTTCATGCCGGTACTGCCACCATACACTGAGGCCCAACCCCAGCAGAATGATCGTTACACATACCGCAGACACCCTGTAGTTGTACGATTTAGCATGATCATCCCGCAATAACTCATCTTCTACCATCAACCATCCTGCTCCTGCATCAGTAACATCTTTTTGCGGGTCCAGCTTACCTTCCCGCATCAAACGCCGGTACTCCTCCGCTACCCGCTTTGCATTGGGAACCTGGTCCATCAGGTCAAACAATTCTTTAGTTTCTTTGTTGCTCAAGTTTTCAATGTTTTAATGACATAAACATCCCGCTACAGCAGTACCCGTAGTGATTCTTCAAAAAAGTGTAGGAAACAGTCTAAAGCATTAGCTTCGAAGCATTTGGGCTTTCCGCCGGATAGTCTGAATGTTGTTACTCCATTATCGTTGTGATCAAAACGACCCATTAATACATAATCCGTATAGTCTAGCCCTAAAGTCCAATTCGCGTGATTACATCATCGTTTTGCTATAGTATAAACGATAAATATTACCATTCGGATTTAAAACGATGATGAAACTGTGATGAATTAGGATCAGAATTAGGATCAGAATTATGATCGGAATGATAACTGAATGATTATGTTTAGAGATCGGATATACAGAATGATATAAGATGAGTAATGGTACTATTTCACGTCAATGATAATTTTATACGTTATCCCTAAAAATGTTCTAACATCTTTTTTTGACATATTTAATTAGACATATATAACTAACAGCCAATAAAATAAACCTCATTTAAAATCACGATGAACCCATTTCTCCATCAACATCCATCACACTCATCATCATTCATCACCGCCATCATAGTTCAGGATTGCTTTAGAATTAATCCCTACTTTTGCCCCATGATAAATATCCATCTGCATCACGAAGGGCCTGCCGGAGCATCAATGCCCCATCATACCCATCATGATTCATCATACCCATCACAGTTTTGGGCTGTGGGAGCATCAACCATGCCATCATACACATCATCATTCATCATACCCATCACAGTTCCATGAAAGTGCTGATCATTGAAGATGAACCTTCCCTGCGCAACAGCATCCGCGAATACCTGGAGCACCAGGGCTTTATTTGTGAGGTGGCGGCCGATTTCAGAGAGGCCATGGACAAGGTAACAGATTATGAATATGACTGTATTGTGGCCGATATCGGACTGCCACTGGGAAGCGGACTGGACATCATACGAGAACTCAAAGTACTGAAGTCCAAAGCCGGTATCATTATCATCTCGGCCAAAGACTCCCTGGAAGATAAACTGGGCGGACTGGAACTCGGTGCAGACGACTATCTCACCAAACCATTCCACCTGTCGGAACTCAATGCCCGTATCAATGCCCTCCTCCGACGCAAAAACTTCGACGGCAATACCAGCATCACCTTCTTCGAAATCACCATCATCCCTTCTTCCAAAACAGTATTGGTACATGATAAATCCATCACCCTGACCGGCAAGGAATATCAACTACTGCTTTATTTCATTGCCAATCAGCACCGGGTGGTCACCAAATCGGCCCTCGCCGGACACCTCTGGGGCGATGCCTACGACCAGGCCGGCTCCTACGATTTTATCTACACCCATATCAAAAACCTCCGCAAAAAAATGCTCGAAGCCGGCGGAGAAGATTATATCAAAACCGTTTACGGTACTGGCTATCGTTTCGGATAAACAGAATGCGCCGCATGAAACTGCTCACCAAAACCACCTTATATTTCCTGCTCTTCATGCTCCCGGTATTCACCGCCGGCGCCTTCTACCTATTTCATAAATTCAATAAGGAAATCAAACACGAAACGGATGAAGAACTGGTCAACGACCAGCTGGAATGGCTCCGTTACCTCGACACCGCCCATGTCGATAACCCCATTTTCCGATTCAACACCCAGGAATTTCAACTCATCCCCACCGATAAACCCGTACAGAAAAAATATAAACTCAAAGGCGTTCATCTTTATCAGGAAACGGAAGATACACAAGCTCCCTTCCGTGAACTATCACAGGTCATCAGCATCCACGGACAAAATTACCAGATGGTATTGCGTAAATCCATGATCGAAAAAGACGACCTGTTGAAAAATATCATCCATGTGATGTTAATCGCTTTCGCCGGACTGCTCTGTTTTGTTGTCGTTTCCAACTGGCTCATCAGCCGTAACGTATGGCGTCCTTTTTATCGCTCACTCGATAAAATACGGCAGCTGCAACTCAACAAAATAGAGACCCTCGACTTCCCCCAAACCCCTACACATGAATTTAACCAGCTCAATGAAGCACTCACCCAGATGACAGCCCGTATCCATCAGGACTATATCAACATGAAAGAACTGACGGAAGATGCTGCCCATGAAATGCAAACACCGCTGGCTATCACACAAAGCAAACTCGAACTCCTGCTCCAGGATGAAAATCTCTCAGAAGAACAGCTGAAAAACATTGGTCAAACCAGTGAAGAACTGCAACGACTCTCCCGTCTCAATCACAACCTGCTGTTGCTGGCAAAAATTGAAAATCAGCAGTATCCTTTTACAGAACGTCCCGACCTGCATCAGGTCATCGCCAAATACCTGTCGCTCTTCGAAGAACTGATCCGCGAAAAAGAACTGACCATCGAAACATCCCTCGTACCCACTGCGCCCTGGCCGCTGCATCCCGCGCTGGCCGATATTATGATCAGCAACCTCCTCGGCAACGCCATCAAATACAACTACACCGAAGGCCGTATTCAGATCACACTGACAACAAACACCTTTACCATTTCCAATACCAGCAACCTCCCCGAAATACCTCCTGCCAATGTATTTCAGCGCTTTAAAAAAAGCGACCAGGGATATTCCAACTCCAACGGCCTGGGCCTCGCTATCGTAAAAAAAATCGGTGAGTCCTATCACATCCGCATCTCCTATCAGTACCGCAACGGCCTGCACACTTTTACCGCCAGCTGTTGATACAGATTTGCACCAGATTGTATTCTTTTCTTTGCATGGAAACTGAATAACTCACCAAAGTAATACCTCCATGCGTCCGCTTATTACAACAGGAGTCCTCTGTATCAGCATACTCACTGCCACCGCACAGCAGCGTGTAACCGCTCCCGTTAAAGACACCCTTAGCAGGGATACCACCCAACACCCTGAAATCAGCAAAGTTGCTGACCTGAATGAAGTCATCATCTCTTCTACCCGCAACAACAGCCGTATTGCAGACCTGCCCATGAAAGTGGAAATTCTGGGCAAGGAAGAAATGATCGAAGAAAGCGGTATCAAACCAGGCAACGTAACCAGCATCCTCGGTGACCTCTCTGTGATACATATCCAGAACACCTCTGCTGTCAGCGGCAACAACGCTATCCGTATGCAGGGGCTCGACGGTAAATATACCCAGCTGCTCCGTGACGGACTACCCGTCTATGAAGGCCTCAGCGGCAACTTCGGCGTACTCGCCATCCCCCCGCTGGACCTCAAACAGATAGAGATCATCAAAGGCTCCGTTTCTACCCTCTACGGTGGAGGCGCTATCGCCGGCATGATCAACTTCATCGCCAAAACGCCCGGTTCCAAACCCGAACTCACCATCCTGGCTAATCGCAGCACGCTCAAGGAGAATAACGTGAACGTCTGGTACTCCCAGCGATATGGTAAAACAGGCCTCACCCTCTTCGCCGGCGTCACCTCCCAAAATCCGGTAGACGTTAACGATGACGGCTTCAGCGATGTGCCACGCGTGCGCCAATACCTCCTCCACCCACGCTTCTTCTGGTATCCCAACGCCAACACCACCCTGGTAGCTGGCTACACCGGCACCATCGAAAAACGCGAAGGTGGCGACATGCAGGTACTCGATCATCATGCGGATAACGTGCACAGCTATACGGAAATCAATAACAGCGAACGGAATAGCGCAGACATCCAGTTTACCCGTAAAAACCTGGGTGGTGGCACCCTCACCGTAAAAGGTGTGGCCAGCTTCTTCCACCTCGAAAATATCGCCGGTAATTTCCCGCTGAAAGGCCGCCAAACCAGCACCTACCTGGAAGCCGCCTACAATAAAAAAAGCGGCCGCCACGACTGGGTGATAGGCCTCAACAATACCGGTGAGATCTATCGCCGTGCTACCGGCGACAGCACCCAGCTGGGCAACTACACCTACAACACCATGGGCGCCTTCGCTCAGGACGGATTCCATATCACCGATAAATTCATGGCGGAAGCAGGCATCCGCGCCGATTATCACAACGTATTCGGATGGTATGTACTGCCCAGGCTCGCATTGGTGTACAAACCAATAGAAGATCTCAGCCTCCGCCTCAGCGGTGGTACCGGCTATAAATCACCAGCCATCTTCTCCGCACAAACACAAACCATCGGCTACCGCAACCTGCTGCCACTCGCCGCCGGACTCAAATCTGAAAAAAGCCAGGGCCTCAACTTCGACGCCAACTATCACACCACCCTCGGCAAAGTAGATGTCACCCTCAATCAGGCGCTGTACTATACACATATTACAGACCCGATCTTACCAGTCACCAGTGCCTCCAGCGAAAAAGTAATGCTGCAAAACCAACCTTTCGCTGTCAACAGCCTCGGTACAGACACGTATGTACGCTTCGAATTAGACCATCTCGAGCTTTATCTCGGCTACAATCATACCGTGTCTAAATACACCGATCCGGCTTCTACGAGAGTAGCGTTTGCACCTCAGGATAAATTTGCCGCCACCCTCGCTTATGAAATTGAAGAGAAATGGCGCTTCGGCATTGAAAACAGCTGGATAGGCAATCAATACCTGGAAACCAATCAGAAAGCGCCCAACTACTGGTTCTGGGCCGCTATGGTCTCCAGAAAACTGGGAGAACATGTAACACTGGTGGCGAATTGTGAAAACGTATTTGACGCCCGTCAGGGTAAACACATGCCACTGTTTACCGGCCCTGTCAATAATCCGCAGTTTGCTCAGTTGTGGGGTCCTATCGATGGCCGCACCATCAACCTGTCAGTGAAATTCAACCTGTAATATTTCTGCACTTTCTTATTTGGAACGGCGTACCTTTGCGGCCACATTCATACATTTAAAACAGCATGAAATCTGCCAAAAATCGGTACGCCGTTCTATTCGGTTTTGCCGCCCTGTTCCTGGTACTTTCGTTCTTAGTACGTACCACCTTGTTAATCTGGGCCTACCCACAGGCAGGCCTTTCTTTTACCGCCATACTTTCTGTATATGTCAAAGGTTTTATCTATGATGCCGGTGTAGCACTTTTTTTCACCATCGCTTATGCCTTCTATCTGTTGCTGTTGCCGCAAAGGCTCAACAACACGGTGTTTAACCGGGTCTTTACCTATACCGGTTTTTTCCTGGCACTGATGATCACCATCTTTTCCTTTTTTGCTGAATTTACTTTCTGGGGAGAATATGCCGGTCGCTTCGACTTCATCGCGGTAGACTATCTGATCTACACCTATGAAGTGATCAGTAATATTAACCAGTCGTATCCGCTGCCGTTACTGATTGGTGGCGTACTGGGAGCAACAGCACTGCTTACCTGGCTTTGCAGCCGTCGCGGTATTTTCCGCAACAGCTTCCGGTCAAATACCGGCTTCGGAAAAAGAGCGCTCATCTTCCTCTCTCTGCTAGGGCTCACTATCGCCCACATCTTCCTGGTCAACAACAACTGGGCAGATAAAAGCAAAAACCGTTATGCTCAGGAACTGTCCAAAGCAGGCGTCTATTCCTTTATATCTGCCTATCTGAACAATGAACTGGCCTACGATAAATATTATCTGCTGGAAGATGAAAGTACTGCCTTCTCACAGGTCCGCGACCAACTGCTTTCTCCCGATGCGCAGTACCTGGAAAACGGGCAGAGTATCTATCGTAACATTACTGACACCATACCACCGGTGAAGCCCAACGTGATCATGGTCACCATCGAAAGCTTCAGCGCCGATTTTATGGCCCGTTTCGGTAACAAGGAAAATATTACGCCTGTACTGGACAGCATCGCTAAAGAGGGGATATTGTTTACCAATATGTACGCTACCGGCACCCGCACGGTGCGAGGCATGGAAGCCTTATCCCTCGCGGTTCCGCCTACACCAGGACAAAGCATCGTTCGCCGTAAAAACAACGAAAACCTTTTCTCTGCTGCCAGTATCTTCCGCAAAAACGGATACGAAGCCACCTTCTTCTACGGCGGAGATGGGTACTTCGATAACATGAATAAATTCTTCGGCAACAACGGTTATGATATCACCGACAGGCTGCGCCACCGGCTGGTAGACGACAAAATAGCGTCCAAACGAACCAACATACCCGACAGCGCTGTACAGTTTGAAAACGCCTGGGGTGTATGTGATGAAGATATCTACAAAGCCGCCATCAAAAGTGCTGACGAAAAATATGCAGCCGGCAAACCTTTCTATGATTTCATCATGACCACCTCCAATCACCGTCCGTATACCTATCCAGGTGGTAAAATCGATATCCCTTCCGGTACCAGCCGCGAAGGTGCCGTGAAATATACCGACTACGCCATCGGCCAGTTCCTGCAGGCTATCCGCAACAAGCCCTGGTATAAAAACACCGTGATCATTTTTGTGGCCGACCACTGCGCCAGCAGTGCAGGTAAAAATGAAATAGAAATCAGCAAATACCACATACCCTGTATCCTATACAATGTGCCGAATACCGCACCACAGGAAATACCCGTTATGTGCTCCCAGATAGACCTCTATCCTACCCTGCTGAAAATGCTGCACTGGTCTTATCATTCCAATTTCTATGGTAAAAATGTGCTTGACAGCACTTATCAGCCCCGCGCTATGCTCAGCACTTACCAGAAACTGGCTTACCTGGAATCAGGTAAAATGATCATCCTCAGCCCACAGCAAAAAGCCCAGTGCTTTTCCTGGAGTCAGGATAAAAATGAAGAACAGCCTGCCCCTATGGACAGCGCCCTGCTCAAACGCAGTGTTTCCACCTACCAAACCGCCTATTCCCTGTTTAAAAACAGTGGTATGCGGAAATAATTACATGTTTTCTGACTAATTTTTGTAAATTTATTGAAGGGGTTGCCTTGGCAGCCCCTTCCTCTTGTTCCATAACACTAGCCTGCTTTAATCAGTTTTTTCACACTACCAGACCGCATGACCCGGCTTGTCAGACCAGTATGCCTGATAAAGATGGTCCAAACAAATTAAACCTGATTGCAAAATGCTGGCTAATCCCTTTCCTGGCAACAACTCCGGGAACCTCAAACTGGAAGATGGCTTCGATGCACTGCAAACAACCCTTTGCCGGCAACAGAATGCCCTGGACATCGTCTCGCGGCTGCATACCAGCTTTATAGACAACAAACCTTCGCAGGTTTGCCAGGAACTACTGTTACAGCTGATAGCGCTCACCGAAAGCCAGAGCGGCTTTATCGGAGAAATAGAAAAAGACTATAACAACCTTCCTCATCTGGTGGTACAAGCTATCAGCAACATGCCATCGCACAGCGACGTACAACAATACTTCGGAGCACGTCCCGAACGCGGCCAGCATTTCACCAACCTCAGCACCCTCTTCGGAACAGTCATCCTCACCGGGCAACCGGTGTTCAGCAACCACCCGGCCACCGACGAACCATACACCACCGCTATATTCCAGTCCTTCCTGGGCATTCCGATTATCCTGCAGGGAGAAACCATCGGCCTCATAGCGCTGGTTAATAAACCCGCTGGTTATGATCTCCCCCTTATTCCACTACTTCAACCAATAGCACTTACCTACGGCGCCCTGTTACATAACTACCGCACACAGAGCTGCCGCGAAAGACTCGAGATCACCAACAAACAACTCTCATCGGAACTGCATGCGCTCACCGCGTCGCTCGATGATATTGTGTTTGAAGTAGATGAAAACAAAGTCTTTACCCGTGTATGGTGCAACCAGCAGCACCTGCTGTTTATACCGGAAGATGAAATCGTAGGCAAGGCAATGGCAGATACATTGGGCGAACATGCCTACGCCTTCGGCAAACTGGCCGACACCCTGCTGCAGACAGGCGATCCCCAAAATTATGAATACGCCGACATACGGCAGGACATGCCCTACTGGTATGCGGTAAAAATGCGTTTGATACCGGCTACCGACAACACACCCCGGCGCATCCTGCTGCTCATTCAGAACATCACCCGGCGCAAACACAGCGAACTGGAACTACGTCAGCTCAATGCTGATTACGCCCGGAACATTCAGATACTGGACATCACTCAACAAATGGGACTCATCGGCGGATGGGAGTTCAACCTCGTCACTGGGCAGGTATTCTGGACCAAACAGGTATACACTATCAGGGAATTACCGGAGAATTTTATGCCGGTATACCATGATCTGGAATTTTATCATCCGGAAGATAAACACCTGGTAGAAACAGCCAAAGAACAGCTGCTTCGTTATCATCAGCAATATTGCATAGACCTGCGGCACATCTCCGCCAAAGGCACCGTCAAATGGGTGCGCACCACCGGCATACCCGTATACACCAATGACCGCCTCACCCAGTTCCGCGGCATCATCATGGACATCGACAAACAAAAAAAGGCAGAACTGGAACTCGAACAAGCCAGAAAAACCGCTGAAAATGCCGCCAGGAGCAGAAGTGAATTTCTTTCCGTCATGAGCCATGAAATACGCACACCGCTCAACGCCATCATCGGTATTTCCGGCATCATGAAAGATGAACCTTGCACAGACCATTCCGAACTGTTGCATAACCTGCGGTTTTCAGCCAACCATCTCCTCGGTCTGGTCAACGATATCCTGGACCTCAGCAAGATAGAAGCCGGAAAAGTCACACTCGAATATATTGAACTGGACCTCCGCGACATCATTCAGGGCATTGCCGGCAACTATCAGCCACTGGCCACCGCCAAAGGATTACAGCTGAATACAAAGGTAGACGACAACATACCTGCTCACGTCCTCGGCGATTCCGTACGGCTCGGACAGATCCTGAATAATCTCCTTAACAACGCCATCAAATTTACCAATGAAGGTTGTGTATGTCTGACGCTGCAGCTCGAAAAAACCAGTGCAGACGCAGCGTCCATCTGTTTCACCGTCACCGATACTGGTATCGGTATACCACCCGAGATTCAGGAACGGATCTTCGAAACCTTTGTACAAGGCGACTCCGCCACCACCCGCGAATATGGCGGCACCGGACTGGGATTGTCTATCACCCGCAAACTGGTGGAGCTGATGAACAGCCGTATTACAGTAGACAGCACGCTCCATCAGGGCACGACCTTCCGGTTCTCTGTTTCGTTTAATACTCCCGCTGGTACTGCTGTTCCCGAAGCAGCTCCGGTCATCATACCGGAAAATCTGCTCACGGGCATGCGTATGCTGGTAGTGGAAGACAATAAGATTAACCGCAAGGTTATGCAGCTGCAGCTAAACCGTACCGGCGCTGCAGTAACACTGGCCGTCAACGGTAAAGAAGCTGTCCTCCGCATGCAGGAACAAACCTTCGATGGTGTGATGCTGGACCTTCATATGCCCGAGATGAACGGTTATGAAACCATTCCCTATATCAAACAAATGCAACCCCACGCTTTTATCATAGTGCTCACCGCCGATATTATGCCGGATGCCGTTGAACGGCTGCAGGAGCTGAGCATACGGGATATCCTGCCCAAGCCTTACAAGGCGGAAGAGCTCTACCGCTTGCTGCACAGCTATAAAAAATGAATTCCCTACATTTGCCCCATGTCAACAACAAAAGGAAACCTGTCTGCCAGAGACCTAGAAGTGATCTGGCATCCATATACCCAGATGCAGACCGCTCCTGCTCCTATCGGTATCGTACGTGGCGAAGGCGCCTGTTTATATGACGAAGACAATCATGCATACATCGACGCTACATCGAGCTGGTGGGTCAATATCCACGGACATGCACATCCGCATATCGCACAACAGCTGGCCGCTCAGGCACTGGAACTGCAACACTGTATTTTTGCCGGATATACCCATCCTCCCGCTGTAAACCTCGCAGAAAGGCTGCTGCAGATACTTCCTGCCAACCAGCGCCGGGTGTTCTATTCCGATAATGGCTCCACCGCGGTAGAAGTGGCGCTGAAAATGGCTTTACAATACTGGGACAACAAAGGCCAGCGCAGACATAAGATCATCGCTTTTAAAAATGCCTATCACGGCGATACCTTTGGCGCCATGAGCGTCAGCGGACGCAGCGTGTTTACCCGCGTCTTCGATGATTTCCTGTTTGAAGTGCACTTCCTCGACGTACCCACTCCCGATAATATTGATCAGCTGATAGCTGATATCAAAGCGCAACAGCCCGATCAGATCGCTGCCTTTATTTTTGAGCCGTTGTTACAGGGCTCAGGCGGCATGATCATGTATGATATCCCCGCTTTTGACCAGCTGCTGAGCTTCTGCAAAGACAACCACATCCTGCTCATCGCCGACGAAGTGATGACCGGCTTCGGCAGAACAGGTAAAAACTTTGCGATGGAATATGTGCAAACAGCACCCGATATAGTATGTCTCTCCAAAGGGCTCACCGGCGGCAGTATGGCGCTGGGTATTACCACCTGCACCAGCAACATATACGAAGCCTTCCTGTCGGCAGACAAGCTTAAAACACTGTTCCATGGCCACTCTTTCACCGCCAACCCGCTGGCATGCACAGTAGCCCTGGCCAGCCTGGATCTCTTTACAGATCCCACCTGCGCTCAGCAACGTCAACGCATACACGAAAAACATCAGCATTTTCTCCGCGAGCTTACATCCATGGCACCCGTCAAAAACCCGCGCCTGCTGGGCACTATCCTTGCTTTCGAACTGGTGACTGATGGAGCAGATGGTTATACCAACCAACTGGCCGACCACCTGCATCGCTTCTTCCGTTCCAAACGGATCATGCTCCGGCCGCTGGGTAATACCCTCTATATCCTGCCTCCGTACTGTATTACCAATGAGCAGCTGGACCAGGTATATGCCAGTATCCGTGAACTGGTATCACAATTGCATTAACATCTTCCTGAAAATAAAAAAGCAAAGGGGCCGTCTCAAAACAAGAGACGGCTTCTTTTTTATAAATTCCGGTTGTTATAATGATTCTCCAGTTTCCATTTTTAGAAGTGAAGGGTTAACCTGATTTTATGCTGTTTTCTTTCTAAGATTGTGTGCCATAGCCATTAATCCCATTTCGATTGACACTTTATCCATCCCTTTTAGCATAAATCTTTTAAAGCCATGATTATGCTTAATATTTGCGAAGACAGATTCCACGTCATGGCAACGTTGTTTACGCTTCTGTATTCCTTTTCTTCCTTTTAATCGTTTGTCAGCCAGCGCCTTAAGACGATTTAGATTATGATTTACTTCTATGATGCGATTTGTTTGTTGATCATGACACATCTGCCGTAATGTACATCCTTCGCATGTTCTGGCTTGATAAGTAGTTATTGTTTGCCCGTAACCGTTTTTAGTTGTTTTTGGGAACGTACTTTTTCTACGCATTCGCTGGCCGGCAGGGCAGATATAGTGGTCCTTTTCAGCATTGTAGGGTAGGTTTTGGGCCTTGAACATTTCCCTGGTTTTAGTTGACCAGTGCTGGTTGCGATCGAAGGAAGCATGCTTAACATAAGCCGTAATTCTCCTGTTTTCCAGCCATTGATAGTTCTGTTCGCTGCCATACCCTGCATCCGCTGTAATATTGGCGGGCACTCGTTTATATAACCGTATATACTGCAGGAGATGACTGATTAAAGTTGATGTATCCGTGGACTGCTGATGAAGGCTGTAATTGACGATGTATTGATTATTAGTACTTATCTGGAGATTATAAGCTGGTTTAAGCTGACCATTCTTCATATGATCTTCCTTCATACGCATAAAGGTAGCGGCGGGATCTGTTTTGCTATAGCTATTGCGGTTAGAGCCTATTATTTGTTCCTGTTGCTCATACTTATCCAACGCTGAAGGCCAGTTACGGTGAGCATATCCCAGCTTTTGTCTGATCCGCTTGTCTATGGGTTTTTCTTTGAGGGCGTCATTGATGGCCGCTATTGTTTTACTGACTTTTTCACTGTCGATTTTGTCATATCCGGATGGGTCCGTATCATCACCCAATTCTGAAGCTGCCACTGATTGTGCATATTTCCACAAGTCATTAAGCTGCTGTTTTATTTTTTCTTTACTGTACTTAATGCCATTGCTCCATACAAAACTGTAGCGATTTGCCTGCGATTCTATCTTTGTCCCGTCAGTGTACAGTTCTTTTATGTTCAGTAAGCCTTCTTCGCATAACAACAATACCACCTGGGTGAATATAGGTTGTAATACCTTTTGCAAGCGTTCACCACGGAACCTGTTGATCGTATTATGATCGGGTTTACTCATACCACTAAGCCACATAAAGTGGATGTTCTGGCCTAGTGCCTCCTCTATTTTACGGCTACTGTAAATGTTATTTATATAAGCGTAAATAAGGACTTTCAATAACATCCTGGGATGGTAACTGCTGGTTCCTCCTGCTTTATAACGCTTCAGCAATAAAGTTATATCGATCTTTTCTATTACGTCATCCACCACACGAACTGGGTGATTCTCGGCTATCAGATCCCCAATCTCGGGAGGGAAAAGCATAGCCTGGTGCTGCTGATTGGCTTTAAAGACTACTGATAGTGTTTTTCCTTTGGGCATACTATAAAAACGGAAAAAGCTACCCCGCAGATTCCCCCCCCCAAAAAAAAGAAGGGAGTGTCTTTTGAGACACCCCCTTTGCTTTTTACTTTATCTCCGGAAAACTTATTTCACCGGTACAGACACCTTGGTATCATCCCATTCAAACACTACAGCGTTACCTGGCAGTGTAAAGGTAAGTTTCTCCACAGGTGCTTTTAAGGCTTCGCGTGGCACCTGTACAGATGCTACATCCTGGCCTTTGTTTTTTTCGTAGTCGTAAGCGCCCCACTGACCCAGCTTACTGTTGAGGATCACCGTCCATTTCTTTTGGTCAGGAATGGAAAACAGGGTATAGGTACCTGCTTTTACAGATTTACCACCAAATACCACATCTTTTTTGAAAGTGATTTCAGTAGCTTCATCAGCGCCGGTACGCCATACTTTACCCCATGGCTCCAGGGTGCCGAATACAACCCGGCCTTTTTTGGAAGGCTGGCCATACACAACTTTAATGTCTTTATTTTCTACGTTTACATGAGGGCTTTTTCTTGCTTTCTCCTGGGCAAAACCGAGCGTGGTAGCGGCGCAGAAGAAGGCTGCCATTAAAAGGTGTTTCATTTTAAGCTGTAGTTTTTTATTGAGGAATGAGGTAAAGACAACAATTTAAAACTTAAAATCCGCTCTGCCTTATTTTATTGGATCAATGGCAAAATAACTATATATAACTGATCACTGGTGAGTGCAAAGCTCATTCAGTCTGTTCAGTCCCTCACTCATAGCAGGGCCATAGATGCGGTCTGCCAGGAATCCTCTCAGTTTCCACCAGGGCAGCAGTCCCAGTTTTATTTCCATATGCCAGAATATGGCAGTGGCTTTTCCATCGGCAGTCTTTTTCAGTTCAATTCCACCTTTTACTGGCCGCATGTTCTGAATATCCATCATGTAATGCACCCCTTTATCGGGTTCACTGTCCAGAATCAGGACCTTACCACTGTTGAGCTGGCCCTGCCAGGAATAGGAAGCACCGGCACCGGAAGTCTGGCTGGAAAATACCAGCTGTGCCGTGGTATCCGGACGGCTCCAGGGATTCCATTTTTCCCAGGCTTTGAGGTTATTCACCTGCACATATACAGAATCTATCGGCGCCTGAATAACACCGGTACGTTCTACCACGGCGGTAGAGGGAAACATCAGCGATAACAGGAACACAAAAATGCCCAATACAACAATGCTGATACCTAACAATTTAAATAAACGCATAAATACAGGTTAATTACGAACTACCAATCGTTTTAATCCTTCCAGCCCTTTCTCAAAATCATTGCCCACCCATTTGTCCATCATCAGGCCCATTACCTTCCGTAACGGATGCTGCCCCATGTTACAGGTCATGCTCCAGGTGAGCAGGGTGCCTTCACCCACCGGATCAAGCCGGAACGCCCCTTTCGCGATGCCCATATTCATAAAATCAGTATCAGTAGCGATATATTGGTCCGGCCGGGATTCTGTAATGGTCATATGCCCGGTGCCAATATTACGGTTACGGCTTTTCCAGCTGTAGCTGGCACCGGCACCACTGTCTTTTTCCCCATAGGTGATAGATATGTCGGGGTCCTGCTCTTTCCAGGGCGACCACAGCTCCCAGTTACGTACTACATTGATCAACGGGAAAATCCTGTCTGCCGTAGCAGGAATGACGAGCGAACGCTCCACTTTCACCACAGGGGGAAGGAATAAACTAAAAATGAAAAGCCCCAATACCAGGACGATCAACGCCCCCAGAATAACAAAAAAGGCTTGCATGTAGCTGTTTTTAGGTAAGCCAAAGCTAATCAAAAAAAACCAGCTACTCCCAACGGAATACCTTCACCGCCACAGCGTACACCACCACTCCCCAAAGGGTTAAAATGGCTATATCCCAGCCCACATGCCACAGATGCAGCCCCTCAAAAGCCACTTTCCGCAACGCATCAATGAGATAGGTCAGCGGCATCAGCTTGCATATAGGCTGCAACCAGGCCGGGAAAGAATCTATCGGGAAAAAGGTACCTGCCAGCAGGAACTGCGGCAGCGTAAAAATATTGGCCAACGGCGGAATAGTGCTCTCATTTTTTGCCAGGCTGCTCACCACAAAACCAAAGCCCATAAATACCAGCAGCCCGAAAACAGACAGTACCAGCATTTCCGCGAAAGTGACCCATCCATGCACCAGCGTAAATCCAAAGGCAAAATGTCCCAGTCCGATGATGATCACAGAACTGATCAGCTGGAAGATCATACGGCTCAGTGCCTCTGCCAGCACGATATAGGTACGTTTGATCGGAGTGGCGAAAAAGCGCTTCAGTACCAGCGTCTGACGTAAGCTGTAAAAAAGGAAGGCGGTGCCAAACACGGCCGCGCTCATCAGCGCAAAACCCAGCTGACCCGGCAATATAAAGTCGATTGTTTTAAATACACGACCCGGTACCTCCTCACTCACAAAAGTGGCTACAGAAGGACGGGGATAAATGTGGGCGTCCAAACGGGCAGCCACCTCTTTCAGCACCGACTGCAAGATGGCTTTTTTGTTAACATCGGAAGCTGTAGATGTTTTAATATTTACCTGATAGTGGAGAATACTATCGGGCCCCGGCTGGGGAATAATATTGAGGATGGCCACGATACGGCCTTTTTTCAGGTCATCTTCCATTTCGGCTGCCGGTTGATCGGCCACCAGTTTAACGGTCTTCACCTGCGACAAACCCTGATAAAACCGGCTGTTGATATCGGTATGCCTGTCTACACCCACTTTCACAGATACACTGCTGTTACCGATAAATCCGAATACCAGGATGAACACAAGCGGGAATCCCAGGCTGAAAACCACCGCTGAAGGGCTTCTGAATATACCTCTAAAACTTCCTTTTGTTATGGCCAGCATGGCCCTCCATTGGCTGTACTTCACTCCATTCATCTGAGTCTCGTTTGTTAAAAATCCCGTAAAACTACTCAAAAAAATGAACGCCGGCCGCGTTTTTTACGCAATCAACAGGATTATGAAGGAGATTACTGCCTGCTTTATGCCTTTGGGGGTTGTTATTGAAGCTTTTGGGGAGATGATGGAGCGGAGATGACCTACCCGATTTTAAGTAGATTTTAATAATAACCCCGGACTAAAGTCCGGGGCTAAAATAGATAGACAGGGCTGACGAAACTTTAACCCGAATTTAGCCGATCAGGCGGCCAGCGATGTAATTCATCTCTCTGGCCACCCAAAAATGCCAGCATCGAATTTAGCCCAGGACTTCAGTCCTGGGACCATTAAAAAGATTAGAATCTATACGAAAAAGGCAGTCTGGCCTGCACTTCACGAGGCATTTCCTGGATGGTTTTAATCTGCTCATACAGGTCGTAGTTAACGCCCAGTTCCTTTTTCACCATTCTCACCTGCACTTCTTCGCTTACATTTTTCAGGAGGCGGGAGAACTTATCCTTTATTTCAGGGTATTCCACCATTCTGTAGCTGGATACTTTAGCCAGTCGCGCAGCGCAATCGAGGGCGTCGTTGATACCACCGATACGGTCTACCAGTCCCAGTTTGAGGGCATCGGTACCACTCCATACGCGGCCTTGTGCAATGCTGTCCACTACAGCAGGGTCCAGCTTTCTGCCTGCTACCACACGGGATTTAAAGGAAGAATAGATGCTGTCGACACCTGTCTGTACAAAACGTTTTTCCACTTCTGTAAGCGGACGGGAAATAGAGCCCAGGTCTGCATAAGGGGCTGTTTTAACACCATCGAAGGTCACACCTGTCTTATTTTTGAAGAAGTTCTGCAGGTTAAACATGATACCAAATACACCGATAGAACCTGTAAGAGTATTAGGTTGCGCAAAGATGCTGTCGGCCATACAGGAGATATAATAACCGCCGGAGGCTGCATAGTCGCCCATAGACACGACTACCGGTTTCACCTTTTTAGCCAGCGACAGCTCCCGCCAGATCACTTCGGAAGCCAGGGCACTGCCTCCACCGGAGTTCACACGGAAGACAATCGCCTTCACGTTTTTATCTTCCCGGGCTCTGCGGATATCCTGGATATAGTTTTCGCTGGCGATAACATTACGTTTGTCGGACTCACCGCCGATAATATCACCCTGAGCATAGATCAGGGCAATTTTGCTTTCGCCGGTGCCATTGCTCAGGCTTACGGCGCTGTTGTATTTCAACAGGCTTACAAAGTTCACTTTATCATCACTGCTAAGGCCGGTTTTGTTTTTCAGCTCGGCAATAACTTCATCGTCATATTTCAGGCCATCTACCAGTTTGTATTTCAGCGCATCTGTCGCCTCCTGTATCAGGTTCTGATTGGCATAACCATGCAGGGTGGCGGTATCCAGGTGACGGGCTTTAGCAATACCGGAGAGGTAGTTGCTATACAGTTCTCCGAGGAACTGGTTGGTCTGAATACGGTTGGCGTCTGTCATCTGCGTTTCGCGTAACGGCTCCGTAGCGCTTTTAAATTTGCCACAGTAGAAGATTTCAGGCTGTATTTCCAGTTTTTCCAGGGTACCCTTAAAGAACGTCAGCTGGGTAGAAAAGCCGGAGAAATCGACACCACCTTTGGGGTTGAGGTACACTTTGTCGGCTGCGGTAGCCAGGTAGTAGGCTTGTTGAGGCATCACTTCACCATAGGCATACACAAACTTGCCGGACTTCCGGAAGCGCAGCAGGGCGTTGCGCAGCTCTTCATTACCGGCAAAACCGTTGCCGCTGCCATCCACCTTGAGGTATATTCCCTTGATATTATCATCGGTGGCAGCATTCTCTATCAGCCTTACCGCCTGAAATAATCCGGGCACCTCCGATGATTCATCTTTCAAAAAGGCAGCCAGGGGATTAACAATTTTCTGTTCGGAAAAAGCCTGGCTGGTCTGCAGCACCAGGATTCCATTGGGGGCTATCGTCACCGTCTCGGAAGAAATCGCCTTCCCGATGATCCCCAGCAGCACGATAAAGCAGATGCCGAAGAAGACCACCAGGGCCAGTAACACAGCTAGAAAAGTTTTGAAGAAACGCATACGTTTTAGTTAAAATGAAAGGGAAGTGGAAAGATACATTTTTTCAAAAATAAGGAATATGGCTACTTTTGGGCCTCAGAATATACATGAATACAGCAATATTACTTATAGGTGGCAATCTGGGCGACCGGATCGCCAACCTGCAAAAAGCGATACAGTACATCGCCGCAGAAGCCGGAGAGGTGATAAAAACCTCTGCCTTATACCAGACAGCCCCGTGGGGCTCTGTAGACCAGCCTGACTACCTGAACCAGGGACTGGAGATACATACTACGCTCGACGCACTAACGTTACTGCATACACTACTGGGGATAGAACGCCGCATAGGCCGCATCCGCCAGGAAAAATGGGGTGCCCGGGTAATCGATATAGACCTGATCTTCTTTAACAGCGAAATCGTGTCACTGCCCGAACTGAAACTTCCGCATCCCCGGATGCACCTGCGACAGTTTGTGCTGGTACCCCTCAACGAAATTGTGCCCGACTACCTCCATCCGGTACTGCATAAAACTGTAAGGCAATTGCAACAGGAATGCCCTGATGATCTGAGCGCGCTGAAACTGAATACTGATACGCAAAAACACTAGGCAGCCATTCATAGTGGCCTTACCCGCCACCAATGCCTTGTGCCATAAAATCCAATGCATGCACTATAAATTTATTACCATAGAAGGGAATATCGGGGCCGGCAAAACCACACTGGCCAATATGTTGTCTCAACACTTTTCCGCTAAACTGATCCTGGAAGAATTTGCAGACAATCCCTTCCTGCCGCTCTTCTACGAACGCCCGCAGCAGTACGCGTTTCCACTGGAACTTTTTTTTATGGCTGAAAGATATAAACAGCTGAAAGACATGCTGCAAACCCAGGACCTGTTCAGCGAAGTCATAATCTCCGATTACCTGTTTATCAAAAGCCTGCTGTTCGCAAAAATAACCCTGCCCGAAGAAGAGTATTCCCTCTACCAAAAACTCTTCGACATCATCAATCCACAGCTGGTGCAACCGGAACTGCTCATTTTCCTGAACGCTCCTGTGGCCAAACTCCAGGAAAATATCCGCCACCGGAACCGCTCCTATGAGCAGCAAATCCCTGACGAATACCTACTCAACGTTCACGATACCTACATGCAGTATATCAAACAACATCCTGTACGCACACTCGTGATCGATACCACCAAAGTGGATTTCCTCCGCCAGCCCAACGATTTTCAGAACCTGCTGGCTGCGCTGGAGAAAGAGTATGAGCCGGGAGTACACTACCTGAAACTGTAACTGTGATGTGTATGATTTTTCTGATGGACCTGATGATAGAAGATTAAGTTTTGATAATAACGAATTTGATAAAAGCGAAGGGCCTGGAAGTCATATCCAGGCCCTTCGTTTTTATCCATTAAGATGATCTTCGTTCATCAGGTCCATCAGAGAGAATCACATGCATCACCGTTAGCGATTGCCGAAGCTGCAATAAACCCGCTCGTCCAGGCGTGCTGGAAGTTAAATCCGCCGGTGATGCCATCTACGTCCATTACTTCTCCCGCAAAAAACAGGTTGGGTACTAAGCGGCTTTCCATCGTAGCTGGTTCTATTTCGCTGAGGGTAATACCTCCGCAGGTAACAAATTCTTCTTTAAAAGTAGTTTTTCCTTTCACCGGAAACTCCATGCACACCAGCAGTTTCATGAGCCGGTTCTGGTCTTTGGCCGGAACATCGGCCCAGCGCAGTTCTTCCCCGATACCTGCCTGGCCCAGTAAAAACTGCCACAGCCGCTGAGGCAGGCCAAACGGATTTTTGTGATGTATTTTCTGTTTACCCAGCTCCTGGCGCAGGGAAGGCCATTCTTCCCGCAGGCTGTTTTCGTTGTAGTCAGGCAGCCAGTTGACAATAGCCGTGAAGGTATATTGCAGTGCCTGCAGATCGCGGGCACCCCAGGCTGATAAACGCAGTACTGCCGGGCCGCTCATCCCCCAGTGGGTGATCAGCACCGGGCCCTGCTCCTGTAATTTGGTGCCGGCAATTTTTACGTGCGCCGTAGTGGCTACACCCATCAGTGAGGTGATAGGATGACCGGGCATATTAAATGTAAACAGGGAAGGTGCCGGCGGCACAATACTGTGGCCGGTTTTCTCCAGCCAGCCAAATTTACCGGCCTGAGCATAACCGCCCGCTGCTATGCAGATATAGTCAGCCTGCAGCTCCTGGCCATTCTGTAATTGCAGGAGCCAGCGGCCATCAGGGCCTTTCTCCAGACCTGTTACTTCCTTGTTGGTCTCTACTTTTACATGGTATTTATCGACTTCCCGCAACAGGCAGTCGATGATGGTTTGTGAATCGTCGGTAAGCGGGAACATCCGCCCGTCCGCTTCTGCCTTCAGTTTCACGCCCCGCTCTTCAAACCAGGCTATCGTATCGGTCACAAAAAAACGGGAGTAGGTCTTTCTGACAAAGTGGGCTCCTCTCGGATAACGTTTAGTCATATACGTGATATCCGGCGCATTATGGGTCACATTACAGCGACCGCCACCACTCACTTTCACCTTGGATAACAGCTTGCCTGTTTTTTCCAGCACCAGCACTTCAAGCCCCGGACATAACCGCGCTGCATTCACCGCACAAAAAAAACCGGCCGCGCCACCGCCGGCCACCACTAATCTTTTCCGGATTGAACTCATTAAATTCCTGTTAAAACCAATGCTTAAACACGCAATAATAACAAACCTCCCGTAATCTTAGCCTTTATTCTTTCCGAAGTTTATATTTTTGTCCTATTATTATACCCATTATATCGGCTCAAAATACAGTTCATGCAAGCGCACAATACAAAAAAGAGACGTCACCTGAAGTGGATGATTCCCGCTACCCTGCTGGCCGGAGTAATGGGTGCCGTGGCGGTTATGCCTCCCCCTGCCGACTGGTCAGATCATCTCGTTCAGGCTTTACAACAGTACAACAACCGCTACCCACAGGAAAAAGTCTACCTGCACCTGGATAAAGACTATTACGCCGCCGGTGAAACCATCTGGTTCAAAGGATATGTGACCCTTCAGGGTCTTCCCTCTACACAGGCTACCAACCTGTATGTAGAGCTGCTGGACAAGAATAACAATGTCGTGCAGAAAAAACTGTTCGGCATCTTTAATGCCGGTGCTCCGGGCAACTTCGACCTGCCGGAAACTCAGAAACCCGGCGTATACCAACTGAGAGCCTATACCGCCTGGATGCTCAACTTTGACCCGGCCTTTACCTATTCCCGTACCATCGAGATATTTGATCCCGCTAAAAAGAGCGGACCCGCTACCGACAGTACCGCCCAGGACTTTTCTGTACAGTTCTTTCCTGAAGGCGGCAACCTGATCTCCGGTCAGCCTAATACCGTGGCTTTCAAGGCTATCGACAACAATGGCTATCCCATCGAGGTGAGTGGCACTATCAAAGATGCCAAAAACACTGCTATCAAAACCGTTCACGACGGGATGGGCACCTTTGAAGTAACTCCCGGCGCCGCATCCGACGCCTACCAGGCAGTCGTAAAAAGTGCCAAAGGCCAAACCAAAACCTTTACCCTGCCTGCGTCACAGTCTACCGGCGCTTCTCTGAAAGTATTCAACAAAGGTGCACGCATCTTCTATCAGGCTGTTCCAGCCAATAATGGTGATACAGCATTCAACAAACTGGTAGCCATCGGCCAGATGGGCCAGCAGCTGGTATATAAAGCCATCCTCGACGTGTCTGAAGGTCGTATCAGCGGCTTTATCCCCGCCGACAAACTGCCCAGCGGTATCCTGCAGATCACGCTGTTCGGCAGCAACGGCCTGCCACTGGCAGAAAGACTGGCTTTTGTACGCAACAACGACCGCATGGAAATGGACGTACTGGAATCTGACGTAGCCAGGGATGCCCGCAAAAAAAGCACCTTTGTGCTGCGCCTCCCCGACACACTGCAGTCCAATATCTCCGTGGCCATCACCGATGCAGACGCTGTTCCGGTGGATAAAAACGCTGCCGATATCGTATCTACCCTCCTGCTGACCTCCGACCTTAAAGGATATGTATACAATCCCAACTGGTACTTCCGGGACAATGCCCCTGCTACCCTGCAGGCACTGGACCTGGTAATGCTGACCAACGGATGGCGCAGATTCAGCTGGGAAAAAATCGCTAAGAATGAATTCCCCGATATCAGATATCCTTATGAACAGGGCCTGCTCGTGAAAGGTATTACCACCGGACCAAATGGCCGCCCTATCGTTAACGGCAAACTGGACATGATCATCAAACTGCCGATAGACAGTTCCTCCATGTTCGCCTCTGCGCCTATCAACGAAAAAGGTGAGTTCAATATCGCCAACATGGTTTTCCCGGATACAGCTTACATCTACTACCAGGGCAGCGATGCAAAGAAAAGCAGAGATGTTAACGTGAAGTTCGATATCCACTTCTTTGACCGCGCCACCCAGGTTAAAATACCTTACCCGCTGCGGGTGCCTCCTGCAGTAGACAATACTTCCCTGAAGCTTTTCCTCGCCAGTGCGGCCGAAAGCAACAAGGTAAACCGCGCTATCAACAACAAAACGGTTTATCTCCAGGAAGTAAATGTCAACGCTAAAAAGATCAAACCGGAAGAGACTACAGAAAAACGTTATGCCTCCGGTATGTTCTCCGGCGGCGATGGATATTCCTTTGACCTTACGAAGGAAAATCCTACTGCCTTTAATATCTTCCAGTACCTCCAGTCCAAAGTGGCCGGTTTACAGATCACCGGTGATCTCAGCAACCCCAGCCTGTCATGGCGCGGCGGCAAACCAGGCCTGTACCTCAACGAGATGCAGACCGACGTCAGCATGCTGAGTACCCTCTCCATCAACGATGTGGCGCTGATCAAAGTATTCCGTCCTCCTTTCCTGGGCGGCTTCGGTGGTGCTAACGGCGCCATTGCCGTATACACCAAAAAAGGCGGTGACAACCCACCAGCCAACGATCCTACTGTAAAAGGATTCCAGCTGTATAAAAAAGCAGGTTATACTGTGGTAAAAACCTTCTATTCACCAGACTACTCCGTGAAAAAAGAAGTACATGCCCTGCCCGACAAACGGCTTACCCTCTACTGGAATCCCAACGTGCCGATAGATACCCTCACCCATACCGCCAAAGTGGAGTTCTACAACAACGACTTCACCAAACGTTTCCGCCTCGTGGTTCAGGGTATCACTGATGAAGGAACTGTAGGCAAATTTGAACAGGAGTTCTAAAATCATCTCTATAAAGCATAAGGCGCGAAGGAAATCCTTCGCGCCTTTGTTTTTTTATACCCTTGTTGTAACCCTCATGCAGACTACAACACTAACAATGGCGTAATAAACCCAATCGAAAAGCGGTAGGTATCATCATTCACCAAACCAAACTTCGTTTGTGCGTAACTGGTATACCGATATATTCTGCCTACCATGTTGGCAAATATTTTCAGGTCATATTTATCAAAGGGATAAATCTCCAGTGCGGGTATATAACCCCAGGCGGTACGGAGTTTCTTATCCTTGTTAGGATCCGGGTTGCCATTCCACCAGGCATAGTCCACATAGCCGGTGGCGGTGATATGCACCACTTTATTCAGTCTCACATCGGCTCTGATCCAATGGCTCATATACGCAACACCCTGTGCAGCTTTCATATTGGGAATCCAGTTGGAGACGATAAACTTGCGGTCCAGATTTTCTATACTGTACTTAAAGTCATAGTCCAGCTTAAAGTTGCGCAGTATCAGCGAGTTGCCCAAGGCGATGTAGGTCATGTACTGATGGGTGGCCTCTTTAAAGAGACTGTAAGACCAGATGGTAAAAACTTTACCATTAAAGAAATGCCCGCGCCAGTTGATCACTCCTGCAAAAGGGAATCTGCTCTCCACAATACCCGGAATAGAATCATACAGTTCCTTGAAAGTTTTGGTCCGGCTGTTGAGCAACTGAAAGGTGAACTCATGGTTTTTATTGAGTACATATCCAACACCTGCACCTGTCAGGAAGTTATCAGCGTTCTCAATAATATCCGAATATTCATAGATCTGAATAGGGTTATCATCAAACTCCACACCGCCCCAATCGGCACACAACTTACCGGCATATATCTTCCAGTGATCGTTGGGATCAAAGCGCAGGAAGGCCAGGTCTGTAGAGCGGCTAAGATTATCGATCGATTGTGTGATTGGATCACGGGTATAACGGTCACGGAAACGGAAATACAGTTTATCGAGGACCTTTCCTTTTATTTCAAGGCGGAACTGTTCATTTTCAAAGCGGGAGCGAGTGTAGGTACCTTTATCGAATTCATTCCGGAAAGCGAAACGCATGTTGGCAATAAGATCCACGTTATTGAGGAGAGGGGCTTTACTAATGGGTATCAGCGGCTTGTAGGCGGTATCTGCTTTGGTTTCCTGCTGCTGTGCCATCGCAGCAAGAGGAAACAGCAGTATACAGGCTACCAGCCAATTGCGGATAAGCATAAAGGTTACATTTTGGAGTTTGGTAAAATATGGTCGTCTATCTATAGCAGGATGCCAGCCAGAAAGAAACCGGCGGCAACGGATACGGCTACACTCACGAGTCCGGGAATCATAAAGCTATGGTTTACCAGGTATTTCCCGATATGGGTGCTGCCGGTGCGGTCGAAGTTAATGGCCGCCAGCAGTGTGGGGTAACCCGGTAAAAAGAAATCTCCGTTTACAGCCGGGAACATTGCTACCATATGAGCCGGGATGATGCCCAGGCTTAACCCCAGGGGCATCAGGGCTTTGGTGGTAGCTGCCTGGCTGAAAAGTAATATGCTCAGTATAAACAAGGCGATGGCGAAGGTCCAGGGAGCGGCCCTTACCATATCACCCAGCGTGCTCTCAATGATACCGGTATTGGTTTGCATAAATGTGGCACTCATCCATACCACTCCGAAGATGGACACTACGGCCTGGGCGCCGGAGGTGAACAGGCTGGCTTTGGCCACAGCAGCGGCGGTAGTGCGGCATATCAGCATAATGGCAGCAGCAGCGGCCAGCATCACCAGTTCTATCACGGCAGCCATTTTAATATGCCCTTTGGCATCTACAGCCATATTGCTCTTGCCTTCCCCGAAAGAAGGCAGCATATTGGGAAATGCCCCTACCAGTACAATCAGCAGTACTGCGAGTCCGAAGATCAGCACGGAGGTTTTAGCGCCGGGCAACAGTGGCGCTTTGTGTTCCTTCACATCTCCATTGATACTTTCAGCAAACTCGGGATCTTTCATCTTTTCCAGGAATACCGGATCTTTATCCAGCTCTTTTCCTTTTTTCCAGCATACCGCCACACCGGCCAGTGTCCCGATAATGGTAGCAGGGATACATACTTTCAGGATATCCAGCAGTTCGGTTTTACCACTGAGGATAGTGAGCAAAGCGGCAGTAGCCGCGGAGATAGGGCTTGCCGTAATAGCCAGGTGCGAGGATATCACAGAGATACTCAGCGCCCGTTCCGGCCTTATTTTTTTCTTGGTAGATACCTCAGCAATAATGGGTAACAGAGAGTAGGTGATGTGGGCCGTACCGGCAAAGAGAGTAAAACAATAGGTTACCAGTGGTCCCAGCAACACGATCAGGGAAGGTTTACTTTTCAATATTTTTTCGGCCAGCCGTACCAGGTAGTCCATCCCACCTGCAGCCTGCAACGTGGCGGCGGTGGTCACTACCGCCAGGATGATCAGCATAACGTCTATCGGCGGGTCTGCCGGGCGCATACGGAATATAAAAATATAGATCGCCAGTGCCACCATGCCCATCACACCAAGTCCGATCCCTTTCATACGGGCGCCCACCAGGATAGCTGCGAGTAATATTGCGAACTCTAACCAGATCATATAAAACGAGTAAGGCTGAAGATAATCAATATCGGGCGAAAATTCTATGCTGATATTACCCTGTCTCCACTAAACCGGCAACTTCGTTGTCAAAGGCCGGCGCAGCACAGGCTACGCCAGCCTTTGATAGTTATTTTATAAACTGAGGACGAATCATGTTGTTAAACGTAAAGATCTCATCCCATTTTTCCTGCGAGATCAGTTGTTTTTCCCTCACTGTGATGTCATGTACAGACTTCCCGGTTTCGAGTGCTTCACGCGCAATGCTGGCAGATTTTTCATAACCCAGGATAGGATTCAGCTGTGTTACGATACCGATGCTGTTCATCACCATCTGTTTGGTATGTTCTGCATTGGCAGTGATACCCAGCACACATTTCTCTCTCAGGGTACGGCAAGCATTGCCCATATAAGTGATGGAAGTAAACAGGGCGAAAGATATAACCGGTTCCATTACATTGAGCTGCAGTTGACCTGCTTCCGCGGCCATAGTCACAGTCAGGTCGGCACCAATTACATAGTAGGCGGTCTGGTTCACTACTTCCGGAATTACCGGGTTTACCTTGCCGGGCATAATGGAAGATCCAGGCTGCATGGGCGGCAGGTTAATTTCGTTCAGCCCTGCCCGTGGTCCGGAAGACAACAGACGCAGGTCATTGCATATCTTGGATACCTTTACGGCTGTACGTTTTAAAACACCGGACAGTTGTACATAAGCGCCGGTATCATTGGTAGCTTCGATCAGATTCTCTGCCAGCTTAAGGTCCAGGCCGGTCACTTCGCAGAGGTATTGGGTCACCAGCTCTGCATAACCATCAGGAGCATTCACGCGGGTACCAATAGCAGTAGCGCCCATATTGATCTCTGCGATCAGACGTTTGCTGTCTTCTACGCGGGAAAGTTCTTCTTTCAGGTTGATGCAAAAAGCATGGAACTCATCGCCCAGGCTCATAGGCACTGCATCCTGCAGCTGTGTGCGGCCCATTTTCAACACGTCCTGGAATTCATGTCCTTTCACATCAAAAGCATCTGCAAGTTTGCCCAGCTCTTCTTTGTAATCGGTCAGCTTCAGAATAAGGGCTATACGAAAAGCAGTAGGATAAGCGTCGTTGGTAGACTGTGAACAGTTCACATGGTTGTTGGGATGACAGAATTCATACTCCCCTTTCCGTTTGCCCATCATCTCCAGCGCCACATTGGCAATCACTTCATTGGCATTCATGTTAACGGAAGTGCCCGCACCTCCCTGTATCAGGTCGCTGAGAAACTGATTGTCAAATTCTCCGTTGATCACACGATCGCAGGCTTTGATGATGTATGCTGCGATGTCTTTGTCTAACACGCCCAGATCACGATTGGCCATAGCTGCCGCCTTTTTCACATATCCCAGGCTCTTAACGAAGATGGGTTCCACTTTCAACGGAATACCGGTAATATGAAAGTTTTCCAGTGCACGCAGGGTCTGAATACCGTAATAAACATCCTGTGGAATCTCCTTCTCACCCAGGAAATCGTGTTCGATTCTCTTTGACATAACAATTAATTTAGGGCCGGAAGTTAAACGCTTTTAGAACAACATTATACTCATAATTGTTGTAGTTTCATCTAAAGATTTTTAATAACACTGCAGATCTATTCGTAAATCATATTTAGCAATTCGTAATTTCTCATGATGTCCCGCATTTTACTGTTTGGTTTTCTATTTTTATTTTTTGGAAGAAATGCGCTGACAGCCCAACATCTCAGCCCTTATTTTGATGCGCATGAATATAGTGATATGCTGAAGTTGAGTGCCCGCCAGCGGGATACCCCATGGACCCATTTAAAAGGCCCCGTACCCGAAGGATATGAGCTGGCCTATCGTTCTGAAGAAGTGGGGCTGCTCAACCGATGGGACTTCTGGATCAACCGCTCCCAGGGTGTAGGCGTAATTTCCATCAGAGGCACCAACGGTACCGCCTCATCGTGGATGGAAAATTTCTACGCCGGTATGGTTAGTGCAAAAGGTACGCTGCAACTCAACGACAGCACCACTTTCACCTATAAACTGGCAGAAGATAACAAAGCCTACGTACATGCAGGCTGGTTACTGGGCCTTGCTTCCATGGCCCCCGACATCATCGATAAAATAAATCACTACTACTATCAGGAAGGCATACACGAATTTATTATTTTCGGACATAGCCAAGGCGGAGCGATCGCTTTCCTGCTACGTTCCTACCTCCATTATTACGAAGGGATGCCGAATAACATCGTCTTCAAAACCTATTGCAGTGCCGCTCCCAAACCGGGTAATCTGTACTATTCCTATGACTTCGATTATATTACCCGCAACGGCTGGGCGCTTCGCGTAGTCAATGCCGCCGACTGGGTACCGGAAGTTCCCTATTCTATCCAGACACCACGCGACTTTAACACCGTCAATCCGTTTGCCAATATCAAAAAAGTATTTAGAAAGCAGAAATTCCCTGCCAGCACAGCGCTGCGGTATGCGTATGGCCGCCTCGACAGGCCCGCCAGGAGAGCGAGCCGCCGCTTCCAGCGGATGTTAGGGAAGATGACATATACCCGCGTAAAAAAAACACTGCCGGGATATAAAAGGCCTGTTTTTGTCAACAGTCACAATTATATGCCGGCAGGAACGCCTGTGATATTATATCCTGTAAAAGGCTATGATGAACAGTTTCATTTTGATGGTAAAAATATTTTCCTGCATCACTCCCTCGATTCCTATCGCTGGCTGCTTGAACATATTTACCTGACAGGCAACCTTTAATCGTTGCCTGTCTTCTCCCCTACAAACCAATGTTCCTTATCTCTGAACAACACATTGAAGGTGGTGAGGGAACCATAGATACGGGTGATATACTGCTGAAGGTTGATCTTATCTTCATCGGTCATCACCTTATGGCTGTTGATCTGCTGTTCCAGCACCCGCAGGCGGTCGCGCAGCATTACAATTTTGTGGAAGAAAGTTTCAATGGGCACTTCCTTTGCCTTCAGGGTCGTATCGCCTGGCTGCATTATCAGTGTGCCGTTTCTCCAGCGGTCTCCCAGTGGCACCACTTCGGTGATACCACCCCACAAACGGAGTATCTTCAGCAGCGATGTTTCGACATCCGAAGCCGTTTCCACCTCTGCCGTCTGATTTTCCGCCACCAGTACTTCGAACAGCGGATCTGTTTTATCGATCATTTTGATCCCGTGGTCCATGAAGGTAACCCGGTATTGTGCATATTTGACGCCAACGATGACGCCAGGGCCAAAGTGTGCATGTTGTACCCTTGAGCCGATGCCGAGTGTTAATTCTTCCATTGGTCTTTTTTTGTATCAAACTTAATGTTTTCACGGTTTCCTGCAAAGGATGCTGTGATCTTCTCCAGGATGCCCACAGCTTTGTTAAGCTCTTTGTAATTGAGCGACGCAAACCCAAACCGTAACGCATTGGCTGGCGTAGTGCCGTAAAAGTAATGTTCTCCGCCGGTGATGCGCAGGCCCATCGCAGCTGCTTTTTCGGATATGACGGGCAAAGGAAAGCGCGGGTCAAATGTTACCCAGATGGCCATCCCACCTGCAGGCTCAGTAAACTGTACCCTGTTGCCCAGTTTCGTTATCAGGAGACGCGAGAGCTGATCACGCCTTTCATGATACAGTCTGCCGGATTTTTTCAGATGCCTTTCAATAGTGCCATCGGCCAGCAGCGCGGCCAGTGTTTCCTCCGAGAGGTTGTCTCCTCTTAGGTCCATGAGCTGCCTTAGCCTGGCTGTTTCAGCCAGAAAAGCCGCCGGCGCCACCATAAAACCAATACGGACCGATAATCCCAGCGACTTGGTAAAAGAACCTACGTAAATCACATTACCTCCGTGATCACCGCTCGCCAATGGTAAGATAGGCGCAGAGCTGTAGTGAAAATCAAAATCGTAATCGTCTTCCAGCACGGCCAGGCGATAGGAACGGATGATATGCAGCAGCTTCATTCTGCGTTCCGCACTCAGCGTAACCGTAGTAGGATGATGATGGTGTGGCACCACGTAAAGCATACGCACCTTGTGTTTGCGGCAAAGTTGTTCTATGGCTTCCACATCAATACCATCTTCATCTACCGGCACCCGCAGCAGCCGGGCTCCCAGCTGTTCAAAACAAAGGTCCGCGAAGAAATAATTGGGGCTTCCCACAATGACGTAATCTCCTTTTTTGATCAGCATCGCAGCGGCGAGGTAGATCGCCATCTGCGCGCCCCGTGTCACCATCAGGTTGTCTGGTGTGATGGAAAGTCCTCTTGTATTCGTAAGATAACCGATCAACTGACGTCGCAGGGCATTGCTGCCGGCAGGTGTACCATAAGTCAGCAGCTGATGATAACGTGGACTCTGAATAATAGCACGGCTTTCCTTTACCCAGGCTTCCAGCGGGGCTTCCCGCACATCCGGAAAACCATCGTTGATGATCAGCTGCCCCGGCGGGGCCGTTTCATGCCGTGAAAGAGCAACCGTTGGTATGGTGCCAAAGGAGAATGCGGGCCCTTGCCCATATGGAGAGGAAGGTGTCTGAAAGGAACGTGGCCGGATCACGGGCAGGTTGCTAGCCACCATAATGCCTTTGCGGGGAATGGTGGTAACCCAGTCCTGGCTTACCAGTTCTTCATAGGCAGCAACGATCGTTTTTCGATGCAGTTCTAACTGTAACGCCAGTACGCGACTGGAAGGCAGCAGTAGTCCCGGTTTCAGCACCCCTTCCCGTATCAGCCCCACAAACCGGTTAGCGATCTGCAGGTATAGCGGCTGACGGGAATTACGGTCTATGACAATCAGCGTTTTAAAAGGTAACATCTGGACTATCTAATGGTTTAAATCTGGACTACTAAGATAGTCCAGGTGATGCTAATTTTACAACATAAAAAATGATGATGAAAACCAGATTCCTCATGAAACATGTGCAGCCGGCGGCTTTCAATGCTATGATGGCCATGGAAAAATATGTTGTTTCCACAGATATAGACCCGCTGCATAAAGAGCTGATCAGGGTACGGGCCTCGCAGCTCAACGGCTGCGCCTATTGCCTCGACCTCCATGCACAGGACGCCCGCAAGCTGGGTGAAACAGAACAGCGGCTTTATCTGCTGAGTACCTGGCGGGAATCGCCACAGTTTACGGATGCAGAAAGAATCATCCTGGCCATGACCGAAGAGGTGACACTGATTCACCAGGGAGGACTTACAGACCTGACTTATGAAAAGGCAGTAGCACATTTCGGACTGGAAGTCACCGCCCAGCTTATTATGAACATTATCACCATTAATGCCTGGAACCGCATCGGCATTTCTTCCCGACGGATACCTGGTGAACACCATCAAATACACAAAACAGATGCGAACAGTTAAGACAGCGTTGACAGACGAAGCGATACTGGCCTGCAGGGATGTGATCCTGACATTGCGGCCACATGTGGATCCGGAACAACTATTGACACAGATCAGGGAGATGCAGCAGGAAGGATACCGGCTGCTGTATCTGACTGCAGATGAAGATCCGGACCGGGTAGTGGCTTTTGCGGGTTACCGGCACAAACATAATCTTCATAGCGGCAGGTTTATCTATATCGATGATCTGGCCACTTTGTCCGAATATCGTGCGAAGGGTTACGCCAGCCTGTTGTTGTATCATATCCGGGAGATAGCGCGGGAGGAAGGTTTTTCCATTGTCCAGCTGGACTCTGGCCATGGTCTGTGGCCGGCCCACCGGTTGTATCATGAACAGGGCTTTTATATTTCAGCGCATCATTTTACGCAGAAGGTATCATAAAAAAAAGCGAAGACGGAATTCGTCTTCGCTATATAAAAACATCACAACAATAAAACTATTCTTTCACCTTATTGAGGAAGAAAGATAGTTTAAACAACAGTTCATCCTGAAGGCCTGCTCTCAGCTTGGCTTCGTCGTCGGTGATACCCAAACGACGCAGCCTTTGATAATATACATAGGAACCACCTATCAGTTCGAGGCATTCCTGTATTTTGCGTTGTACTTCTGCTTCTTTGGTACGTTTCTCGTATTCTTTTTTGGTGAGGATTTTATCTACAAAGTAGAAATTGTCTTTATCCTCTACCCATTTGTTGCCTTCGCGGTGCTGTGGTTTATATACTTCCAGATAACAATTGTCCAGTTTCAGCACATTACCGAATTCGGCGCGTATATCTATCACCGTTGGTTTTTCGGCGGACGGGTTGGCCAGGCGTTTTTTGATATGATTGCTGATCTCCACGCCCAGTTCATCGCTGCTCATCAGTATCTGGTTCAGTTCAGAAAATTCCAGGCCGATGGTGATGCGGGTATATCCCCTGCCGCTTTTGATTTTACCAAACAGGCTTGGAGTAGTATTTTCATCGAAGATAATATCTTCTACCTGTACTTTGGTGATTGTTTTATAATCCGGCTTATATCCTTCTTCTGACGGAGTGGGCCGTTTGTTGACCAGCCGGGCTGTTTCCTGGCGCCGGGTGTGCTGGATATAGTCGTCAATAAACCGCAGCTCATGTTTTTTCAGCTTGGTATATAACTCATTGGCGGAGTAATTGTTCATTTTACTCAGCAGGGTGAGATCATTCCAGCTGTGGAAGTGCTGCATTTTCTTCAGTTCTTCCAGGATGTCGGTTGCCTCCATGTTACGGCGGTAATAAAGTTCCCCTACCAGGAACAGGGCATATTCCTGTACCGGGTAACCCAGTTCGGGCAGTACGTCATAGGGACTGCGTTTCTGATCACGAGCATGTTCCAGCAGGTCAATATCCGACATAACAGGTGCCAGCAGATACTTACGGGCGGCAGACCGTAGTTTTTTACTTACATAATCCAGCAGCTGGTCATTCACCTGGCTATGATGTACAAAATCGTGCAGGATCTGTACAAAACGGCGGGATGTCGGTAAACCGAACTGCGTGAGAATATCATTTTCCAGATCCAGCACGTCCTCGCCTCCAGGCTCCTCATTGCCAGGTTTTACCCGTTGGTCCATTTGCCGGTAACGTTGATAATACTCCTGTAACTTCAGTTTAAGCTGATCCATAATATATATATGATTAATAATTAAACACTTTTAAAACGATGACATTTTAAGGGGGGAATTGTCATTTTTTTCTCCGGGCTAACAAATCTTTCCCCTATGGTCAGAGAAATGCCTGAAATCAGGTATTCTGTGATGCCATCAGCCAAACATTCTACTGATTTTCAATAACTTATAAAAATGGGAATTATAATGGGAAGTGCGCAAAGATACGTTTTTTGATACAGTGCACCAAACGATGGAAGGTCTGAAAAAAGAAAAATACTGCTTACACATTACAGTATAAAAACAGGCAAAAGCCGCGTCAAATATATCTTTCTGAGAATCATCTCACTCGCTTGATTTTTGATATATGTAACTTTTTGAAAAAAATTTTTGAAAAGAATTTGGAAGTTTAAAAAGCTTTGTGTTATCTTTGCACTCCCAACAACGAAATAACACACGCTGAAGGGACACAAACGGTGGTTGTAGCTCAGTTGGTTAGAGCATCAGATTGTGGTTCTGAGGGTCGGGGGTTCGAGACCCCTCATCCACCCGAAAATGAAAAAGGCTTCTTAAACAGAAGCCTTTTTTCGTTTTTATCATTCTCAATTCCTTACACTAAAATTCGAGCAGGCTAACTATCTTAGCGCCATCATAAAACATTCCTCATCAATGTATATCATCTTTATTCCCATTGTAACTGCTTTCCTGGGCTGGCTCATTAATACAATCGCCGTTAATATTCTTTTCCGCCGTATCCTGCCGGCCAAAAAACAGGAACTGGCCAATAAGCTGGGTGCCTTCGCCGGTAATCAGCTCTTTTCCTTCGAAACACTCAAAACCAAACTCACCGACCCCGAAAAAATCAAAAGCATTATTCCGCTGGTGGAAGCACATCTCGATACCTTCCTCCGGGAAAAACTGCCCAAAGCCATGCCCGTACTCTCCATGTTCATCGGCGACAGCATCGTGAACCAGATCAAATCACACCTGGTAGCCGAACTGGATACCCTCTTCCCGGTCATGATCAACCAATACCTGGATAACGTAGAAAAAGATCTCGATCTCGAAAAAATGATATCTGACAAAATAAGCAGCATATCCTCCGAACAACTGCAGGCCATCAGTCAGCAGTTCCTTCACCGCGAAATGCGCATGTTTAAGCTCCTGGGGGCCTTTACAGGACTTGTTAGTGGCATTGTGGCTGTTGCTGCCATGTGTTGCCGCTAAACCGCTGCTATCATCACAAAAACAATCTAAAAACACATCAGGAACATCTGCATCATCACATGCATCAACGTTTCTGTTAACTACTGTTAAGACCTTCTACGGGTCTTTTTTATGATTTCCTGCGGGAAAAAATCCACTCATCACAATATCCGACCATTCACCCTCACTCCCCGATACTTTTGCTGTAATCTGACACAGAGTCCGGAGAAAAAAACACGAGGATGAAAAAACGCTACCTGTTTCTTGCAGGCTTTTTAATGTGGCAAATACAGACCTTTGCCCAGGCTCCCGCAAACGGAAGACCATCAGCAGCGCAAAACGCGCCCAATGGGAAAAACCGGCCTGATATGCCGCAGATAGGCAGACTTTACGGTAAACTCATCGATGCTTCCAGTGGCAAACCCATTCCTTACGCTTCCGTAGCCCTGCTGCGGCAACGTGACTCCTCCGTGGTAACCGGCATGCTCACCAAAACAAATGGTGAGTTTAACCTGGAAGGTCTCCCTTTCGGCCCTTTAATTGTCCGCATCAATTTTATGGGCTATACCGCACTACAGAAAAAAGTGACCATCACACCACAGACCACCGAACAGGACCTGGGCAACATTAAAATGCAGCCCAACGTGAAAACACTGCAGAGTGTGGAAATAACCGGTCAGAAAAGCGCCTTTACCATGGGCATCGACAAAAAGGTGTTCAACGTAGACCGTAACCTCACCAGCGTAGGCGGCACCGCCACCGACGTACTGAAAAATATTCCTTCCGTCAATGTGGACCTCGACGGCAACGTCAGCGTACGCAATGCGGCACCCAACATCTTTGTAGACGGCAAACCCTCTACCCTCACCCTCGACCAGATCCCCGCAGACGCCATCGAAAGTGTGGAACTCGTCACCAATCCCTCCGCACGATACGATGCGGAAGGCATGTCCGGTATCCTCAACATTGTACTCAAGAAAAACAAAAAAGCCGGCTTCAACGGCTCCATACAAGGTGGTATCGGTACCGGCAACAAATACAACGGCGGTGGCAATATCAACATCCGCCAGGGTAAATTCAATGTATTCGCCAACTACAACATCAACGCCAATCAAACCTGGGGCGAAGGCACCACCTCCCGCAGCAACTTCAGAAGCGGCACCGTGGCCGACACCAACTACCTGCTGCAAAACAGCAACAGCAAAAGCAAACCGCTGTTCCAGTTCGGCCGCTTCGGTCTCGACTACTCCCTGGACAATCGTAATACCATCTCCCTGTCACAAAACATTGTAGCAGGCAACTTCAACAACTATGAAGACCTGCTCAGCACTTTTTCTGACACACATCATAACATCACCGGTAAAAGCGACCGTCAGAACAACAACAAGTTCGGCTTCCGCAACTATACTACCGCGCTGGGTTTTAAGCATACTTATGCCAAACCCAACAAAGAATGGTCTGCCGATTTAAACTACAACAGAAGCTCCAACAACCGTAACGGTGATTACCTCACCCAGGCCCTGAATCCCCAGGGTATTGCATTAGGGCAGCCTATGTTCCAGACCAACAATACCGCCGGCAAAACCACTTTCATCACCATACAAACTGATTACACCAATCCGGTAGGTAAAAACGGTAAACTGGAAGCCGGTGCTAAAGTCACGCTGCGCGACTACACCAGCGATTATGAGGTATTCGATAAAGACACCCTCAACAATGTGATGGTGCCTAACACCGTGCTGTCTACCAGCTACAAATACAACGAAGAGATTTACGCCGGCTATGCCAATTTCTCCAATACCATGGGCAATTTCGGCTACCAGGCCGGTCTGCGTATCGAACAATACGTATATGCCGGAGAAAACCAGGGCATCCATTACAAGCCCACCAAAGCTGTTCCCGGTTTCTTTCCCAGCATATACCTCTCCCAGAAACTGAAGAAAGATCAGGAGCTGCAGCTCAACTATTCCCGCCGGGTAAACAGGCCCAACTTCTTCCAGCTGATTCCCTATCGCGACTACAGCGATCCGCAAAACCAGCGGGAAGGCAATCCTAACCTGAAGCCGGAGTATACCAACAGCATGGAGTTTTCCTACGTGAAAAACTGGAAAAACAGCAACCTCCTCGCCAGCGTTTATTTCCGCAATACCAACAATATGATCTCCACCATTACCACGCCTATCGGTGCTGACACACTGCTGACGCAGTTTATCAACGCCAACAGAAGCAACTCCTATGGTGCCGAGATCACGATGAAAAACCAGGTGGTAAAAGGATGGGACCTCACGTCCAACGTGAACCTGTACCAGACTGATATGAAAGTCAGCACCAAAGATCAGCACTTCAACAACAGTGGTTTCAGCTGGCTGGCGAAGATCAATTCAGAAACAAAACTGCCTGCCAATTTCACTGTACAGATCAGTGGTACTTATCAGGCACCTACCATTGCACTGCCTTCTTCCGGCGGTGGCGGCGGCGGTGGTGGCCGTGGTGGCGGAGGCGGTGGTTTCATGATGATACCCAGCTCCTCACAAGGCACCATCAAAGGTTTCAGCACGGTAGATGTAGCTGTCCGCAAAGACTTCCTGAAAAACAAAGCAGCATCGCTCACCCTGAGCCTGTCTGATGTTTTCAACACCCGGCAGTATGAGTTGAACCAGGTAACACCGGCTTTTACACAGGATTATATCCGTAAAAGAGAATCCCGTATCCTGAAACTCAACTTCAGCTACCGCTTTGGTAAGTTTGACACAGCCCTGTTTAAAAAGAAAAAATCACAAAACAACAACGACATGCAGATGGGCGACCCTATGCAGAGTTTCTAACGTATAAAAGAAGGTGAATGCAAAACCAGGCCGGCAGCAAGCGCTAATGCGCACTGCCGGCTATCTTTTTGAATAGACCATTCATCCCAATTAGAGAACATTTTAAAGTGTGTCTGTTACTTTTATAGCAGATCAGCCAGATTTAACGGATGCTAACATTACGGATGCTAAGATTTCTTTCAGGGGCAGCCCTGCTTTGCCTCGCCTTGTCTAACCTGAACGCACAAACGCCGGAATCCACTCCTGTGAAAGTAACCGGTAAAGTAGCGGATGCAGTAAGCGGGAAACCCGTGGAATATGCCTCCGTGGTATTACTGCAGCAAACCGATTCCTCCATGGTTACCGGTATGTACACCACACCAGCCGGCACCTTCGCCTTCAACAGTGTAACACCGGGCATATATGTGCTCCGTATCACTTTTATGGGCTATGACAAACTGGAGAAAGCCATCCGGGTGACAGCCGGTAAAAATGCTTTTGCCGGCACCCTGCGCCTGCAGGCAGCCGGTAAAGTGCTGAATGCGGTAGAGATAAAAGCGGAAAAACCAGCCTTCTCCATGCAGATAGACCGGCAGGTGTTTGATGCCGGCAGCATGATCAATGCAGAAGGCGGTACCGGTACCGATATTCTCAAAAACATACCCAGCGTAGATGTAGACATAGACGACAATGTAACCCTTCGCGGCAAAAGCGTCACTATCTATGTAGATGGCAAACCCTCTCCTTTTGGTGATGCTAAAACAGCCCTGCAGATGATTCCGGCAGAAAGTATCGACCGCGTGGAGGTGATCAACAACCCTTCCGCCAAATTCGAAGCCCAGGGCGGCGGAGGCATTATCAATATCGTCCTGAAAAAAGATAAGGCTATCGGCTACAACGTGATGTTTAATGCCGGCGTGGCCACCCGCGGGCAGGTCAACGGTAGTGCCAACGCCAGCCTGCGTATGCGCCGCTTCAACTTCTTCGGCAACTACAACGGCCGCTACGAATCCATCGGCGGCAGCGGTTACAGCTTCCGCCAAAACCTCGTTCCCGATAGCAGCCATACCACCTTCTTCTCCCAGGACAGCCGTAACAACAACAGCAACGGCAACAACGGCGGCCGCTTCGGCTTCGACTACTTCCTCGACGACCACAATACCTTCACCATCGCGGAAGGCATCAACCATAATTTCGGCAAAAATGAAGACAACATTTTCCTGAATTATCTCAATGAAAACCGCGAAAGCATCCGCGACGGCAACCGCAACAATACCAGCCGCAACGATGGCTATAACAACAATACCAGCCTGAACTACAAACATACTTTCAAAAAGCCCAACCAGGAGCTGACCGCCTATGTCAGCTACAGTGGCAACCGCTCCGCCAGCAACAGCGACTACCGCACCCAGTACCGCAAAGCTGGTATCGATACGCTCGCCAATCCCAACTGGCAGCAGAATACCGGCAAAAACGGCAACCGTTTCTGGAACATTCAGTCAGACTATACCATGCCCTTCGGCAAAAAAGGCAAGCTGGAAGCCGGCGTCAAAAGCACCCTGCGACATATCAGTAACGACTATACGGCCATGCTCTACAACTGGGACCTCCAGACATTCAAAAAAAGTAACCAGCTGTCTAACCAGTACGATTACGAAGAAGATATCCATGCAGGCTACCTCAATTTTGCCAATGCCATTGGCAATCTGGGTTACCAGATAGGTATCAGGGCCGAACAGTCCTATCTCAAAGGTTATTCCTTTACCCGGGACACAACGGTAGACAACAAATTCTTCAACCTGTTTCCCAGCGTGTTCCTCAAATACAATATGCCTAAAAACCAGAACCAGAGCCTGGTATTCAACTATTCTACCCGTATAGACCGACCCAACTTCGATCAGCTGCTGCCTTATTTCAACAACTCCGATCCCCAGAACATCCGTATTGGCAATCCGGAGCTGAAACCGGCGTTGTCGCATAAGTTTGAAATGAGTTATTCCGTCTATTATCCCAAGTCCAACAACTATTTCAGCACCAGTACCTACTATGCGCAAACCAACGACAATATAGACCGTATCAGTACCCTGGACACTGTTACCGGCATCACTACTACCAAACCCATGAACCTCGCCACCCAGCAAAATATCGGGGGCAATGTATCATACAGCCTTAATCTGTTTAAATGGTGGAAGGTGAATGCCAACCTGAACCTGGAATATAACAAACTCACCAGTGTTACTGTCAGCAATGAAAACTTCAGCTATGGTCTCAACGCCAACACACAGTTCCGCCTGCCTTCCCGGTACAGTATCGAGTTGAGTGGTCATTACCGTTCGCCGCGGATACAGCCGCAGGGCACCTTCCGGGCCATGAACGGCATAGACCTGGGTGTAAGGAAGGAAGTGCTGAAAAACAAGGCGCTGGTAATCGCCCTTAATATTTCAGACCTACTGAATACCCAGCAGTATAGTTCCCATTATGAAACACCGGTGTTTATTCAGGACTATGAGCGCAAGCGTGCCACCCGTTTCATCCGTATTAATGTGCGGTACCGCTTTGGTAAAATGGACCCTAATCTGTTTAAGAAAAAGAAAGTGCAGCCCGAAGAAGAAGAGAAACCGGAAGAGAAGGAAGAGGAAAAACCTAAAGAAAAAGGAAGATTGTAATCAACTAACATAAAACGCGAAGCCCCTGCTGACAATTGATCAACAGGGGCTTTCGCTATATATCCGCCCATCAGGCACATCATTGACATCACATGCACACAGTTACTGTTTGCCCGCGAGCATCGGCACAAAGGAAAAGTTATCAAACAGTTCCTGTTCAGTTTCCGTGTCGCTTATTTTGGTGATGCGTAGCATCCGCTGTACTTCCTGGCCTCCCACAGGGATCACCATTTTGCCACCGATTTTCAGCTGTTGTAACAGCTTTTCGGGGATATGCGGAGCGGCGGCAGTCACCAGCACCTTATCGAAGGGGGCATAGGAAGGTAATCCTTCATAACCATCACCATAGAAGAGGCGCAAGTTGGGATATTTACTTTTGAAAGGAAAGGCTTTCACCTCGTCGAACAGCCGCTTCTGGCGTTCGATGGTAAACACGTTCATCTTCAGCTCTGCCAGGACACAGGCCTGGTAGCCACTGCCAGTACCAATTTCCAATATTTTCTCGTACGGCCTGGGTTCAAGCAGCTGGGTCTGATAGGCCACCGTATAAGGCTGTGAAATCGTTTGTCCTTCTCCGATAGGGAAGGCTCTGTCATCATATGCAATGCTCTCGAAAGCCGTATCAAGGAAAAAGTGCCGGGGGATGGTGTTAATAGCCGCCAACACATTTTCATCTGTAATACCTTTCTGACGGATACTATCAACTAGCTGCTTGCGTAATCCTTTTTGTTTATAAGTATCTTCATACCGCCTCATAATGCAAAATTAACCAATACCTACGATTTTCAATGAATTTGCCTTGCCGGAATTTCCCACATTCGTTTTTTTATTTTTACTTTACACTCCATTTGGGCATCCAGCCCGGAAAAAGAACACGATTATGGATATAAATATTCAAAACAGAGTATCGCAATGGCTTAACGGTAACTATGACGCCGAAACAGTGGCCACGCTGAAAAAGATGCAGGAAGGTAACCCCGATGACCTCAATGATGCTTTTTATCGTAATCTCGAGTTTGGTACTGGTGGATTAAGGGGAATTATGGGCGTAGGTACCAACCGTATGAACAAATATACTGTTGGGATGGCCACCCAGGGCTTTGCCAACTACCTGAAACAGACCTTTAGCGGAGAAGTGAAGGTAGCCATCGCCCATGACAGCCGCAACAATTCCCGCTTTTTTGCGGAAACGGTGGCTAATGTATTTGCCGCCAACGGCATTAAGGTGTTTCTGTTTGAAAGCCTCCGCCCAACGCCGGAGCTCTCTTTCACCATCCGCCATCTGCAATGCCAGGGCGGCGTGGTACTCACCGCCTCTCACAACCCCAAAGAATACAACGGCTACAAAGCCTACTGGAACGATGGGGCTCAGCTGGTTCCTCCCCACGATAAAAATGTAATCCGGGAAGTGGAAAACATTTCCTCTCCTGATGATGTGAAATGGAGCGGCGGAGAAGCCAATATCACCCTCATCGGTAAAGAAGTAGACGAAGCCTACCTCAGGGAACTGCAAAGCCTGTCTATCAATCCCGATATCATCAAACAACAGCACGACCTTAAAATCGTTTATACGCCTATCCATGGCACCGGTATCACCATGGTACCGGAAATACTGCAGCGCTTCGGCTTCACCAATGTCAACATTGTGGAAGAACAGTCTACACCCGACGGTAACTTCCCCACCGTTGTGTATCCTAACCCCGAAGAGTCTGAAGCCATGAACCTGGGCCTTAAAAAGGCCAAAGAACTCGACGCTGATATCCTCCTGGGTACCGACCCCGACGCTGACCGTGTAGGCATTGCCGTTAAAGACCTGAAAGGTCAGTGGGTACTGCTCAACGGTAACCAGACCGGCGTACTGCTGTTCAACTACATCGTGGAAGGCCGCCGTCGTAAAGGCTTACAGCGCCCCAGCGACTTTATCGCCAAAACCGTGGTAACCTCCGACCTGATCGATGTATTTGCCGCTCAAAACGATATCAACTGCTACAATACCCTCACCGGTTTTAAATGGATCGCAGACCTCATCCACCGCAAAGAACCCAACGAAACCTTTGTATGTGGCGGTGAAGAGTCTTACGGCTATATGATCGGTAACAACATCCGTGATAAAGACGCAGTTTCCTCTGTGGCCATGATCTGTGAAATGGCGGCCTATGCACGCAGCCAGGGTAAATCCCTGTTCGAACTGCTGGTCAACATATACATGCAGTACGGCTACTATATGGAACACCTGATCTCCATCACCAAAAAAGGGATGAAAGGAGCAGATGAAATAGCAGAGATGATGCGCGGCTACCGCGAAAACCCACCTGCTACCATCAACGGTTCTCCCGTAGTGACCCTGTACGATTACCAGCTGCAACAGATAAAAGACATCAAAACAGGTGAAATAAAAGCGCTGGATCTGCCCAAATCCAATGTGCTGCAGTTTGTGCTGGCCGACGGCAGCAAAATATCTGCCCGTCCCTCCGGTACCGAACCCAAGATCAAATTTTACTTCAGCGTTAATGCGCCGCTCAATGGCGTTGCCAGCTTTGATGCCGTAACAGCCGATCTCGATAAAAAGATCGAAGGTATCATCGCCGATATGCACCTGAAATAATAAAATACCTTTTTATCATACCTGAAAAAAAGAATACTGCCCTGACAACCCTTCTCCTGCACAGGAGAAGGGTCCCGACGGGTATCATTCTTCTCCTGCTGATCACCCTGCATGCACCGGCACAGCAAAAGGCCTCCTTTTTCTCCCTGCCAGATACCACCATCAGGGAAAGGGTCTGGATACTCTCCGGTGCTACCGCAGCCATCTATGGCAGCGGGCTGGCCGTGCTCAACAATGCCTGGTACAAAGGTTATCCCCGCTCCTCCTTTCACTTCTTCAACGATGCCGGCGAATGGAACCAGATGGATAAGGCCGGACATATATTCAGTGCTTACTTCGAAGGAAAATACAGCCGCGAATTGTGGCGCTGGTCGGGACTTCCGCGCAAACAGCAGATATGGATCGGTGGCCTTAGCGGCTTCACCTATCAGTCTGTAATAGAGGTACTGGACGGCTTTTCGGAAGAATGGGGCTTCTCCTGGAGTGATATGGGCGCCAATGCCATCGGATCTGCCCTGCTCATCAGCCAGGAACTGGCCTGGGATGAACAGCGTATCCAGCTTAAATTTTCAACACATCCTGCCACTTATCCGGAAGGCATACTGGATGAAAAAGCCAGACAGCTTTTTGGACGGTCTTTCCCGGCCAGGGCGCTGAAGGATTATAATGCCCAAACCTATTGGGCCTCTGTCAACCTGTACGCTTTCAATAAAAACACCTGGCTGCCCCGCTGGCTCAATATAGCAGTAGGATATGGGGCAGACGGAATGTACGGCGGCCGCGACAACACATGGACAGACGCACATGGCGTAAAATACGATTATAGCAGTATCCCCCGTATCCGGCAGTTCTATCTCTCACCGGATATCGACTTCACCCGAATACGCAGCCGTAAAAAAAGTGTCAGGGTATTATTTCAGGTATTGAATATGATGAAATTTCCTGCCCCTACCCTGGAGATCAATTCACTGGGCAAGGTAAAGCTGCATGCAATATATTTTTAAGGGATACTATTTCAGGTAGGCAGATATGATCTGTTCGCCGCTCATCTCCACCAATACCATTTCCTGTAAGGTGGTAGCCAGGGAATAACCTACGAAATCGACTGATAAAGGAAATGATTTGTGTCTGCGGTCAACCAGCACGGCAGTCTGGATTTTCTGAGGGAGATAGGCCAGCAGCGGCTTCAGCGCATACAGCATGGTACGGCCGGAATTGGCCACATCATCTACCACCACTACTACCTTATCATTAAAATCAATGTCTTCAGAAACCTTTACTTCTCCCGGATGTTGTTTGTCCAGGTGCAGGGATATGATCCGTGTTTTCAACGGAGAAATCTGTTCGAGCACAGCTGCTATCTTTCTGGCCACAATAACGCCTCTGTCCCAGATGCCGGCCAGAATGATTTCTGTGCCATCGCTGTTCAGCTCATAGATCTCATAAGCGATGCGCTCGATTTTCTTTTGGATGATATCCTGTGTAAGAATAATGTTCCTGCTTTCCATAGTCACAAAAATAAGAAGTTCGTTTGTAGGAAGATGCTTTTGATAAAAATTTCCCCGCTAAAAGCGGAGAGCTAAAAAAAACATAAATTAGGGAGTCAAATCCAAGATAATGCGAATAGTACAAGAGTTGCTGTTTATTATTGCCTTTAGTGTGGCAGTATACCTATTTTCCACGAAGGTGCGCCAGATAAGGCGGAATATCCTGCTGGGGCGCGATGAAGACCTCAATGACCACCCTGATCTGCGTTGGAAAAACGTCCTGTTACTGGCCTTCGGCCAGAAAAAAATGTTCCGTAACCCGTTGGTGGCCGTGCTGCACTTTTTCGTGTATGCCGGTTTTATTATCATCAATCTGGAGATTCTGGAGATCATCCTCGATGGGATACTGGGTACCCATCGTTTATTCGTTTCCGTATTGGGAGCACTTTATCCTGTACTGATCGGTGCTTTTGAAGTGCTGGCCGTACTGGTGATCCTGGGATGTGCCATCTTCCTGATACGCAGAAATATCCTGAAGCTCCGCCGCTTTATGGCCAAAGATCTGGACGGATGGCCGCGTTCGGACGCCAACTACATCCTTATTACAGAGATCGTGCTGATGCTGCTGTTTCTCACGATGAACACTTCGGATCAGCAGATGCAGCTGAGAGGCAGCGCACACTATGTTACCACCGGCCCTTTCCTGATCACCGGAAGCCTTGCCCCCCTGTTCAGCGGACTGTCCGACAGCACACTGATGGGACTGGAGCGTGGTGGCTGGTGGCTGCACATATTGGGCGTGTTGGCCTTCCTCAACTATCTTCCCTACTCCAAACACCTGCATATCATACTGGCATTTCCTAATGCCTATTTTGCCAGTCTGGAGCCTATGGGTGAGATGGAAAATATGCCGGCCGTTCAACGGGAAGTACAGCTGATGCTGCAGCCTGAACTGGCTGCCAGCGAACCAGCCCCCGAAGGCATCCCTAAATTCGGCGCCAAAGATGTGTTTGACCTCTCCTGGAAAAACCTGCTGGACGCCTACTCCTGCACCGAATGCGGACGATGCAGCGCTGCCTGCCCGGCCAACCTGACCGGAAAAACACTGTCTCCCCGTAAAATCGTGATGGACACCCGCGACCGTCTCGAGGAAGTAGGCCGTAACATCAATACCAACGGCACTTTCACAGACGACGGCAAAACATTGCTGCGCAACTACATCACCGAAGAAGAGCTGCGTGCCTGCACCACCTGCAACGCCTGCGTACAGGAATGTCCCGTGAGTATCAGCCCGCTCGATATCATCCTCCAGCTGCGCCGCCACCTGGTAATGGAAGAATCCAGCGCACCCGCCGAATGGACCGGTATGTTCAGCAACATAGAAAATAATATGGCCCCCTGGAAGTTCAGCATGGATGACCGCGACAAATGGGCCGAAGAAATGAATCAATAAACAGACAAAAGCTAAAAGCGAACAGCTATGCAGATAAAGACTATGGCAACATATGCCGCCAATGGGGAAACACCGGAAATACTCTTTTGGGTAGGTTGTGCCGGCAGCTTCGATCAGCGCGCGCAAAAGATCACCAAAGCATTTGCCACCATCCTGGATAAAACAGGTGTACAGTTTGCCATCCTCGGCAAAGAGGAAAGCTGTACCGGCGACCCCGCCAGAAGAGCCGGCAATGAATTCATCTTTCAGATGATGGCGCAGAATAATATCCAGCTGCTCAATATGTACGGCGTCAAAAAAATAGTGACTGCCTGCCCCCACTGCTTTAACATTCTTAAAAATGAATATCCAGCACTGGGAGGCAACTATGAAGTCATCCACCACACCACTTTCCTGCAATCACTGATCGATGAAGGAAAAATCAGGATGAAGGAAGGCGGTGCCTTTAAAGGCAAAAAAATCACCTATCACGACTCCTGCTACCTGGGCAGAGGCAATAATATTTATGAGGCCCCCCGCAAAGTGCTGGAAACCCTCGATGCAGAACTGGTGGAAATGAAACGCTGCCGCAGTAAAGGGCTGTGTTGTGGTGCCGGTGGTGCACAAATGTTTAAGGAAGAAGAAAAAGGCAACATCCGCATTAATTTCGAAAGAGGCCGGGAAGCCGTAGATACCGGCGCGGCTGTTATCGCTGCCAACTGCCCCTTCTGTATGACCATGCTCACCGATGGTGTAAAGGAAACCGGCAAGGAAGACGAGGTAAAAGTGCTGGACATCGCGGAACTAATCGCTATGAATATGGAATAAGATACAATAGCGTTGCGGTCTGGCAACCCTCATCATCCGGGTGCCGATCGTAACAGGTAATTGATTTAACTTTGCAACATGAATACGAAAGAACTAAACTTCCCTACCGGATTTTCGCCGGCTTCCAGGGTGTGGATATATCAGAGCAACAGGCCATTCAATGAGCAGGAGGTGTTGGAGATCAATGAACAGCTGCTGCAGTTCACCGAACAATGGAACGCTCATGGTGCCCCTGTCAAAGGATGGGGCAGGGTGATGCTGAACCATGTGGTGATACTGATCGCAGACGAAACGGATACAACCGTCAGCGGTTGCAGTACAGACAGCTCTGTACGTATCATCAAAAGCATTGAAAGGCAGTATAATGTGAACATGTTTGACCGGTTGCTGCTCGGATTTATTGTAAAAGATAAAGTACAGCTGCTCCCGATGGCCCAGTTGTCTTATGCCCTCGAAAAAGGTTTTATCGACGAAAACACCCTTTATCTCAACAATACCGTGCTCACAAAGGCCGACCTGGATAACAAATGGCTGGTCCCACTGAAGGAAAGCTGGCTGAGCGCTAAGATTGCGTAACACGTTTTCCGCAACGATAAAAAGTAAAGCAGCAAAGACGCAGGGATGTTGACATCTTTGCGTCTTTGTCGCATTACCTGGTTGCGTGACATTCTGTCATTTTTTCCGTTTTAATGCTTATTTTTGCTCTCCAAAATTTTGTTAGGAATGCTGGATCAGGTTACCAAAGTGCATGATGAAAGCCGCCAGGGAGAAGCTCTTGCTCCTGAAGCGACTGAGAACCAATCATATAGTAAAAAATTCTATATAGAAAGCTATGGTTGTGCGATGAATTTCAATGACAGTGAGATCGTTGCATCCATACTCAACCAGGAAGGTTTTGGCGCCACCCGCAATATAGAGGAGGCCAATCTCATCCTGGTCAATACTTGTTCTATCCGGGAAAAAGCAGAACTGACAGTGCGTAAGCGTCTGACCGAGTTCAACCGGCTCAAAAAGAGTACGCCCGGGCTGCTGATAGGTGTGCTGGGCTGTATGGCTGAAAGGCTGAAAAGCAAGCTGCTGGAAGAAGAGAAGCTGGTAGATATGGTGGTAGGTCCTGACGCCTACCGCAGCCTCCCCTCCCTGATTACGGAAGCAGGAACAGGCCAGAAGTCGGTGAACGTGCTCCTGAGCAGAGAAGAGACCTATGGTGATATCAGTCCGGTTAGGCTGGACAACAACGGGGTTACCTCTTTTGTGTCTATCATGCGGGGCTGTAATAATATGTGCACCTTCTGCGTGGTGCCTTTCACCCGTGGCCGCGAACGCAGCCGCGACGCGCATTCCATCGTGAGAGAAGCTGCTGAGCTGTTTGACAACGGTTACCGGGAAGTAACGCTCCTTGGCCAGAACGTAGACTCCTACTACTGGACCAGCGCTGATGACAGCGAAACCGTTACATTTGCCCAGCTGCTTGAAAGAGTAGCCCTCATCAACCCGCTGCTGCGGGTGCGTTTCAGCACCTCCCATCCGAAAGACATCACGGATGAAGTGCTCTTCATCATGGCGAAGTATGAGAACATCTGCAACTATATACACCTGCCTGTACAAAGCGGCAGCAACCGTGTACTGCAGCTGATGAACCGCACCTATACCCGCGAATGGTATATGAAAAAGGTGGAACGTATCCGTGAAATACTCCCCGACTGCGGCCTCTCCACCGACGTCATCACCGGATTCTGCACCGAAACGGAAGAAGACCACCAGCAAACCCTTGACATTATGCGGTTTGCCTTTTACGATCTGGCATACATGTACTTCTACTCCGAACGCCCCGGTACCCTGGCCGCACGCCGCTACCAGGACGATATCCCGGAAGATGTCAAAAAAAGAAGGCTCGCGGAAGTAGTAGAATTACACCGCCAGCAGGCAGAAATCAATATGAAAAACGATGTCGGCAAAACCTTCAAAGTGCTGGTAGAAGGCACCTCCAAACGCTCTGATGAACACCTCTTTGGCCGTAATGACCAGAACAAGGTGGTGGTGTTCCCACGTGAGAACTTCAAAAAGGGCGAATATGTAATGGTGAAGGTAGACAGCTGTACATCCGGAACACTTATAGGAAAGGCAGTACAGTAGCCACCCGCTGCTGCCTGCTTATTTTTGGACCATTAAACAATCGGGTAACCACTTATGGACATACAGGCTATCAAAAACAGGTTTGGCATTATCGGAAACAGTCCCGCATTGAACTACGCGCTGCAGGTGGCCGCTCAGGTGGCCAATACAGACCTCACCGTACTCATTAACGGGGAAAGTGGCGTAGGTAAAGAAGTTTTTTCGCAGATCATTCATGCACTGAGTGCACGTAAACATAATCCCTTTATTGCGGTCAACTGCGGCGCTATTCCCGAAGGTACCATCGACTCCGAACTGTTCGGACACGAAAAAGGCTCCTTCACCGGCGCAGTAGACAGCCGTAAAGGTTATTTCGAAACCGTCAACGGCGGCACCATCTTCCTCGATGAGATCGGGGAAATGCCGCTAGGCACACAAGCACGCCTGCTGCGCGTACTGGAAACCGGCGAATATATCCGCGTAGGCTCTTCCAAAGTACAGAAAACAGACGTGCGCGTAATCGCTGCTACCAACCGCGATCTGCTGGAACGTACCCAGCACGGTAAGTTCAGGGAAGACCTGTACTACCGTCTCAATACCGTTCCTATCAGGGTCCCGGCGCTGCGCGACAGGAAAGAAGACATCCCGCTGCTGTTCCGTAAATTCTCTGTAGACTTTTCAGAGAAATATAAAACACCGTCGATACAGCTGGATGAAGAAGCCCGTCAGGTGCTGGTCAACTATCCCTGGCGTGGTAATGTGCGTGAACTGAAAAATATTGCGGAACAGATCTCTGTGCTGTCATCCGACAAGCTGGTTACTTCCAACGATCTGAAACGGTTTCTTCCCGAAATACCGGAAGTGAACCGCCTGCCGATGCTCGCCGCACCGCAGCAAACACCTGGCGCTGCCAACGATTTCGCCAGCGAAAGAGATCTCCTCTACAAACTTTTCTTCGACATGAAAAAAGATGTAACGGAGGTCAAAAAAATGTTCTTCGACATTCTCCAGAATCCAAATATGGCGCATTCGCAGGAATACCATCATCCGGAAAATCATGTGCTGCACAGCTACCCTGCCAGCAGTGAAATGACCATGCCGGCACCTGGTATCAACAACCCGCAACCCATTATTCTGCCGGATAACAAAATCGATCATCATGAGGAAGTGGAAGAAACCCTTTCTATTGCCGACAAGGAAAAAGAACTGATCGTAAAAGCACTGAAGAAACACAAAGGCAAACGTAAAGATGCCGCCCTCGACCTGGGTATTTCTGAAAGAACGCTCTACCGCAAACTAAAAGAATATAACATTGCCGAATAAACGAATTAACAGCAGCATGACCACTAGCATCAGAACATTCATCACCCTGGCCATCATCGCCCTACTGGGTGGTTGCAGTGTACATTATTCCACCACCGGCGCCAGTATAGATCAGGGCGCCAGTACCGTGAATGTACGCTTTATAGAAAACAGGGCACCTATCACCAACCCTACGCTCAGCCAGAAAGTCACACAGAAACTGCGTGATAAGGTTACCTCCCAGACCAGGCTGACACAGGTAGGCGACAACGAGCCCCGTGCAGATTACGAATTCAGAGGCGCTATCACCGGCTATTCCTTTTCCAATGCCGCCGTTACCAATGTTGACAAGGCCGCCACTTCCCGTTTGAACGTAACCATTAATATCACGTTTATCAAACGTATTGGTGATAAAAAAGGATTTACCCAGTCCTTTACCCGTTCAGCCGACTTCCCTGCCACTCAGCTCCCTACCTCTGTAGAGAACAATCTGCTGGACAATAACATTATCCCCGGTATTGTGGACGATATCTTCAACAGGGCATTTGCAAACTGGTAAGATGATTTGAGTGTTATCTGAATATTTGACGATGGAAATGGATTAACATAATTTATCGTCAAATATTCAAATAATCAAATCTCTAAATAATCAAATTTTATTACATTAGAGGATCATGATCGCAAACTCCATCATCGCGCATATCTATTTGCAGCCTGGTCTGAAACAGGTAGATGTTGCAGCCATGGAAAAACTGGTGGCGGAATACCCTTATTTCGCTGCAGCCAGGCTGTTGCTCGCCAGAAAGGTGTACCACCAGCACAGTAACCTCCATGAAACAGCTGTCAAAAAGGCCATGTTGTACAGCGGTCAGCCTCATCATTTTTATCATATCGTAACGCACGAACCCATACTGGAACAGGTAGAAGAACGGATAGTACCCGTTATTCCGGAAGACAGCTTACCGGAAGCAATTGTTGATACAGCTCCACCGGAGCCACAAGAAGAGGAAGCGGAAGAACCGGTTGTTCCTGTCTCCCAGCCCGAAGAACCCATTACCACAGCTCCATTACCGGAACTGGAAGAAGTGGAAGAAAGGATAGCCCCTGTTATCCCGGACGACACTTTACCAGAGGGCCAGGAAGAGGAAGAAGCGGCCATTCCGGTTATTCCGGACGAAACCGTACCATTCCCCCAGCCCGAGGAACCTATTACCACGGCACCGTTGCCGGAACTGGGAGAAGTGGAAGAAAGGATAGCACCCGTTATCCCGGACGACACTTTGCCGGAGAGTTCCAATACTGCTGCAGGATCAGCGCCGGAGACCACCTTCCCCAACGAAACAGCTGCTGCAGATGATGATACAGACAAGGTGCTGGCCGAAGCGGAAGCGATATTGCAACGGGACACCACGGCAACTGCTGACATGCTGGCAGTACCGGAAACAGCCCATCACACAACGGCCGTTCCGGACCATACAGACAATCATACGGATACTACGGAAGGTCAACTGCCGATTAAAATCTTCCCTTTGGAGATACCGGCAGAAGAAACAACTCTTACATTCCAACCTTTATATACGGATGATTACTTCGCCTATAAACGGTTGAAGGATCCGGAACTGGCAGATGAACTCAGTGAACAGGGCGAAGCGGAAATGAAAAGCTTCACTTCCTGGCTGCGGCAGATAAAAGACAACTTCACCGGCAGGTCCAGTAAAGACTGGTTCAACCAGCAGCTGCACCGCCTCTATGAGGAAACCGAAGAACCGGAAGTTTCTGAAACAGTGGAGAAAATGGCGATGAACTCCATCACTTTCAACAATGATATTGTGTCGGAAACGCTGGCTGAAATCTGGGTACGCCAACATCAATATCAGCAAGCCATCAGGATTTATCAAAAATTAAGTTTGCTTAATCCCGACAAAAACGCTTATTTTGCGCAGAAGATACAAGAACTAAAATCTCTAATAGATAAAAGTAAACAGTAATATTTATGTTAATCATTTTTGGTATCCTGATCATATTAGCCTGTGTGCTGCTGGGCTTTTTCGTGCTGATCCAGAACCCTAAAGGAGGCGGTCTGTCCGGTTCTTTTGGCGGTATTGGCAATCAGGTGATCGGGGTGCGTCAGACTACTGACGTTTTGGAAAAAGGTACCTGGATTCTCGCTACAATCATTGCGGTGCTGTGTCTGACAGCTCCTTTCTTTATCGGGAAAACTTCCAAAGTATCTAACAGTGCTCCTACTGCTGTTGAAAGAGCAGGTGGTGGCCAGCCTATCGCTCCGGCCCAAACCGCTCCGCTGCCAACTACGCCGTCCAACAACACTCCGGCACCGGCTCCAGCACCGGCACCTACTAAATAATCTTAATGCTGAATAATATTTCATTAAACCTCGCCGTTAAAAGCGAGGTTTTTTTAATAATTACAGGTCACGAATGGCGAAAAAACGAAAACCTACCAACGTATGGCTTAAACGCAGCCTGTTAATAGCTGGCTGTCTGCTCGCCGGCTTCCTTGTATACATATCCTACCGCGTGTTCGGTCCTAATACCAAAGCCTTCGGCGATTCCAAATATTTCTACGTACGCACCGGCAGCACCTACCGCGATGTGCTCGACGGACTGGAAGATCAGGGAATTGTACGCAACCGCAGCAGCTTCGACTGGGTTGCAAAAGAACTGGGATACCCTTCCCGCGTAAAAGCAGGCCGCTATAAAATCAGCCATGGCATGAGCAACTTTACCATCGCGAAAATGCTCCGCTCCGGTAAACAATCCCCCATAACACTCGTCATCAATAAACTCCGCACCAAGGATGATCTGATCAAAAAAGTCAGTACCAACCTGGAAGCCGATTCCAATGCGCTCCGCGCCCTGCTCAATGACCAGGTATATCTCCGCCAGTTCAATCTCGACACTAATAGTGCTATGTGCGCCGTTGTGCCCAACACGTACGAGTTTTACTGGAACACCAATGCGGAAACCGTCTTCAAAAAACTGGAAAAGGAAAGAGAAGAGTTCTGGACAGAAGCCCGTAAAAACAAAGCCAGCGCCCTTGGCCTGACACCTGTACAGGTAACCGTACTCGCCTCTATTGTAGATGAAGAATCCAATAAAGCCGATGAAAAATCACTGATTGCCAGCGTATACCTCAACCGCTTCCGCAAAGGCATGCGCCTGCAGGCAGATCCAACGGTGAAATTCGCCCTCCAGGACTTCGGCTTGAAAAGAATACGCGAAGGACATACCCAGTACGATTCTCCGTATAACACTTACCGTTATAACGGTCTGCCACCCGGCCCCATCTGCACACCCATGAAAAAAACAATGGACGCAGTATTAAATACACCGGAAACAGATTATTTGTACTTTTGCGCCAGATCCGACTTCTCGGGCTACCATGCTTTTGCAGCTACCTATGCGGAACACCTGGTAAATGCAAGAAAATATCAGGCTGAGCTGAATAAAAGAGGCTTCTAAAAGCATGGAATATCATTTTTGATTTTTGATCTTTTGATTTTGGGGTTTAGTGAACATCTTCCCAAAATTTCGAAATCAAAAAATCAAAAATCAAAAAATCGAAATATTGGCCTTCAAACCCGAAAACATCATCTTTCGTTCACGCCCCTACCGCTGGTTGGTAAACAGGAGTAAAACCCTCGTCCTCCCAGGGTTTGAAGGGCTGCCTCTGTATGATGTGCTCAAATACTTCGGGCAGGAGACCAAGGCCAGAGGACTGGGAGACAGGGCCAGAGCCATCTCCTTCAACTTCCTGCTGGCCATCCCTCCTTTTTTTATCTTCCTGTTTACCCTGGTGCCTTATGTGCCGGTAAAAAACATAGAACCTACCCTCTATGACCTGGCCCAGGACCTGACGCCCAACTACAACACCTACATGATCGTCCGGGAGATGATCCACGACTTTCTCTATACGCATCGCAATGGTCTGCTGTCTGTGGCTTTCCTCATGGGCTTCTTTTATTCATCCAATGGTGTGATGGGCATCCTACGTTCTTTTTCAAAAATCCAGAACGCCGGCTTCCGCAAACGGAAATGGTGGCAGAACCGCCTTATCGCCCTCCAGCTCACCCTCATCCTGGTAGTGCTCCTGCTCGTGACAGTAGCGCTGATCATCGCTCAAGGTGCCACCATGCGCTGGCTTTTCAACCTGATAGGCGTTCAGAATACATCCCTGCTCCGCCTGATCGATATTGCCCGCTGGGTACTGATCATCATGCTGTTTTACTCCATCAACGCCGTATTATACCGGATCGGCGCTGCCACCACCAAAAAGTGGAAGTTCATTACCGCCGGCGCTACCGTGGCCACTACCTGTATGATACTGGTCACCATCGGCTTTTCCTGGTTTGTGAACAACTTCGGCAACTACAACAAAATCTATGGCTCTATCGGTACGATCCTTATCCTCATGCTCTGGATCTTCTTTAACTCCTTTATCCTCCTCGTCGGCTTCGAACTAAATGCCAGCATTCATGCCCTGAGTGATGCCAGACATGAACAAAAAGCTGATAAACAGCTGGTTAACTAACAACCTTTCCTGAACTAAGGTTTTTTTTATTTTATACTTTTTTATTATATCTTTCTGTTGATTTACTGTGCGCCCCGCCAGTAAATTACTGTCGCATTTTTTATATTTATTCTGGACACGAAATCCATAAACTATGATGAAGTCCGCTCTCTACCTGACCTGCACATTCCTGCTTGCCTCCTTCCATCCGATAAGTGAAGGCCAGCTTGAACCAGGTGCCCCTTTACCTAAACCTGAAAATAAATGGATGGATATTTCCGGAAAAGAGATTTCCCTGAACAGTGCTAAAGGAGCCAATGGACTCCTGGTGATCTTTGGGGCCAACCGCTGTCCCTATATGTTGCGCAATCAGGATCGTCTGCGCAACATCTGTTCCTTCGCCCATAACAACAATATCGGCGTGGTAATGGTCAACTCCAACGAAGCTAACCGTGCAGAGGAAGAGTCTCTCATTTCCATGAAAACCTATGCCTCCGCACAATCCTTTCAATGCTTTTATATCCTGGATAAAAACGCCGAACTGGCCGATGCCTTCGACGCCAACCATACACCCGAATGTTATCTGTTTGATAAAAAAAACCGCCTCGTTTATAAAGGAGCTATCGACGATAGTCCAGGCAATGCAGAAACGGTCAAAGTACAATTACTGCACAACGCCATTTCAGAAACCGTTGCCGGCAAATCGGTTACTGTCAGTACTTCCAATAGCCTGGGATGTAATATCAAAAGAAACCGGTAATATGATTTATACATAACTTATTTCAAAAAGCCATCTCTCTGCCAACTCTCCAAAACTCGTAAAAAATGCCCCCAAAGTGTATAACCTTTGGGGGCATTTCTATAAAGCAGGTCTTTTTATGCTATGACTTGCTAGCGATATTCGTCCTGATCACCGCCCATAACAATTGGAAAATGCCAGTAAAAACAGGAGCAGGCTCCATTTCCAGCAGATCCCTTTTACCATCGAAATCAATTATTTCCAACACCGTAAACATGCTGGGTTTGACCCTTGGCTGCTCTGCGATGACATAGTTTACCTCTCTGATTTGCGTCAGGTCCAGCACCATGCGTTCATGGTTGTTAAAGCTGTTTTGAAAAATCAATTGTTTATCTGTCACCAGCAGAAAGCGCGCTTCCTCCTGATACCAGATTATTGCTTCTTCATTTTCTTCAAGTGATATATTAAATGACGCCAATACATCAACCACATCCTTCTGATCATTCACCAGTCGGGTAAATGGACCTTCTGCTCCATGCCGTTTAAAAACTGATTTCAACACACTTCTCTTTAGCATATTTATAATGATTTTGTTACTAAAATGCCTTCCTCCATCCTTCCAATAAACCAATAGTCTGTTAATAGCCTCCAGGCTCTCGGACTAGCTATAGCCTCGTTGTGTACAGCAGCGCCATAAATAATTATTCTCTTTGCACCTAAAGCGATCCCTTCTCGTTCAAAAGCAGGAAGAAGAGTTTCCACAGCAGTACTTGTTAACACAGCACCTTCCACTTTTCCCAGAGAGAGCACAGCAACGTAATATGTTTCATTCACTACCGCCCGTGACACTCCTAACAACACGTAACCGCCTAGTATTTCCTTTCCCTGGGCTATTCCCAAATTCAGTAATTCATCCCCACTTGGGAACACGTATTTTGCGGCTCCCGTGATAATAGGGGCTTCTGCCGTAACTGCCGCTGCTTCAGATGCGGTTAATGTAGCTGCAGCTGTTTCTGATGCCGTAGTCGTAATCAGTGCAGTTGTTGTACTGGCTTCCGCTCTTTGAATAAGTATCCGTTGTCCAATGGCTGCCTGTCCACCACCTATAAACCCTGGCGCAGTTGTTACCAGCGTTGCAAACGGGCCCTGGATAAAATCAAAGGATTTTTTCTGGGAACGAACAGCATCCTGGAATGCTCTCCAGCTACCACGGTAGTAGTCTTTGTGTGCATTATCATAATAGGTACGAGGGAAGCCCTTATACGTATCACCTCTTTTTGCGGTAACGTCCACTGGTTTCAGCCAGTTTCCTTTCCACGGATTCACCCACTGATCACCCGGGCCATTGTCTGCTCCCCCTGTGTTATCCGTCCTGCAAACAGGATTATTTCCCATCGCAAGATAAGGAGAATAGTATTGGGATTCAGGATCTATCGTTAACCAGCGACCTATCCTTGCATCATAGAGTCTTAAATCAAAGGCATTCAGCTTTGTTTCCGGGTCAAATTCACTGTTCTGACCCTGATAGCCATACCGGTAATCTTTGCTTCCACCATCACGGGCAATCATGCCAAACGGATAGTAGTCTGAATAGCTCTTAATATTTCTGTTACCGTCAATAACCGCGCGTACATTGCCCAGATGGTCCTGAAGTTCATACTCATAGATACCACTACTTTTGCGCAGCAAACCGATTCTGGTATCACCATATACCGGTAATTCTTCTTCTACAGGCGTAGCTGCGCCAGTTTGCATATAGGTAGCCAGTGGCTTACCATTCATGTCAACGACATAATAAGTACTGGTATTGTTGACCCAATCTTTCTTAATAATACGTTGTCCGCGTTCGTTGTAGGTAAAAGTAACCCTCGGTTGCTGGAATCCTGCATCTGTATATATACCCAGTACTTTTCCGCCAACATTATATTTGTAATAACGTGCAGGTCCACCTGCAATGCTTTCACTGGATACACGCCCAATGGCATCATAGGTATAGCTATCATAGACAGACGCACCATTTACAACATTCTGCAGTCTGTTTGTATTGCTAATATAATTATAGGTAAAGTTATCCTCCAGTATACCGGTTGCATTGGTACGCTGTAAGCCATTGATATTACCATTGGCATCATAGCTTAGGATCTTTTCATTAAACAGGGAAGACGCTGTAAACGTCGGAGTGCCATTAAAAGAGGGTGTGCCCCACACTGCATTTTCAAGTTGACTCCTGTTGTTGTATTTATATGCATACATAACAGGGTTTTCCATTGCGACACCCTGTGTTGCCAGTATAGATGACGGTTTACGGCTATACCAACTCATGGCTTTTGCCTCTCCGTTAAACCGGTCAGGGGCCAGCGTACCATCCACCTGAATACCGGAAATATTTGTATTACTTCTGGTATAATCACCTGAGTAGTATTCCAGGTTCATCCCAAAAGCATCTTTTGCAAATGCTGCATTAGTCCCTGAAATGCCATCCTGTCCGGGATCTCCGTCTTTATTACTGTTATTGATTGTTTTCAGCGCACCTTCAATAGTATAAGTCAGGTCAATTCCCTGAACATTGCCACCTATTTCGATCCTCTTCAGCGGGCCATGCGGATAATACTGGTATTTAGCCTGCAACTTCTTAGTAGCGGCATCATAGGTAGTATTCGTGTATACAGCACTCAGGCGTTGGTCCGGATCTAATTCAAAAAAGTGTACAAAGGTCTCCCCTGCTATATTTTTCTGGTAGATTTTTTCCTTTACTTTTCCGTTGCCATTATAGACGAAATCAACTGTCTTTTTTCCTAGTCCGGGAATTTCCAGGACTTCCCAGATTACCAGGCCCTGTTCATCATAATTGAACCAGGTTTTGGCACCACTTTCATTTTCAGTAAAGGAAATATTTCTATTCAGGTAAATATCATCTTGTGTATAGCCAGCTATTCCTGTAGCCACAGGCATATCAAAAGTTGTTTTCACCCATTGGCTCCGTGTGCCATTTCCAAGGTTACCAGCTGCAGTCCTGTCTTCCACGTTAGGCATACCTGTTTTACTAAAGGCAATACCATTTGCTGCCGGAGTGAACTCTCCATATTCAACGATTCTTCCCAGCGCATCATAATTGAAATAGTTGTATTTACCTTCATTACGTTGCAGTGAATTCTGGGAGAAACGCATTTTCCCTTTGGATGTATATACGATCTCCTTCGTTCCTGATTCAAAATTGGTACTACTCACCATCTGCCCCTTCATATTGTATTCATACTGGGTCATGAAAGGAATCTGAGAACGCTGTGCATAATTATTAATACCTGCGCCAACCAGTTTCTTTACCCCTTCGGGGGCAATGGTAGCAACTGTTTGTCCCAGCTGGTTATAATAGATATAACTGATATCCGTAAAACCGATATTATAGGAAACTGATGGTGGCAAAGTTCCCGCCCCTGTTTTATTACCACTGACTGCCTTATAGTACCCTGCTGGCAATATCCCACCATTAGGGAATGCGATGGCTTGTTCATTACCGCTCATGTCAAACAAAGTCATCACATAATCGGCGTTGTAGCTAACCGCAGTTGGCTGAAACAGTTTGAAGTAATAAATGCCGGACGTCGAAAACTCAAAGGTATTTTTTACCACCAGATCATTCCCCGGACGTGCGCTCATTAATACTTTACCCTCTCCGTCTGAGATATTGATTTGCTCCTGTCCATTGGGATTCTGTACTATGGATAATTGGGCAGGCGCTACCAATTTTACGGAAGGCAATTCACCCAGTTCAGCGGTGGTAAAAAATTTATTACGTATACCCAGATAATGTTCGAGCTCATTTGCAACAGGGCTGGAGTAACCTCTGGATTCATGCCCGCTATTGATCATCAAAACCTCGCCCACACCAGCATTTCTCTTGGCCTCTCCTGTTCCGTCATTATAAAAATCAACTCTTGTATAAGGGTAGCCGGAGGCAGCAACAAACCGTTCCTGCGTATTATTATTACTATAATACCAGCCTAATGTACCAGGAACTGTATTTCCCAGTGGGTCCGGATTATTCAGCTTTGCGTCATCGAAGTTAGCCGGGTTATATATGTTCCCTGATGCTCCCTGTACAAAGTCCTTTTTATAATCCAACAAGGTACTGCCAATCGGAGCCTGTAATGTTTTAATAACCGGTCTTCCCAGATAATCATAAATGATCTGGCTGCCTAATACCTGGCTGTTCGTAATATTTCTGGTCAGGGCCTGTGTGGGTGCACCAAAGTTATCGTAGAACGCCTTTGATTCAGAGGTGATGGAACCATTGGCACCAAATACTCTGGCCAACCTCCAGTTAAGATAACTTTTATCCACAGGTGGAGCCACATCTCCTATTTCAAAGATTACCGTGGCTCCGTTTTCGATAGTAAGTTCCGGCTGAAGCTCAATTTCTGTAGCGCTTCTGTAGGTTATATTCTCACCGCTGTTGATAACTTTTGTATTACCGACGTCCGGCAGGATGATTTTCCCGGTACTGGTAATTACCTGTGCAGTTGTTGCTATATTTAATAGTAACAGTATAATGATCTGCACAATATAATTCACCTTAAGGCATTTCGTTATTCTATTATTCATAGGTTCATTTAAAACTAATGAAAACACGAAGCATTGTTATTAACGTATTATGTACTGACCTGGGGTCTAAATAAGCCCCAGGTTGCTGCTGTAAAAATCAATTTTAGGTAATGATTTAACAGCTGTTGCTACACATCCTTTACCATAATTATATTCGTACTCTATCACTTTAATAACTCCGTTACTGAAGTTTTCCTTGTAGGTACGGATTAATTTTCCGCCTCCATCGTACTCATACCTGGTGAATAAATTATTAGCATCCAGCAGATAAGTAAGCTCCCCAGTTGTTTTATCATATACAAAAGCAGATGTAACAGATGATTGTGGCTGTATGCGGAAGTCATCAAAATAAACATTTACGCCGCTGTTGTTAAGACATCCGAATTTAATGGTAGCTCCTGTTGCAGTCACTGATGGTGTCAGGATATTCAGTTGGTACCAATCTCCTGCCTTACGTGTTGCAATTACGTTAGCAGTCACACGTGCATTACCGTTTATCTGGTAATAAAGATTAGCATTCGGGATATTCCCATCGCTGCTTTTCACCCATACACTGGCAATATATGCTCTGCTTCCATGAGAAGCTTTTGTGGCGAGTGAATAGTTGAATCCTTCTCCGCCAGCAGGTGTTGACAGACTGTTATACCCTGTATGTGCAGAAGCATTTGGGAATCCGGCATTCTTTAAAATAGTTCCGGCTCCAGGTCTCACACCAGTAGAAAAGGCTCCACCTACAAGATCATCTTCCGCACCGGTAAATGTAACCTGTGTATAATCAGCATTGTTTCCTGCTATTACCAGTCGACTATCATTGTACCCATACTTAGAGGCAGAGTACAGATCTTCGGAATTAACAGACTCCAACGGATGTGAATTAATACTGAACAAAGTAGTTTCATTCATCTTTTTCCAATCTGCAACAGCAGCCTGTGGATTAGTCCAGTTGAAATTGATAAACTGGTCCAATGGCATGATGCCTCCGGTGAGTGAGCCTTCCGGCCTCCATACATACTTGGTTTGTAACCGCCAGACGTTTCCGTTAGTGGCATTGTTCTGTACAAGCGTATTACCACTGTTATCAGGGTTGAAAACAGGCGTGGTGTTACTCCATACCTGTGCTATTGCACTGATCACAGCTGTTTTCTGGTAGTCTTTTAACTTATAGGTGACACTACCTCCAATCTGGGATAACATGTTTTTATTAGCCCGATCATTGGTTTTAAGTCCCATTTGCGGATACAGCCGATAGGCAGGTGTTGATTCAGTCAGGAACGTATTTCCATACGAATCCTCTGTCATTATCTGCGTTGGCTCACCGCTATAGAAATCAAACTTTGCATTGGTGTAAGTTGTCATCTTACCAGTTTTATAATTGAAGACCGATTCTCCTACTTTTACTACGGGGTAATTTTCTTTCGCGGCCATCGTCACCATTACTTTATTGATATTGGACGGTGGATCGTATACGTATTTTTCCTCTACCTGACGCTCTGTGGTCACACCCTGGTAAGAGACTGCGCGCAGTCCGCCCAGGAAATAAGAATCGAGAAATGTTGAACTGCCTATATAAGAATCATGCAGGTATTTTGATTTTGTTTCAGTCAGCTTGTTGCCTTTGTCATCATAAGTGATCGTTCTTCTCAGGTTACCCACAGCGCCCTTTAATGTCTTGATGGAAATATTATTGGCTATATTAACAGTACCGGAAGGCTGGTTATGATAATAGGCAGTTACTGTACCATTTCCAACTTTATCCCTTGAAATCATATTCTGATTAAAGACTTCAAACTCATAACCTGTACTACCACTAATACCTCTTTCTGTGCCATCAGCAGAAATCACTTTATTGGTTACCTTGACATTTTTATAGGTGACTGCAGGAGGGGGTACTTCCCTGGCAATGGTCAACAGGTAGTTGATGTCCTTATACAACAATTTCTTGTATATTAAATGTCCTTTATCCCTGTCCAATTCCGGGAAACTGGAAAGATTTTCAACGTCAAAGACAGTAGGTTCGTATGAAGTTACACCAGAGCTCAGCCCGGGGTTCTCAGGTCTGCTGTAGTTGTAGCTGGTGACATTTGTTCTTTCTGCAGAAGACACTGATAAAGTCTTTACACGCAAGCCGCCGCCATAATGATTAAAATTGTTCGAATAAAACAGATTGCCTGTGACGGGTCCTTTTACCCACCAGCCAACAAAGCCGCCAGGTGAAGCAGGACCAAAGAAACGATTCATGATATTCAGTGAATGGAGTGATACTGCCATTTTTCTGTTGGCATCATCAATATTCTTTACTATAAAATCTGTCTGGTCCGGTAAATTAGCGGCATCCGAAACTGTGATTATAGGAAAATTGGATTCACGGGGCCATCCGGGCTCACGGATATAGTCTGCCGGTTGCAGTAGCAAAGCTTTTATTTTTGAGCCCACACCATATATTTCACTCAGCAAAGTGGCGTCATCACCTGTACCCACTGTAAACCATAATAATTTACCGTTAGGGTCATAAGAAAAGTCGCTCATCAGGAAAGATCCCATTTGGTTTAACACGGCCGTACTATAAACGTCCGGTTCATATTCCACTTTAATCTTAGCACCCATGGGTGTGTTAATACCGCGTAATGACCATGCATCCTGTCCCCGTGCTGAAGCCGTATTCACCATACCACCCAGATTGGGGTTGGACCGGGCCTTGTCTGCATCATAATCCGATTTATACATGCCCCATATATCCCTTGCCCCTCTTAAGAAAGGTGGATTTTTAGTGAGGGTGCAATCGAACTGTCCCAGCGGCTGTAATACAGGCACATAACCAGGGAAATAACGGATAATATATACATTATTACCCAGCGCTTTAGTGATAACACCAAAATAAACACGATCGCCTATCATCAAAATATCGCCAGGTTTATAAGGCGTACCGCTAGTACTGACAGCAGTAATTTTATCGCTGAAAGTACCGCTGGCCGGAGGAGTAAGCGAAGTTATCTTACCAGGGTTAGTATCTTCTGTTTCATATGTAAAGTCCGTAGCAGGAAGCATACAACTGCCTCCCCGGCCTTTCAGTATTACCTGTTTCAGGGTAAGCTTTCCGTCTTTCTGGGAAGGATCGGTATCAAAACTATTGAGTGTTTTAGGACAAAGGCTGTAATCATAGTTAAAGTTGATTATTCTTAAAGCTTTACTATCCAGTCCGGCATTAGCTGCATCATTGACATCCATCACATTTTCGGAATAATGTCCGGCAGCCAATGAACCTGTATTCATACTATATGATGGCAGATCTGCATTGCCGAACAATAAAATCCTATCGAGTTTCATCGTATAGCCGGAACTGTTATCAAATGCCCCTGAATTTTCTGTTTCTCCGGAAGTAGGCATAATGGAACTGGCTGCTCCTCTCGCATCCCTTCTGATGTTTTTTACAAATAAAGCTGTATGCGACCTGGTTTTAACGGCGTTCAGGTAATAAATTTCCTTCTGGCCTTTTGAAGCATTCTGGAACTTGTTATCAATATCTGGTGTAAATCCTATTTCCGGGTTCCTCCAGTAGTAGGCATCTGCCCACTTCCCATATTCAAACTTTACCCAATATCCCCAGTCACCTTCATCCAGTTCATTATTATTATTTCTGTCTACATAGTCGGGGCCTGTTACTCCTGTCAGGTACCAGGTATAGGCATATTTGCCAGGCTTTACCTGCCTGTTGAAACTCTTACTCATACCATCTCCCTTAGAGGCATCAATTCTTTCTGAATAAATACTTTCGTTGGAAGAATAGGCAGGAAGCGTATAATGATAAGTGACACCGGATGTATTGGTAATAGCAAAGCCGCCGATAGACTTACTAAGGTTACCAGTTACCGGAATACTTTCTAATCCTTTGGATCCTGAGGGATAAATAAATCCTTTTTTATCCGTTGAAGTACCAAATAATGTAGCGCAATCTATTGTTCTGATACTACGTGAGCCAGCCAACTCAGTGGTGGTGGGATTATATCCATAATTACCATCTCCGAGTCCATAGGTAGGATTAGGGTCAAAGGGCGCAGGTAACTTATTACCCCATACGTTTACAATGTCCACATCCGGAAATTTCTGCCGGTATGAATTGGAAAAATCATTGTCGAATCTAAACTGGGGAATATTTCCCAACATAAGACCAGCATCACCCTGTCCTGGGCATACGTACATAATTGTTTTATTATTGGAATTGGTTGAACGGTTCTGTCGCGCAACATATCCCTGGAACATATATGGACGCATAACTCCTCCCAACCCCTGTGCAGTAACCTGGTAGTTATCAAAGTCCGGATAAGTACCTCCCTGCAAGACATCCGGATCACTATTCTCCAGGATATTGGTACTATCAGGAAAAACGGGATCATAATTAAGAAGCGAATAAGTATCAAATGCATGTGCCTGCGTGATCATATTCCACCCTGGCATATTTAAGCTCCCGTGGACCGGAATGCTCACTGATTCATCGGACCAATAGCGTGTATAATTGTATCCCAAACGGAGGTTTATATTAGCGTAAACAGGAATATCAATACCAAATCCTTTTGTTTCCGTAGAAATATCGCCAGCTTTATCGTTGCTGATAAAACCGCTTATCGGACCAATATTAGCACCTAAACCGTTACTTCCGGTTCCCATGGAAATACCCAATACACTGGTTCCGGCAGTAACGCCTGCAGAGGGCGAAGCATAGAATTCTCCATCCGCACCAACACCGGCACTTATACCAACACTTACCGGGCCTTGTGACATGCCCACACTTACTGATGCCGCACCACTAAAACCCTGGTAGGTATCCTGTGAAAATGCCAGAGAGAAACCAACAGTAGCGGGTGTATTCGCAATACCAACACTAACCCCCACGGTATAGGTAGATGTCTGACCACCAGCCCAATAATCCCTTCTCAGTGAAGTTTCAGAAAACCAATCATCCGCATATCCATTCACGTTACGAGCGATGGCACCTGGATTAAGCGTCCAGCCTAACCCCGTCCAACTGGCATCTTCGCCCGCTTGTATACCTGCATGGTAAGATAATGATAAAGGATAACCTCCTTCTGGTCCCGGAACTTCCAGTAATGGCATGTTATAGCTAAAATCACCCGATTGGAGATTGACCATATCAGATGTATCCACCGGTTCAAAACTGGTAGCTTCCGGTACAGTAGGACCGGATGTCAACGCATAAGCTGCCACAGGGTATCCTATCTGAAATACTAGTAGGGAGAGGAAAAATAAGGCCAGTACTTTCCTTAATTTGCTTCTAAATAGCATAGGGATCTGAGATAATATTAATTAAGTATTGTTTTTTCAGTTCTTTTGATCGCAGGACCTTCAACGAATAACCTGAGAATTATAATTTTCAAAGAGGTTCACTTCTCAACGTGCAGTTATTTATCGTCTTCCAATAGTAAAGGCTGATACAAATTTTTGTATCAGGTATTATCAACTTATCAGGTAGCTTCATGTAAAAATTGCAATACAGTCGAACACGGGTATCTCAACAAACGTCTGGGAAAACAATTATTCAAATAGGATATATCCAATAACTGACACCAGGCTACAGTTGTCTATCAGGGATCGTAAGTATAGGTTTTTAAAAGTCTAAACAAAAAATGCAGCCAAATATACGTTATATATTTTCAAACTTAATAAACAAGACTATTTGAATTAATTACTTAAACTGCAAACAAAAGCACGGATTCAATGGAAAATTTCAATGGAGGGTTAAATACAGAGGCCTGGAGGTCAACGGATCATTGCAATTGGCGACCGTTTTATTTTTACGCCACTTAAAATACCTCCAGTACTCTCATCTCTTAATTTATCATGAGCAGTAGTACCATCAAATCAATCAGTCGTTGTTACTGGTTGACAAGAAACACCGCATTACTAAACATCAGCTTACCGTTTTCCCAGAAGCTGCGGAACAGCAGATTATCAGCCAGGATAACGAGAGAGCCGTTACCGATTTCCTTCACACCGAAGAGCAGACCATCTTTCAGGCGGCTGCGGGTATCTGTTCCCACAAAACCACTGAGATAGTTGTCTTTCTTTAACACGCCAACATTCCAGCCGTTGTTGTCCATGAACTCATACAAATAGTTGTCCTGTTTCAACGTATAATAAGTATTGGTATAACCAAAGGCCAGCGGATGGGTAGTATCCAGTTGCACTTTATAAATAGCACCCGGAATAAACTGTTTCACACTTTCCCTTTCGCGGTTAGCATATGGTTTCAGCACATCATAAGTGTATTCTGATGGTATTTTGTTTTTGTCCTTTTCCTCTTCTCCCTTCTCTTTCTTTTGTTTGATGCCCCACTCAGCTTCCGCGATCTGCGCTACAGCGCTTTCTATAGCGATCAGCTTTCCTCCTTTACTGATCCAATCTTTCAGGCGTTCGGCAGCAGGTTTGTCTGCAAACATTTTGTATTCGCCGTCCGGGAGAATGAGTACATCCACCTGGTCCCAGCTGACAGCACTCAGATTTCGTTCATTCACTACCGTTATAGGATAGTTCAATTGTTGTTCAAAGAAATGCCATATCTCTCCTGCTCCCAGGGAAGAAATATTGTCGCCGGTTACCAGCATTACCCTCGGAGGTTTGATATACCTGATTTTATCGGAGCCGAAATCCATGCCTTTGTCTACGAAGCCGGTAGCTACGGCATCGAGCGTGATCTTGTATTTGTCTGCCTGTGTCGTTACAAAGCTGTCGAACAGCGGACCACCGTTATTATTGCCGGTACGGGTAATAACGAGAGTGCCGGCAGGGAAAGTTTTGCCACCGGACATAAAGGGCGTTTCTGCGAAACGTACTTTCAGGCCTTGCTTAAGCAGAGTAGCCAGGAATTTTACATCACGAACACTATTCCACTGAGCCAGATAAGCATAAGGGTGTTGGGCTGCCAGCGGAGCGTTTTGCGGTGTTACAGGCGCGTCTGCTGCAGGTGTAAGCGGTTGTTTCACCGCATAGGAAGTAAGACCATAGGCGTATGGCAACGCCCATGCCGTGATATCATAAGTAACGGAATCAGACAGATGAGAGGTAGGTTCAAAAAGTACTCTCAACATATTGGAGCGCGGCTGATAAGCATTGATCACCAGGTCTTCCTTTGTGATGGGGAAAACTTCGGTTTTACCGGTGAAATAGTTAAACCCTGTGCCGGAGGTGATGTTAGCGCCAAAACCAAAGGCGATATTGTTTTTACGTAACAGATCTGCCAGCAGGTTCAGTTTTTCAGGATTGCCGGAAGCTTTGATCACATAAGACTTGTAACCACCCTGCGGATCTTTTTTAGCGGTTTCAAAATATTTCACATACTCTTTCAGAATCCGGTCGGCCTGTTGAGAGGCGACTTCAATGGTAGACATTCCTGTGGTGAAATGATGTGCGATACGATCGGTAAGGGTAAGCGTGTCGCCATCCCGTTTAACTACTGCCACACCGGCTCTGCCGCTGCCGCCTTGTTCATAGGTCATACCGATGGCACCATTATACATGGGATAGGTGTCACCATAGCTGGGATAAAAGAGGTCGAAACGTTCTTTGGTAAAATACAACCAGCCTTCCTGGTCAAAATATTTTGCATTGTTTTTTCCGATCATCACCTGTACTTCCCGCTGCCAGGGAGTGATGGCATCGTGGAAAGGTTCTGCTGCCGGCGCGAAGTAATAAGGCGCTTCAATTTCCTGTTCGTGAAAATCGACATGCAGCTGTGGCATCCATTGATTGTATTTTGCTACCCGTTGCTGTGATTCACGTTGTGTTTGCCAGGCCCAGTCACGGTTAAGATCGAAGTAATAGTGATTGGGTCTTCCTCCCGGCCAGGGTTCATTATGTTCGCGGGAGTAGCGGTTAACGTCCGGTTGCAGGCTGCGTACGGTGTTGTAGAAGTTAACATACCGTTCACGTCCGTCGGGGTTCAGGCAAGGATCGATGATCACGACGGTATTTTTGAGCCACTGCTGCGTTTGTGCGTTGCCGTTATTAACCAGTTCATAGAGTGTTTTCATGGCTGCTTCTGTAGACACGGCTTCATTACCATGTACATTATAGCTCAGCCACACGATCACGGGCTGGTCGCTGCCAGCATTGCCTTTGGCGTAAGACATGTCCAGGCTGTGCTGACGTATTTCATCGAGTCGGCTGAAATTGGCCAGGGAAGCGACGGTAGCGGTGATCAGTGGTCTTCCTTCATAGGTAGTCCCGTACTGCTCTATCTTCACATTTTTTGCGGTTGCAGCTACCTGCCTGAAATAATCCAGTACGCGGTAATGCGGGGTAAACTGTGTCCCCAGCGGATAACCAAGAAACTGTTCGGGGGTAGGTATCTGGGCGCTGACAGAGAAAAAGCCAAGCAGTAACAATGCCAGAAGTAAGTGTTGGCGCATAGCAACTAATAGTTTACTACGTAAGATAGGGATTGTTTTCTTAATTTACACGCAAACACCAAGTACCATGCGATTGATGATCCTGCTGGGCATGGCTGTGGGCAGTGTCATGGCGGCCTGTGCACAGTCACCGGTAAACCAGCTCCGGCCTTATGACTATCAGATAGAGAAGAATATTACAGTACCGCATGGTGCGGTGGTATCTGCCCATCCCCTGGCCAGCCAGGTAGGTGCAATGATACTGCAGCAGGGCGGTAATGCCGTAGATGCGGCCATCGCCACACAGCTGGCATTGGCGGTAGTGTACCCCGGTGCGGGCAACCTGGGTGGCGGCGGTTTTATGGTGGCCCACCTGACCAACGGCAAACAGATAGCGCTCGACTACCGGGAGACAGCTCCTGCCAAAGCCAGCCGCGATATGTATCTCGACAGTGCAGGCAATGCCATTACTCAGCTGAGCCTCGATGGCCACCTGGCCGCCGGTGTGCCCGGAACCGTAGCTGGCCTCTTTGCAGCCATGAAATATGCCAGACTGCCGTTTTCCAAACTGATAGACCCGGCCATCCGCCTGGCGGGCCAGGGTTTCGTCATCAGCGCCAGCGAAGCGGTCAACCTCAATGCCAGCAAAGCAGATTTTCAGCGGCTTAATACCGCCCCTACCGCCTTTGTAAAAGACCTGCCCTGGAAAGCAGGTGACACCCTTATTCAGAAAGACCTGGCCCACACGCTCATGCTTATACGAAAAAATGGCGCCGCCGGCTTCTATGAAGGGGAAACAGCCACCAATATCGTAGCCGAGATGCAGCGGGGCCATGGCATCATGACCCTCGCCGACCTTAAAAACTATAAGGCCCGCGAGCGGCAGGCGCTATCTTTTAACTATAAAGGCTATACGATACTTACCATGCCCCTCCCCTCCAGCGGTGGCGTCTGCCTTCAGCAAATGATGGGCATGATAGAAAACTATCCCGTGGCCAAATGGGGCTTTCACTCCCCTCAGGCAGTACAACTGATGATAGAAGTAGAAAGAAGAGCTTATGCCGACCGGGCACAGTACCTGGGTGATCCCGACTTCGTAAAGGTACCGGTGGCCAGACTTACCAATAAAAAATACCTGGCCTCCCGGATGCAGGACTTCATACCCATGAAAGCCGGTAACAGCACTACCACTCAGGCCGGCGTATTCCCCGAAAGCGAAGAGACCACCCACCTCAGCATCATCGATGCCGAAGGTAATGCGGTAGCTGTCACCACCACACTCAACGGGCATTACGGCAGCAGGACCGTAGTCGGTAAAGCCGGCTTCCTCCTCAACAATGAAATGGACGACTTCAGTGTAAAACCCGGCGTACCCAATATGTACGGCCTGGTAGGCACAGAAGCCAATGCCATCGCTCCCGGCAAACGCATGCTCAGCAGCATGACCCCGACCATCGTACTGCAGCAGAAACAAGCGCTGTATGCCCTCGGCACACCCGGCGGCTCCACCATTATCACCTCCGTATTCCAGACACTCATGAATACGCTGGAATTTGGCCTTTCTCCGGCTGATGCCGTTAATATGCCCAAGTTCCACCACCAATGGCTACCCGATGAAGTGAAGGTGGAAAATGATTTTCCCGACAGTACCATCACCGCCCTTCAGAACATGGGTTATAAAGTAGTGAAACGGAGTCCTATAGGCCGGAGCGAAATCATTAAAAGAAATCCGGGCACCCGCAGACTCGACGCCGCCGGCGATAAACGCGGCGATGACAGCGCAGCAGGATATTAATCATCAAGTCCCCTATCAAAAATTTAAATACATGTCACTCTATCTCGACAGCATACAACAACGGTTCCGCACTTATTATGACATGGGAACCAAAACCATCGAACGGCTGGATAACACACAGCTACATTGGCAACCACAGGGAGAGCCCAACAGCGTAGCCCTCCTCGTAAAACACCTGCGTGGCAATATGCTCTCACGCTGGACTGACTTCCTGACTACCGACGGAGAGAAACCCGGCCGCGACCGCGACCAGGAATTTGAAGATGACCAGGCATCCACCGAAGCGGTGCTCCAACGCTGGAAAGAAGGCTGGGATTGCCTGCTGAAGGCGGTTGACGGGTTAAAAGAAGAAGACCTGGGCAAAACAATATATATCCGGGCAGAGCCCCATACAGTGCTGGATGCTGTAAACAGGCAGCTGGCACATGTTGCCTACCATGTTGGTCAAATGGTATTCCTCGGTAAAATGATCCTGGGAGAAAACTGGCAAAGCCTGTCTATCCCCAAAGGGCAGTCAGACGCATTCAACAAGCAAAAATTCGGGAATAAGTAAATATATGAAACTACGTACTATCCTTACCGTTATTGTGCTGACAAGTATATTGTTTGCCTGCAATACCGGCAGGACCAATGAACTGCTGATACACAAGAAATGGCGGGTGTATGATGTGAAAGTACCAAAAGGCGACCCGTACAACAATACACAGATCATCCAGGCCAAAGACCTGAAAGATGGCTACTATAGCGATGTGTATTACCAGTTCCTGGACAACAATGTTTTTGTGGCCACCATCGCAGGCAAGCCGGATTCCGGTAAGTATTTCCTGCTCAGCAACGGCAAGGTTATTTCCGTAACCGCCTCCAATGGCTCCCGTACCGCGGAAAACCTCGTCACCGTGGAAAAACTGGACGAAAGCCACTTTGATATGAAAGTGCTGTCAGGTGATTACCACTTTATACTATGCACCCGAAAAGAATAACTACCTATGCTAATACATACCGATACTACACCGGGAAGGACCGTCACTGTTGACAACCGCAGTTGCCTGTTCTTCTCGGGCTTCTCTTACCTTGGATTACATCAGCACCCTGTTTTCAAAACAGCCCTCACCGAAGGTATCAGCCGTTATGGTACACTCTTCCCTTCCTCCAGAGTTGGCAATGTACGCCTCTCGCTCTTCGAGGAAATGGAACATGCCCTGTGCACTCACCTGGAACAACAGGCCGCTGTTGTGTTATCTTCCGGCTATATGGCCGCACAGGCAGCCATACACTATGCAGCCACCCGCGGACAGCTATGTTATGCACCCGGTGCTCATCCAGCCCTGTGGTACGGCACTCCGCAGCTGCCTCCTATGAACCGCGAAGAATGGGAACAACATACCATCGCTACCGTCAACAGTCAGCATGACCATCAATATGTGATCGTGACCGATGCACTGAATCCGATCACCGGTGAACGGTACCGGTTCGACTGGCTGCAGCAGCTGCAGCGTAAAGTGCTGGTGCTGATAGACGATTCCCATGGGATCGGCATCCTCGGCCCCAGAGGGCAGGGCAGCATTCATTTCCTCCCTGGCACCGACCATGTCCAATATCTCATCACTGCCTCTCTTGCCAAAGCCTACAGTATTGAAGGTGGCGTTATTGCCGGCAGTGCCGCTGACATCGCTGCTTTAAAAAGAACCGGTTTCTTTACCGGCAGTACCTCCATGATGCCCGCCAGCGCCCACACCTGGCTGCAGACAGCGCCGCTCATACAACAACAACGCCATCTCCTGGAACAGAATATCGCTTTTTTCCTTCATCTCTCTGCTAATACAACCATCCACAATCCACACGGGCTGCCTATGTTCATACTGCCTCAGCCAGAAGACCAACCACCTTTACTAAACTATCTGGCCGAGAGAGATGTTATCATTTCCAGTTTCCCTTACCCGTTCCCTCATAGCAGACCGGTCAACAGGGCAATCATATCCGCCCTGCATACCCAGCAGGATATCATAACCCTTTACCAATTCCTGAAAGAATATGGTTATTAACATAAAAATGGTTACCACATGTTACGTATCATCCGAACAATTAGCCCCCTGCTTCTGGTATTTATATTCCAGATAAGCGGTAATGCCCAAGGCAAATCATTACTCTGGAAAGTATCCGGCAAAGGACTTACTACCCCCTCTTATCTTTTTGGCACCGTGCACATGATCTGTAAAAACGAACTGTCATTTGCACCCGCCGTAACCACCGCTTTGCAGAATGCCCAGTCCATGTGTATGGAGATAGACCTGATGAACAACGACGATCATGATAACATGAGGGCATTGATCATGCATACAGATGCTAATTATTCCCTTCGGCAACTGTTTGACTCCACTGACTATGCAACGCTGAACCGCTATTTCCTGGATTCCCTGCAGTTCAATCTGGCCAGCCTGGACAAAGCCAAACCTTTTATGCTCACCACCCTGCTGCTGGCCAAACAAATTCCCTGCAACGACGAGGATATTGCCTCCCCGGACCGGGTACTGGCGGCTATGGCCATAAACCAGAAAAAGCCTATCGCTACGCTCGAAACAGTGGAATCTCAGATGGCATTGTTCGACAGTATCCCTGATACCGCGGAAGCAGCCATGATCATGCATATTCTCAGAGATATCAAAGCAAACGATAAAGAAGCACATGAACTAACGAACATCTGGAAACAACAGGACCTCGACAAACTTTACCAACTGGTGATACAGTCTCCGGACCTGAAAGACTACCAGAACCTGATGCTTTTTCAGCGTAATGCGGCCTGGGTGCCACGGATAGAACAGCTGATGAAAAAAGGTTCCCTCTTTGTAGCAGTAGGCGCCGCCCATCTCGCGGGGAACAAAGGGTTGATATCATTGCTTCGCAAGCAGGGGTATAAAGTAGAAGCTGTCAATTAATATACAGGGATTTCATCTCCTGCAAAACGAGAAATCAGGAAATCCCTAAATAGTTATTATTTTTGCCGGATAAACGTTGCCGCCTGAAAAAAGTTCGGAAAATACTAACTATTATATTTTTGTGTTTGTTAGGCCTGATCGTTTTGGTGGGAGTACTGGTGAATATCCCTGCTGTACAGAATATGCTTGTACATGAGGTTACCGACCGGTTGTCCCATCAGCTCAAAACACGTGTCGAGATAAACCGCGTCACGCTGCGGCTGTTCAACAGCCTGCAGCTGGAAGGAGCACTCATCGAAGATCAGCACAAAGACACTCTCCTGTACGCGGGTAAATTACAAGTGCGCATCACCGACTGGTTCTTTTTTCAGGACAAACCAGTACTCAAGTTTATTGGACTCGAAGATGCGCAGGTCAACCTGCTGCGGCCACGCAACGACTCTGTCTGGAACTATCAGTTCCTGGTAGATGCGCTCTCCGGCCCTACCACTCCACCTCCTCCCAAAAAAACTTCCCAGGGCATTTCCCTCGACCTTAAAAAAATTGATCTCCGAAATATTCGTCTTAATCAGATTGATGCCTGGGTGGGAGAAGATATGCGCGGCTACGCCAAACGCATCTTCCTCGATGCTAAAAACCTCGACCTTCAGAAACATAATATCGATATACAGGAGCTGCTGCTGGACCAACCCTCCTTTGTTGTGAGCAACTATTCCTCCTCCCCGCTCCGGCACAAACGGCCACATACCGCAGCCCCAGCCGATACCACCACCTCCCACGAGCTGCGCTGGAATAACGCCAACTGGAAACTGCTGATCAAAGAACTCCATATCAAAAACGGCCTGCTGGGCGTAGACCTCCCCGATGATACCGCTAAAGTAGAGGAAGGATATTTTGCACCCAACCATATCCGCTTCGGAGAGATCAACCTCTCCCTCACCAATACCAGCCTGGTAAAAGACAGTATTATCGGCGACCTCACCCTCAGCACCAAAGAACGTTGCGGATTTGAAGTCAAAAAACTCACCAGCCGTTTCAAAATGTCGCCCGTGGAAATGGAGTTCTCCCGGCTGGACCTGCAAACAAACCGTAGCCATATCGGCGACTACTATACGATGCAGTATTCAGACATCAACGATATGAATAACTATATCGATGATGTGTATATGCAGGCCCGCTTTAAAAACTGTAAACTGTCTTCCGACGATATCGCTTTTTTTGCGCCTCCCTTATCTTCCTGGAAAAAAGAAATTACACTTACCGGAAAGGCAAGAGGCCCTGTCAGCAATCTGAAAGCCTCTGAGATAGAGCTGGAAGCCGGTGCCACCACACGCCTCAAAGGTAGTCTGGAAATGCGCGGCCTTCCTGATATCTACGAAACCTTTATCGATTTTCATACCGATGAACTGGTGACCACCGGCGCTGATGTAATGCTGATCATGCCCATCGTAAAAGAAGTGAATACCATCCGGATGGACCGCTTGAGCTCCATCCGCTTCCAGGGCAGCTATACCGGCTTTATCAACGACTTCGTGGCCTATGGACAGTTCCAGACCAATCTTGGCCAGCTCAGCTCCGACCTGAACTTCAAAACCAGCCGCGATGTGCCCGTATATTCCGGTAGCCTCACCGCTACCAATTTCAATATCGGTTCCCTCATTAATAACGATAACCTGTCTACCATCTCCCTGAATGCCAAAGTAAACGGGGCCGGCTTTAACTTCAAAACACTGAAAGCCAGCGTAGACGCAGATGTACAGGCCATCAGCCTCTTTGGCTACACCTATAGGAATATCAAAACCAATGGTGAGATGAGCCGCAAATTCTTCAACGGTTCACTTACCGCCAACGATCCTAATCTGGACATGGACTTCGCCGGGACCATCGACTTTAATGAAGCATTGCCCTTATTCCATTTCCATTCCGATATCCGTAAAGGTGATCTGAAAGCACTTCATCTCACAGAAGACACCATCACCCTGCAGGCCAAACTGGACCTGAACTTCGCCGGCAGCAACATCGACAACTTCGATGGCACCGCCCGCATGCACGAAGTATCTGTATTCAAAGACGGTAAACGCCTGGAATTCGACTCCCTTACCATAGCCACCCATATGCAGGATAATATGAAGGTGCTCAGCCTCGAAGGTAGTGAGGTAAGCGGATATGTAAAAGGCTCCTACAAACTGATGGAGCTTCCCGACGCCTTCCAGTTGTTGCTCTATAAATATTATCCCAGCTACTTCCTGCCTCCCCTTAATCCGGCAATCCAGGAAGACTTCAGCTTCTCTTTTCAGTTCGGGGAGGTGGATAAACTTCTGAAAGGCTTTACCAACAAGTTCTCCGGCTTCGATAACTCCACCGTACAAGGTGCCCTCAATACCATGAATGGTGGGAATCTGGCCCTCAATATCAATGTACCTGAAGCCTCCTATCTGCACTATCATATACAGGACCTTCAGGTAAAAGGTGATGGTAATTTCAACAAAGTGAATATCAGCACCAGCATTGGAAAGGTATTGTCCGGCACCAATGTGATGCTGCAAAACCCGCTGATACTGGCCAGCTCCGGACATGATACCTCCTTTATCAAAGTAGACCTGCAGGCGCAGGACACCTCCTCTCTCGACGGCTTTTATGCCCGGGTAGTCACGGTACAACAGGGCGTGAAAATCAGTTTCCTCAACAGCGCCTTCACCGTCAATGAACGACAATGGAATGTGACTCCCGGCAACGAAATATACTGGAGTAAAGACTTTCTTACCGTTAAGAACCTCCGTATTACACGCAACGACCAGAGTATTACCGTAGAGACCAACGAATTTAATCCGGATGAATCCAGATTTATCGTTACGCTCAAAAACCTGAACCTGGCCGATGTGATCCCGTCACAGCTGATCACTACCCGTATAGAAGGTATTACCGACGGCACCATTCATATCACCGATCCCACACAGGACCTAGACGTCAGCGCAGCCCTGCGTACCCGGGAACTGCGTATTGACAATGATTCCATCGGTGTGGTGAATGTAGACGGCACCTACCTGCACAGGACCGGCCTCGCTACTTTCCTGGTGAAATCAGATAATGAAGGCAAAAACTTCCTGGCCCAGGGTAAAGTAGGTTTATCTAAAAGCAACAAGGAAATCGATGCCTTCGTCAACCTGAACAGTATGTCCATCAACCTCGTCAGCAAATACCTGGCGGGTTATGTTTCAGACCTGACCGGCGCTGTTACCGGTAAAGTCAATATATCCGGCACCACCGATCTGCCATCAGTAAAAGGAAATCTGAAACTGGATACGGTGGCTGTAACAGTTGATTACCTGGGTACCCGCTACCGGATACCCAAGCTAAACGTCAATATAGATGATAACCTGATTGAGTTTGGTAACTTCACCATTATCGACAAGTATAACACCAAAGGCACCGCCAGCGGCTATATCAGTCATGATCATTTTGACAAGCTGAACTTCGACTTCGATGTTACCGGCAGGAACTTCCTGTTCCTCAGCACCACATCGGCTGACAATGACCTTTTTTACGGGGATGTGCTGGCTGATGGCAAAGTATATTTCTCCGGCCCCATCAATGATATGCAGATGCATATCCTGGCCAGACCAGTAAAAGGCACACATTTTTATCTCCCGATGTCCGACAGTAAAGACATTGGTAAATATGATTATATCACTTTCAAGACTTACGGAACGGAGATAAAGGAAAACAAAAGGAAAAAAGACAATACTAAACTCACCGTGAAACTGGATATCGCGGCCAATCCGGATGCCCAGATAGATGTGATCCTGGATGCCACCACCGGCGATATCATTTCCGCCAACGGGACCGGCAACCTCCAGATCATTGCCAATACCGAAGGAGATTTCAGTATGTTCGGTAACTATGAGATCAACAACGGGTCTTATAACTTCACCTTCCAAAGGCTTACCAGCTGGAAGTTTGACATAGAGAAGAACAGTTCCATCACCTGGAATGGTGATCCGCAGGAAGCCAAGGTAAATATCACCGCCAAATATTCCCTGCCGAAGGTTAGTCTTTACAACCTGCTGGGACAGGCCGCCACCGTGGTTTCCAACGATAAGCTGGCCACCCGTACTGAAAAGGTGGACGTATTGATCAATCTCCGCGGCGCGTTGATGAAGCCAGACATCTCTTATACCGTCGAACTGCCGGAAGTAGGCAGCCTCTCCTATGAAAGTGGTGTGGCCGCCAAACTCAAGGAGATCAACAACGACCAGAACAAGGCGCTGTTGCAGGTATATGGCCTGTTGCTGTTTAACCAGTTCCTGCCCGATGATGCCACTACCAATGCGGCGGCTAACGTTGGCATCACCGGTAAAAACAGTGTTGGACAGGCTCTTTCCGCACAGGCTTCCGCCATCCTCAACAATATTACCGGAGCCCTGCTGAAAGGCAGTGGTATTGGTGTGAACGTCAACTACCGCGCCTACAATGTGGGGGGGCCCGGTGGCGCCACTGATAACGCTTCCGTAGACCGTAACCAGGTGAGTGCCGGTATTACCAGTACGCTGTTCAACAACCGTTTCCGTCTTTATGCCGGCGGCGACTATGACTGGGGTAAATCATCCACTTCTGCCAATGCAAACCGCTTCGCAGGTGACTTCCGGATAGAATACCTGCTGACACCGGATGGCCGTTTCCGTATCAACGCTTTCAGCAAATCGGACTATGATGTATATAACCTCAACAACCGTACGAAATCCGGTGTAGGTATCTCTTACGTGCGGGAGTTCAACCGGTTCAGCGAGCTTTTACGTCATCGCCGCCCTCGTACGCCGCTGCTGGACTCACTCCGTAAAGCAGCTGCTACCAAACCCAAAGAAGACTCCACTGAAATCAAATAAAAATCCCAGGGCTGAAGCCCTGGGCTAATATTGTTTTTGGCTTATTTCAGGGCATTCAATCTATTGATGAAGCTTGAGACAATGTTATTTTTAACTTTCTTTTGAAGAAAGGCAGAATCTACGGCCTTTTTTACCAGCCCTTTAGCAGCATTATTTTCAACTGCAATGCAATCAATACAGCTAAAACATTTATAGTCCAGGGCTAATGTTTCCCAAGGCCAATGCAGCCAATGCAACAAAAATAGCCCAGGACTTTAGTCCTGGGTTCTAAGGATTTCGTGCCCCAGTTTGTCTCTTTTGGTGCGCAGGTAGTTTTCGTTGTGCGGGTTCGGGTGTATTTCGATGGGCACATTTTCCACTACTTCGAGGCCATAGCCGCTGAGGCCGGCTCTTTTACGCGGGTTGTTGGTGATGAGACGAAGTTGGGTGATATTAAGATGACGAAGGATTTGTGCACCTACGCCGTAATCACGTTCATCCATTTTAAAGCCGAGTTCGATGTTGGCTTCAACGGTATCGAGGCCTTCTTCCTGAAGTTTATAGGCTTTCAGTTTGTTCATGAGACCGATACCACGGCCTTCCTGGTTCATATAAAGAATGAGGCCTTTTCCTTCTTTCTCTACCATCTGCATGGCAGCGTGCAGTTGTTCTCCACAATCGCAGCGCAGGGAGTGCAGGATGTCGCCAGTCACGCAGGAGGAGTGAACACGTACCAGTACGGGTTCATCTTTGGTCCATTCTCCTTTTTTGAGCGCCATATGGATTTCGCCGGAGTTCACCTGTTTGAAGGCGATGAGTTCGAAGTTGCCGTATTTGGTAGGCATTTGAACTCTTACTCCTTCTTCGATGAGTGTTTCGGTGCTGAGGAGGTAGGCGATGAGGTCCTGTATGGATATAAGTTTCAGGTCGAATTTATTGGCAATTTCCCGCAGCTGGGGCAGGCGGGCCATGGAGCCGTCTTCGTTCATGATTTCCACCAGTACGCCGGCTGGTTCGAAGCCTGCGAGGCGGGCCAGGTCGATAGTGGCTTCTGTATGGCCTGCACGGCGTAATACGCCGCCGGTTTTAGCTTTCAGCGGAAAGATATGTCCGGGTTTGCCCAGTTCTTCCGACTTGGTGTTCGGGTCGATGAGTGCCTGTACCGTTTTGGCCCTGTCGTGGGCGGAGATACCGGTGGTGCAGCCATGACCGAGCAGGTCTACCGATACGGTGAAAGGTGTTTGGTGAAGAGCGGTATTATCACGGACCATCAGTTCCAGGCCCAGCTCTTCACAGCGTTCTTCAGCAAGGGGTGCACATATAAGGCCACGGCCGTGTGTGCTCATAAAGTTGATGATCTCCGGCGTAACGTTGCGGGCTGCTGTAATAAAGTCGCCTTCATTTTCGCGGTCTTCATCATCTACTACGATTACCAGTTTGCCGTTTTTTATATCTTCTATTGCTGCTTCTATTTTATCTAACATATATTATCCCTCCGGGTCAAATGTTGAATTGCGCAAAGTTACGACTTATACACGGTAAATGAAGAAGGAAGTATTTTGGGCTAAATACAGACAATAAACTGGAGGTTTGATTATTATGCAGTTAGATTTTAACAAATAAAAAAATATGCCAATAACTTAGCTTTGTAACAATCAGGCTTTCATAAAGTTTAGGTCTGAACTAGTCACACTGTTATGCATTAGCATTATCCCCCATTTGAAGATTAATAATTTTTCCTCCTTTTCTTGAATAAACACACCTCAACCAGAGGTTTGTCTGATAAGATTTCTAAAAAAATTATCAAGGTTTATAGATCCTTTACTCTTAACAATTTGTTAATTCGATTGTTAATATGGCGTTAAAATTTAACCAAAGTTTTTTGGCACCTTTGCGCCATGAAACAAACTTCTCTAATCATGGGATTTAGAAAATTACTTTTTACCTTATTCTTATTACTCACAACGATCTTGACCTATGCACAGGTTACGACTTCAGGTATGAACGGAAAGGTAACCGGTACAGACAATGTTGGTTTGCCCGGTGCAACGGTAGTTGCAATTCACCTTCCTTCAGGTACCAAATACGGTACAACTACTGATGCGGAAGGTTTTTACCGTTTGCCAAACATGAACGTAGGAGGCCCCTACAAAGTGACTGTTACCTTCATTGGTTTTACGGAGTTTTCCCAGGACAACCTCATGCTCGCCCTGGGCCAGACATTCAAGTTAAACGCTAAACTGGCAGACAAAAGCAGAGAAATCAAACAAGTGGAAGTAGTGGCCCAGCGCAATAATGCTTTTGATCCAAACCGTAAAGGCGCACAAACTGTAATCAGCCGGTCCCAGATTGAAGCCCTGCCTACTGTAGGCCGTAACTATACAGACTTTGCCAGGCTGACCCCTCAGGCCAGACTGACGAAAGATGGTAATGGTAACAATGGTATCTCCATCGCTGGTACCAACAGCCGTTACAATGCTATCTTCGTAGACGGTGCTGTACAGAACGATGTATTTGGTCTTTCTGATAACGGCGCAAACGGTGGTCAGATTGGTATCTCTCCTTTCAGTGTGGATATCATTGATCAAATCAATATCAACGTTTCTCCTTTTGATGTTAAGCAAGGAGGTTTTGCAGGTGGTTCTATTAACGCGGTTACCCGTAGTGGTACCAACAGCGTAGAAGGATCTGCCTACTACTTCTTCCGCAATCAGGACCTCGCTGGTAAAAGACCTACCAACGATCCGACTGCTGACCGTCCGAAACTGCCGGACTTCACCTCTCAGACTTATGGTCTGCGTATTGGTGGTCCAATCATCAAAAACAAACTGTTCTACTTCGTTAACGCTGAATTCCAGAATGACGAAACTCCACAGAACTTTGGCTACGACGCTTACGCTGCCAACATGAAAGCGAACGCAGCCGGCCGTGATCAGCTGGATCTGCTCAACGCCAAACTGACGAAAATGGGTTACGATCCCGGTGGTTACGAAAGCAACATTCGCAAACTGGATGGTACCAAGCTCTTCGTTCGTTTAGATTGGAACATCAACAATGTTCATAAATTCACTATCCGCCACCAGTATTCAAAAGGTGTAAGTACCAGCCCTGCGGTATCAAACCAGCGTAATATTTTCTTCGCTAACAGAGGTGTGTACTTCCCTTCTACTACCAACGCAACTACTGCTGAGCTCAAAAGCCTCTTCGGTAACAAGGCATCCAACTCTCTCCTCGTTGGTGTGAACCTGGTACGCGACGACCGTAGTGTAATGGGTAACCCATTCCCGAACGTTTTCATCAACAAGGAAGCGATCGGTTTTGGCTCTGAAGCATTCTCCGCCGCTAACCTCCTGCAACAGGACGTTATTACCCTGACAGATAACTTCGAACTGTATAAAGGTAAACACACCATTACTATCGGTACCAACAACGAATATTACAACCTGAACAACGTATTTATCAGGAACAACTACGGCGCCTATACTTACGCCAACCTGAATGACTTTCTGACTGATCAGTCTCCTATCCGTTTCCAGCGTACTTTCTCTGCTGTTGACAATGGCATCGGCGACGATACCAAAGCTGCCGCTAAATTAAAAGCTATGCAGCTCGGCTTATACGTACAGGATGACTATCAGATCAGCGACAACTTCAAACTGTCTTATGGTCTGCGTGCTGACTTACCGATTTTCCTGGACAAACCACGTGAAAATGCCGGTTTCAATGAGAACGTTCTGCCTAAACTGGAAGCTGCTGGATGGGACCTCCACGGTGCTAAAACCGGTGTAAAACCAGATAGCAGAATCCTGCTCTCTCCCCGTATCGCCTTTAACTGGGATGTTACCGGTGACCAGAGAACCCAGATCCGTGGCGGTGCCGGTATCTTCACCAGCCGCATTCCATTCGTTTGGGTAGGTGGTATCTACAACAACAATGGTGTAACACTGGGTGAAATGGACGTAAAATACGACCCTACCAAACCAGCATCTGCAACCAACCAGCCGATCAAATTTATCCCGGAATACAACCAACAGCCATCTATTACTGCTATTCCTTCCGGCCAGATCGACCTGTTTGCTAAAAACTTCAAATTCCCGCAAGTATTCAGAACCAGCCTCGCCGTTGACAGAAAACTGCCTTGGGGCATGGTGGGTACACTGGAAGGTATCTTCACCAAAACCCTCAACAACGTTAACTACTACAACCTGGCTTACGTTAAAAACGGTAATCAGACCATCACCGGTGCCGGTGCTGATAACCGCCCAATCTATAGGAAACTTGGTGCTGATACCCTCGGCCTGTATCCTAACGTATACTATGCTGAAAATACCAACAAAGGCTATACTTACAACTTTACCGCTCAGTTACAGAAAGCATTCCGTAACGGTCTGAGCACCAGCGTAGCCTACACCTTTAGCCGTGCAAAAGGCCTGAACGACGGTCAGTCTTCCCAGAACTCTTCCCAATGGCGTATGCCTAACGTAAGAGGTAAAAATGACCTCGACATGGGATATTCTATCTATGACGCCGGTTCCAGAATCGTTGCTTCTGTTTCCTATAAGAAAGAATATGCCGGCTTTATGGCAACTACCGTTAGCCTGTTCTACACCGGCCAGAACGGTGACCGCTTCTCTTATGGTTACAGGGATAACGCCAATAACCTCAACATTAACAAAGACCTGCCCAGTTCTGGTGATGGTGGTCTGAGTATCATGTACGTTCCGAAAGACGCCAGCGAAATCAACCTGGTATCTTACACTGATAACAAAGGAAACGTCGTTTCTGCTGCTGACCAGTGGAACAGATTGAACAGCTTCATTGAAAACGATAAATACCTGTCTTCCCGCAGAGGACAATATGTTGAAAGAAACGGCGTAAGAGCTCCATTCTCCAACATCTTCGACCTGCACCTGGCACAGGATTTCTACATCAAACAAAAAAATGGTGTAAGACATACCCTGCAGCTGACCTTCGACATCTTCAACCTGGGTAACCTGATCAATAAAGACTGGGGTAGACTCTATACCGCCCGTACTGGTATGAGCTACAACAACTACGGTCTGATCGACTTAGTTGGTTTCGAAGCTAATGGTACTACACCTAAATTCAACTATACTGGTCCTGCTACTAAAAACAAAACCGTTGCTCAAATCGACGACATCGGTTTACAAACTGCCCGCTGGCAGAGCCAGGTTGGTATCAGATATACCTTCAAATAAGTCAACAAATTCATTTTATAACACAAAAGGCTGTCTCCTGAGACAGCCTTTTGTGTTATAAATAGTTTAGCCGTTAACGTTAAAAAAATTGAATATTCAGCTATTAGTAGTATCTTTAGAAAGCTTGAAAACCTCATTAAGTTAATCCGAAATTATTGTAGCATAAAACCTATAGCCCCATTCTTTTTGTTTCCTTAACCAAACATACATAATCTATGAAATCAATGTATTATCAGCTGCGCAGGTATAAACTGCAGTTCATAATGGCAACCGTAATCCTGCTTTCAGCTTGTACCAAAAAAGAGCAAGTGACGAATGTCACTTCCACCAAATGTCAATGTGAAAGCAATGAAATCTATCCCAACATTCCCGGAGAACTGATTACATTCAGAAATAAAGAAACCGGCAGGCACTACACCATAGTCAAAAAAAAGGACCTCTATATCATGGATGGCGACATCATCCTGAATGAAGAACAGGTAAATGAATTAAAACAAAGGATTGAATCACCAACTCAACCTATCGAAAAATGGCAGGCCACAGCCGATAAAAATGGGATTATCCGAATTCCGGCATCACAAGCCTCCAAAGGAGAAAAGATCAATACCCTCCGTACTGGTACCTCCATTACTAGTAGAATATGGCCCAACAAAACTGTTTATTATATTATCGATCCTTCTCTCCCCAACCAGAGTGTGATAACATCTGCAATAGCAGAGTGGGAAACAAGGACTAATCTCAAATTCGTTCCAAGGACTACTCAAAACGATTTTGTAGAATTCACCAATATATATGGCAACTGCAGCTCTAGCCTGGGAAGAATCGGAGGCAAACAGATTATCAATATAGCACCAGGTTGCGACCAAACCAACGCAGTCCATGAAATCGGACATGCTATCGGATTTTATCATGAACAATCCCGTCCCGACCGTGATCAATATGTGACTATTCACAAGGAAAATATGATTCCCGATACCAGCGTTTACTATCAGTTCCTGACATATAATGAAACAGACAATGGATGGGGCTTCAAAATAGGAGCACTTGATTATCTATCTGTGATGTTATATAGCTCCTGGCATTTTACCAGACAAGCATTCCCACTGTTACCAACCATTACCAAAAAGGATGGTTCAGTAATACCACGTAATACCGAGTTATCTCAGGGAGATATAGAAACATACAATTTCATGTACAACCCCGCCCCTGTTTACGCCAGACTGGAGCTTAAAAACAGAGGAACAATTGAATGGGGTTCATGGAACAACTACACAACAACTGTCGAAATCACATTGGCATTTTATAGTGACGCAGGTTGCACCACACCTGTTATTCCTCACGCAGCAATTCCTTTTTACACTAACCCTGTTTATAGCGATAATCCGAATTATTACATATGGACGAATGTCAATCCTAACAGCACATCAGTTTATCTTGGTAAGTTCGAGGTAGAACGCTCTATTCCTAACGCTGATGGAGGTTCTGACATTTCAAGTATGACACTGCGTCTGATTCCCGGTGTTGGATATACCGCCCTGCCCAACTTTGAACAACCTTGATAAAACTTTTTGTATGAAGCGGACTGATAGGTCTGCTTGCCTACTATTGAGCATGCTGATCATATAGTGTCAGCATGCTTCTTTTACAATAAACCCCTCCCCCTGCCCGTTTATAGCGAAACTGTCACCTTTGCGCCCTGTTTCCTATATCCACCTACTCCTGCTGCTGTTGCTCACAGCCAGTGTTACTGCACAAAACATCGTTCCCAATCCCGGTTTTCAGGATGTAAACATCTGTACGGAATATCAGGCTCCCTGTTCTCCCAGTGCCTGGCAGGCCGTAGCTCCCCATATCAGCAAGCTGATTTACAAAGATGAAAACCGGCAGCGTTTTATCATGCTCACCATGCAAAGCCGCATCAATCCAGCCTTACGCACCTATTGCCAGACACAGTTGCTCTGCCCGCTGAAAAAAGGAGCTTCCTATAAGATCCGGCTTTTTACCATGAGCAATAAAGACCAGCCCCCGTTCACGGATATACGTTTTGATACCGCGCTCATCTACCGTAATTCCACTAATTGCCTGGATATCCCGCCGGATCTGCAACTGAGGCAGGCAGATGTAGCTGGAGCCCGTGAAAACTGGACCATCCTGGAAAAAACCTTCACCGCCGGCAAAGACGCCAGCTGTATCATCATCGGCAACTTTAACAAACATTCTCCTCCCATAAAAGATGAACATTACCTTTATCTGGACAGTATCACCATCACGCCACTGGACGGGAAAATGTGTGCAGATGCAGACACTGTCAGAAAAGCATTGTATGCTTTTCACAAAAGACATTCTGTTTATGTTGATGCTGTTCCCGGAGATATCCTGCACTTCCTGCCACCACAGGCCGTTTTCCAGCGTAGTGGCCGGTGCGATACGCTCCTGCTTAAAAACGACTTCTTTATTCCCCGGACCCGGAACATCAATTCCACTTACCAGGACCAGTTGCGCAAGACTATGAAAGTAGACCGCGACGAGGTACACAACAAAATTTTCCTGACCGGCTACGCCCATCTCTCTTCCAATAAAAAGTATAACGAAATCATCGCCACCGACAGAGCCAATGAGGTGGCCAAATATTTTGTATATAATGAAGGATTTAGTTTTGATGATTTTATCATTACCGGGAAGGATGGATACTCCCCTGACGGGGATAGCGCAGAACTGGTGATGATGGTGAGCTGCCAGCCGGCACCCGAAATAACCCCGCCGGTTATACGAACAGACACCCTGCTCATCCCCGACCTGCTTTTCCGCTTCAACAGCAGTGAGCTCAATATCCGGCAGCATGTTTCGCTGGACAGCCTCGTCAACCGGATACCCTCCGGAGACAGTGTAACCATCACCGTTACCGGCCATACCGATGATGCCGGCACCAGTGAATACAACCAGGAGCTGTCTTTACGCAGGGCTACTACCGTGGCTGATTATATCCGCTCCAGGAAACCGGGGGCACATATTACACAGATCATTGGCATGGGCGAGTCTATGCCGGTGTCTGATAATGTGTATGCAGAAGGGAGAAGAAAAAACAGAAGGGTGGAAATCGTTATCTTTTATCCACCTGAACGGAAGCGGTAAAAAAGGGCAGGCGCAGAAAAATATCCAGGGCCATCTGCCAGGTGGCCATATCATGCCGCCCACCCGGGATCTCCAGGTAATGGATATCTTCCGGTACTTTGTATCCTTTCTTCATCAACTCCAGTATCAGGTCGCGGGTATCGTCGATGCTATCGATGATACCATTGTGGTTTCGGTCGGCGGTTTCGTCGCTGGTGCCGCATTCAAAAAAGAATTGCAGTCCAGGGCGGTAGTTACTTTCCCGGATACGGCGGTGCATAATACGGTCATGCTCGTCGCTGTAATCCTCCCCCAAAGGCCTGTCGCGCCACCAGAGTGCGCCGGAAAATACGCCTGCCATCGAAAATAGTTGCGGGTGCTGCCATACGATATCCAGTGCCGACAATCCTCCGAGTGAAAAACCGGCAAATGCCCGCCTGGCCTCCGACAGCCCGGGATACTGCTCTTGCAGGAAAGGTAACAGTTCTTCCACCACAAAATCACTATAGGCCGCCGCCATACCACCAAGCCCCTGGTAATCCGGGATACCAGCCACTCCATACTCCTGCCGCCGCATCGGGCCGGCGTGTATGCCCACTGCACAAAGGCCTTCCGGGAAAACAGCCGGCCAGGTAGTCAGGTCCTGTCCGTCATTCATCAGCAATAATACACGAGGGGATGGTCCCTTGTAATACACATCCAGCAATATTTCCCGCTGTAAGGCAGTCGCATGGACCGTCAGATGATCGATTTGCATTTCAACAATTTACCAATAAACCAATAATCTTCTTTAAATTTAACTAAACACTTTCCCGTGACAGAAAACTACTATAAATGGCATTCTCCCAACCTGGGAAAGGAATTTGAGATGCTGGTATTCGGTGACAGCGGATATCCGTTACTACTCTTCCCTACTTCCATGGGCCGCTACTATGAAAGCAAGGACCGTGGCCTGATTGACGCTATCCGCTGGTTTATCGATGAAGGCCGGGTAAAGGTATACTGCCCCGACAGTATCGATGCCAGCAGCTGGTACAATAAAAACATTCCCCCCACCTATCGTGCGTATAATCATACCTGTTATGATAAACTGCTGATGGAGGAAATACTGCCCCGTATGGAAGCGGAAACAGGCAAACAGCGCATTGTGGCTGCCGGCTGCAGTTTTGGTGGGTACCATGCCGCCAACTTCGCCTTCCGGCACCCCGCCAGCGTATCATACCTCTTCAGTCTCAGTGGTATCTTCGATATCAAACCCCGTATGGACGGCTATTACGACGACCAGGTATATTTCAACAACCCGGCCGACTTTATGCCCGACAACCAGGACGCAGACCTGTGGCGCATGGGCATCGTACTGGGCACCGCCGAAACAGATGTCACCCGCCCGCACAACGAACATTTCTCCCGGATACTAGCCGCCAAAAACATCACCCACTGGCTGGACATCAGGCCCCACGCCCTGCATGACTGGCCCGTATGGCGGGAAATGCTGCCGCACTATCTATCACTCATCAAGTAAGCGACATGAAAAAAATTGGCATTTTATTCGGACAGGAAAACACGTTCCCACAGGCACTGGCAGACAGAATAAACCAGATCAACCCTCCCGGTATCTTTGCTGAGTTTGTGACCATCGATAAAGTATTACAGGGTGCCGATAGTGGTTATGCCGTTATTGTAGACAGGATCTCCCAGGACGTTCCTTTTTACCGTGCCTTCCTGAAAAATGCCGCCACTGCCGGTTGCGCCGTTATCAACAACCCATTCTGGTGGAGTGCCGACGATAAATTCTTTAACAATGCCCTGGCTGAGAAAATAGGCGTCAACGTGCCCCGCACCGTTTTACTGCCGTCCTATTCTCTGCCGGACAATACTACCGATAAGTCTTTCCGCAACCTCATCTATCCATTCGACTGGAATACCATCTTCAATTATATAGGTTTCCCTGCATACATGAAACCCTATGATGGCGGCGGATGGAAACATGTGTATCAGGTGGAAGACAAGGACGATTTTTTCCGCAAACACAGTGAAACAGGCCAGCTGGTCATGATGCTGCAGGAAGAAATTGATTACAGTCAATACTACCGTTGCTACTGCATCGGCGGTAAAGACGTACGTATCATGCCTTACAATCCAAAAAACGAGCCGCATCAGCGTTACCTGTCTGACTTCAAAGGCAGCACAGCACTGATGGAACAGATCACCCAACAGGTGCTGGCACTCAATCAGCATCTGGGCTACGACTTCAATACTGTAGAGATAGCAGTGCGGGGTGAAGTGCCTTACGCCATTGACTTTTGTAATCCCGCTCCTGATGCAGACATACACTCCATCGGAGCAGAACATTTTGAATGGGTGGTGGAAACCAGCGCCCGTTATGCCATTGAGCGGGCGATGGCTCAGAAACCAGGGAAAGACAACCTTACCTGGGGACAGTTCATCCGGCACCGTACCCCGAAAAAGCCTGCTGCAGCGCCAACAGCCACAAAAAAAGTCACCGGTGCTCCCAGGAAATCATCATCGGAGAAAGAAAAATCCGCTGGCAAAAAGATAAACGGGAAAAGTGTCGCTTCAAAAAAATCAAATCAAAAGAAAAATAAATGACACTTTTTTCATAATGTGTAATTCGTAATTTCGGGAAAAATTTTAATCATGTTCAGGGCCTTTACGCTGGGTATAGAAGAAGAATATATGGTGATGGACCCTAGTACCCGGGAACTCCGGTCCCATGAGCAAAAAATTGTGGAACAGGCCCATAAGGTAATACGGGACCAGGTAAAAGCAGAGTTTCACCAGGCCGTAGTAGAAGTGGGCACACAGATATGTGCCAATGTACAGGAAGCGCGGGAAGATGTGGCCCTGTTACGCCGCACCATCACCCAGATAGCCGGCGACCTGGGCTTCAGCATAGGTGCCTCTGGCACCCATCCCTTCAGCAAATGGGAAAAACAGCTGATCACCGACCATCCCCGTTATTTTGAGATCGTCAATGAAATGCAGGATGCAGCCCGGTCCAACCTGATCTTTGGAATGCATGTGCATGTAGGCATGGAGAACCGGGAGATGGCAATACATATCGCCAATTCCGTTCGTTATTTTCTGCCGCATATTTTTGCACTGAGTACCAACTCCCCTTTCTGGGAAGGCCGTAATACCGGCTTCAAATCCTTTCGTACCAAGGTTTTCGATAAATTCCCCCGTACCGGCATCCCCGATTATTTCAGCAGCATAGAAGAATATGACAACTATATCAAGCTGCTGGTAAAAACCAATTGCATCGACAACGCCAAAAAAGTATGGTGGGATCTGCGTGTGCATCCGTTCTTCAATACCGTGGAGTTCCGCATCTGCGATGTGCCGATGACGGTAGATGATACCATCACGCTGGCAGGACTGTTTCAGGCGGTATGTGCCAAGATCTACAAGCTGCGTATGCAGAACCTGAATTTCATTCTCTACAACCGCGCGCTCATCAATGAAAACAAATGGCGGGCATCCCGCTATGGTATTGATGGTAACCTGATCGACTTTGGAAAGGAAATGGAAGTCAACACACGGTCACTCATATACGAATTGCTCGATTTTATTGACGACGTAGTCGATGACCTTGGTAGCCGTGACGTCATCAATGCCACTGCCCGCATCCTCGCAAACGGTACCGGCGCCGACAGACAGCTGAAAATATTTGAGGAAACCAACGACCTGGTGGCCGTTACAGACTACATACATGGCCAGTTTCTGAAGAACTTCTGAGCCGGAATGACGGATTACCCGGCCGTAATTCGTAATTTTGCAGTATGCATCCAATCAAAAACAAGTGGAAAGTAGCTGTCCTGGATATGTATGAAGGTGTGCCCAACGAAGGCATGCGCTGTATCCGGGAAATACTGGTGCAATATGCAGCTATGCATGCACTGGACCTGCAATTTGATGAGTTTGAAGTAAGACTGCAGCAGCAGGTACCAGATACCTCCTACGATATCTACATCTCTACCGGCGGCCCTGGCAGCCCGGTAGACAGCGAAGGCAGCGCCTGGGAACAAAAATATTTCTCCCTTATAGAAGCATTGCTTACATGGAACCGTACCGCAGAACAGAAAAAGCCCGCCTTTTTTATCTGCCATTCCTACCAGATCATGTGCCGTTATTACAGGATCGGTAACGTCTGTAAGCGCAAATCCCCTGCCTTCGGGGTTTTTCCGGTACATAAAACCAATGCCGGCCTCCGCGAAAAAGTTTTCAGCGCCCTCCCCGATCCCTTTTATATCGTAGACAGCCGTAACTGGCAGGTGATAGAGCTGAACCATCAAAACCTCGCCGCTATGGGTGGTCAGGTGCTGGCAATTGAAAAAGAAAGGCCCCACGTACCGCTGGAACGCGCTACCATGGCCATCCGCTTCAATGATCATTTTATCGGCACCCAGTTCCATCCCGAAGCCGATGCAGATGGAATGCATATGTATCTTCTTCAGGAAGAAAAGAAAAAACAGGTGGTAGACAATCACGGCATGGAAAAATACAACAGCATGCTGGAACAACTCACCGATCCGGACAAGATCATGCTCACCCATGACCGCCTGATTACTGCATTTCTCGACTATGCCGTTTATGGCGAGCTGTCAGACAGACTGGCCGCTATCGAGCACCTGGAGCAGGTGCCCGCTCACAACGACGACGAAAACACCTTTTTCTAATCCGTTTATTACATCATCATGATACCCGAAGTCAGAAAGGCTTATAATCAACAATTTACCGACGCCCGTTACCAGGCTTTCCTGGAAGGCATGGCCCGGGATGCAGGCATCGCACCCGATTTCCGTGTGGCCGAAACACCGGTATTTGTGCCCGCCGTCCTGACCACCAAACTGATACAGGCTTGTGAAGAGATCATCAACGTGATATTGCGGCCCGACTTCAAGTCTGTCACCCAGGATGCCATACCTTCCGATCTGAAAGTGCCGCATGAAAACGAACATCCGCACTTTATTGTTATCGACTTCGCCGTTACCCGCGAAGAAGGCGGCGACCTTGCTCCCAAACTGATAGAATTACAGGGATTTCCTACCATGTACGCCTTTCAGGACGTGATGGCCCGGCAATATAAAAACCACTTCGATATTCCCGGACAGCTGAGCAATTTTTTTAACGGTATCGATGAAACAACCTACTATCAACTGCTCCGGCAGATGATCGTTGGCGATCTGCCGCCGGAAGAAGTGATCCTGCTGGAAGTAAAACCGGAAGAACAGAAAACACGTATCGACTTTTACAGTACAGAAAAATATATCGGCATCCGCACTGTATGCCTTACGCAACTTATCCAGGAAGGCAAAAAACTGTTTTATCTGCGTGATGGCGTCAAAACGCCTGTGCAGCGTATCTACAACCGCATCATCTTTGATGATCTGCAAAAACAGTCTGCTGAGCTGGGCACACATGTCAACCTGTTCCAGGACCTGGATGTAGAATGGATCACACATCCCAACTGGTTTTACCGGATCAGCAAATACACCATGCCTTTTATTCACAGCGAATTTGTGCCTAAGAGCTGGTTCCTGCATGAGCTGCCGGTGATCCCTGCCGATCTCGAAAACTATGTACTGAAACCCCTTTTCTCCTTTGCCGGCCAGGGTGTGCTGATAGATGTCACTCCCACTGATATTGACAATATCAAAGACCCGGAGAACTGGATACTGCAACGCAAGGTGAAATACGCCCCGGTCATCGAAACACCCACCGGGCCTGCCATCTGTGAGATCAGAATGATGTATATATGGCCCGACAGCTCTCCCCGGCCCATCCTGGTACATAATCTGTCCAGGATCAGCAAGGGAAAGATGATCGGAGTGGGCTTCAACAGCACCGACACCTGGGTAGGCGGCAGCTGCTGCTTTTTTGAGTTTGCATAATTATTTTTTCTGCTCCAGTTGCTGCATCCGCTTCTGAAGATCGATAATGTAGAGGGTCAGCTCTTCCACTTTTTGCAATAGTTTCTGGTTGACTTCTCCCAGATCATGGCCATTTTGAGCCACTTCTGCAGCGGAAGGCATTCCAGGTAGATGCTGATGCTCACTGATATAATTTTCTACTTCCTGCAAGGAAGGCAATACATAATTTTTGCTAAAAACGTAGTCAGGCCAGGCATCTGCGGCAGTAGTAACCCTTACTTTGGTTGCCTGGATTGTGCCTTTCACCGCCAGTTTGCTTTGCGGGTTGATAGTACCAATACCGATATTACCATCGGCATTGACATGGAACAGATTGGTCCAATCTGCATTATATCCTTTTTCAAAGAGATCCCAGGATTTTGTTGTGGGGCGCACGCCATAAGCAAATACGCCATTTTGTATATCTGTTAGCCCTTTATAATTGGAATAAAAATCCGTGTTGGCAGAGGTAACATCCTTGGTGATATACACAAAATCGTTCCCCGGCTTATTTGTTGCATTGATAGCCACCATTCCCTGTTTTACAGGTGCACCCAATACAAGGCCTTCACTGTTAAAAGTGTTGCCTGTAACGTCTGTAAAGGGCAACTTAAAAAAACGGTTGTTATCAAAATCACATTTTAAACCAAAATTACTGGTGGTCGTCAATGCTCCTGCCGGTTCCGCAGTAGTCTGTCCGAAAGTGCCTCCTGGCAAAGGATCATTTCCAAAATGAACGGCTTTATAATAGATACCTCCCCATTTGTAATTGGATTTAAACCACAGCGCATTATTGAATACATAAAAAGTCGCCGCTGCAGGACTCCCTGATGTACAGCGTATTTCCGCTCCATCAAACCTATTGGGTGAATTATCCCATTTCTCAATTCGTATCAGAAAGGTCCCCGGTATTTCAAAATAATTTGGATCGCCCTGAACAGAAACTTCTATCAGGGAGGAATACCGGTCATTAAGTCCTTTCACTTCCGCAATTTTATAATAGTAAAAATTATACGGGGAACTCATTTCCTGTGTTACTCCCAGAAATTTCCAGGGCACTTCTGTCTGGGCATACGATTTCAGCGAAAAAAACCAGCACAGTACAATACAGCTGGCAAACAATCGAACATTTTTCATATGAGTATAGGTTTATTTTTTACAACATAGGAGGCTGTCAGGTTAACACGCTACACATTTCATCTGCAAATAGAATAAAAAACAACCATAACCGGACTGGTATCAATGTTTGATTTCGCGATAAACTTATCACACAAATACACTGCGCTGCTCTGTACTATCTTTATAATAAATATTTACTTTTATAACAATATGTCAACCTAACAAACTATCCTTATGTTTAGTAACCTTGCCATAGATGTGGCGCTGGGCCTGATTTTTGTTTTTCTTTTGTACAGTTTGCTGGCCTCCATTGTACAGGAAATGATTGCCCGATTGTTTAATGCACGGGCGCGGATATTGACCAAGGGGCTTCGCCGGTTGCTGGAAGATAATGACCACAGCGGAGCGCTGGGGATTTTTGGGAGATTTACCTTTTTTAACTGGTTTTATGAGATGGGATGGAGTGTGGTATACTTCTTTTCACCTTTTCACAAGAGTCCCTTTCTGAAGAAGTTTTATCAGTCGCCTTCCATCAAATACCTGGGTGAAAACAGTGCAGCAGCGCGGCCTGCCTATATCAGTCCGCAGATATTTTCACAGACGATGGTCCATTTGCTGCGGGGTCAGGCAACTGAAAATCAACCGGAAAAGGCGGCTATCAGCGAATGTCTCGCTCAGAATACCCTGCAACTAGGGCCGGATACCCTCGCCCATGTACGCAATCTGTTTGAAGATGCCCAACAGGATGTGCCTCAATTCCGTAAAAATATGGAAACCTGGTTCAATGAAACCATGACCCGTGCCAGCGGCTGGTACCGCAGACAAACGCAGGTATGGCTGCTGATACTGGGGCTTGGCATTGCAGCAGTCTTTAATGTAGACTCTATTGCGATTGCGCGCATCCTGATGAAAGATAAAAGCGCCCGTGAACAGATGGTACAGCTGGTAACCAGCCGGCAGCCTTCTTATGCCGCTATGACGGACACGCTCCTGCGAAAAAACGTAATGCACCGCGACAGTGCCTATTTCCGCCATGATACCTCCTTCCAGATGCTTATTAAAGATACGGCCCTGATCAGCATATACGGCATCCTCCGCCAGGACGCCGGTGATGCTCAAAGTATACTGGGTATCTGCCGTTCCTGCGTAACTGATAGTACAGGGGGTAAAAAACAGATCCATTGCGGGTTTACACATCCTTATCAGCAAAATGGCTGGATGGTACTGGCAGGATGGATTATCACCTCACTGGCCATCTCACTGGGAGCTCCCTTCTGGTTTGACCTGCTGGGGAGGGTGGTAAAATTCAGAACCGCACCACAACAACGGTGATACATGTGATAAATGCTGATGCTCCTGATCAGCGGAGATATAAGCGGATATAAAAGTGAAAATCAATACATTTCACTACCATCTTCGCATTTATCTTCGCTGATCAGGAGCATCAGCATTTATCATATTCATCACAGTTATTATTGGTTCCAGGCGAGCATACCACCAACCAGGTTCTTTACGTTGGTAAAGCCCATGGTTTCGAGCAGCATGCAGGCTTGTCCGCTGCGGTTGCCGCTGCGGCAGTATACAACGACTTCTTCGTCTTTCAGGTGTTCAATTTCGTCTATCTGCATAGTCTGCACGAGGCCCAGCGGAATATGGAAACCACCGATATTGAACTCGGCACGTTCATTTGGTTCACGGACGTCCAGGATGTTCACGTGCTCACCGTTATCTATCCGCTGTTTCAGTTCTTCCTTTGTGATATTTTGCATGATATAAAATTATGGTCGGTTAAAAGATATTGTTTTACTGTTGTTCAACGGGTTGTGCCTGGGAGGAGTCCTTTACGGGTTTGGTAGCAGACAGCCACAAGTCCACACTTTCGCCGGCCCTCACCATGTTGTAGTCACCTATTTCATTTTTGCGGGCAGGTACCTGCTTGATAATATAGGCATTGGCTGTATCGGTTACGTTGGGATCGACGATGATAGTCCCGGTGCTGAGGTTGCTGGCGCTCAGTGTTTCCTTTGCTTCTGCAAAGGTAAGCCCTACAAAGTTAGGCACAGGATTCTCGATGCTGCCGGTGCCACTGCTGATGATGAGCGTGATATTGCTGCCTTCGGCGATAGGCGTACCGGGTTTGATCCGTTTACCGTTGAGCAGCTGCTGCAGCACGGTATTGGTGGCAAAGTCAGGTTTGTAGATGGTATCGCCGACGTTGAGACGCATGCTTTTAAGCATCATTTCCGCGCTGCGGAAAGTGAGGCCTTCCAGATCAGGCATTTTCACCATAGGGGCCACTACCTTGTTGACAGTCAGGTATATCGTTCTGCCTACTTTTACCTCGGCGCCCTTTTCAGGAGTCTGGACCCAAACAGACAGCGGAGGGATACTATCGATATAGATGGAATCTCTCACATCTGCCTCAAATCCTTCCTTTTCCAGGATGGCAATTGCTTCTTTAACATTTTTCCCCCGCACGTCAGGTACAGTCAGATGTTTCCCATGTTTGGTGATGATGCCCAGCATAGAAAAAAACAACAGCGCCAGCACAAAAAAGAAGGCAATCACTATCAACAGGTTAAATGCAAAGGAGCGCTTGGTAATAAAGTCAAACACGATAATAAAATATTTAGTTAAAATTACTTTTTCATGCATTCTTCTAAGAGAGCGCCGTAAAACTCCTGCAGGGTTTTACCGGCGGCCCTTACTTGCTGCGGCACAAGGCTGTTTTCAGACTGGCCGGGCATGGTATTAACTTCCAGGAAATACAGTTTTCCGGTAGCTTCTTCATAAATAAAATCGATCCTGGTGATGCCTTTGCAATTCAGCCCATCATACAAGGAAGACGCTGTTTGCTGCACCAGTTTGGTAATATCGTCGGACACAGGAGCAGGTGTAATTTCGTTGGACACTCCTGGTGTATATTTCGCTTCATAATCGAAGAACTCCTTGCTGCTCACCACTTCTGTGATAGGCAGTACATTAAGGGTGCCGTTGGCGCGGTACAGGCCTATGGTCAGCTCCCTTCCCTTAATAAATTCTTCTATCAGTACCTGGTTGTCTTCCTTAAAGGCCTTTTCTATGGCTGCCGGCAGCTCTTCCGCCGTTTTCACTTTAGACATACCGATGCTGCTGCCACCTTCTGCCGGTTTAACGAAAACGGGCAAACGCAGTTGCTGCAGGATGGTATTCACATCGTGAGGCTGGTCGCGGAACACGTGTACGGATTTGGCCACATTTACCACATTCAGGGCCGCTACCACCTTATTGCAATAGCTTTTGTTGAAGGTCAGCGCCGAGGTAACCATACCGCAGCTGGTGTAAGGGATGTCCAGCATTTCGAAATAGCCCTGCAGACGGCCGTCTTCTCCGGGTGTACCGTGGATACCGATAAACACGGCATCAAATTTTATCTTGTTACCCCCTATATTCAGGGAGAAGTCATTTTTATCAATTTCATGAGCCGAACCATCAGGGGCAGTATAGCTCCATCCCTGTTTGGTAACAATAATCTTATACACAGCATATTTGCTGCTGTCCAGGTTCTTTTCTATCGTTACAGCGCTCTGTACGGATATTACATATTCTCCGGAATATCCACCGGCAACCAAAGCTATATTCTTCTTCATAAGATATTTTAACAATAAGCGGGTAAAGTTAAATGTTATTTGTTAATTGTCAACAGCAGGTCAGTTGGCGATTTCATTAATTTCCGGTGGCCGGCGGGGGGATCTTTATGGGAGGGGACTCCGGTACAAAAAAGCCGTCCGGAAGCTACCGAACGGCTTTTAATGATTTTCCAGGTATATATTAGAGGTGCAGTTTTTCTTTTTTTGCCATCAGCTCATCTACTGTTTCCTGGTACATTTCGTCAGGAACGCAGCAGTCAACCGGGCAAACAGCCGCACACTGTGGTTCTTCGTGGAAACCCTGGCATTCAGTACATTTATTCGGTACTATATAGTATGTGTCCACGCTGATCGGGGCATTCCGCTGGTCAGCGTCCATCTGGCTTCCGTCCATCAGGGTATACGTACCTTTCACTGTGGTACCATCAGAAAGTGCCCATTCCACACCGCCTTCATAGATTGCATTATTGGGACATTCCGGTTCGCAGGCGCCACAATTTATACATTCATCTGTTATCTTAATTGCCATAGAGTAAACTTTTTTAGAAGTAAGCCATTAATTTTGTGCAACAAAAATAAAATTTTCCCGGTTTAATTAAGTCAAATATTTATAAGAGTTTCATGAATATAGCAGAAAAAGAAGCAGCGTTGGTACGCCTGGGCCAGTATCTGGCAGGCAACAGTCCGGAATTGGAAGCAGTAAAGGAGCGTGCTTATCTCGCCAATGGCTGGTTTACACCTGCATTTATTAATCAATCCATCCGGAATATCTGTCAATACTACCTGGATCCCGAAGCCCTGCAGCGCTGGCTTGGGCAATACCCTGCCGCCGCCCTGGAAAGGGAGCCCCAAAAGGTGGGTATCGTAGTGGCTGGCAATATTCCCCTGGTAGGCTTCCACGACTGGCTCTGCGGGTTTGTCAGCGGCCATCACGTAAAAATGAAATTATCTTCCAAAGACGAGGTGCTCATGCGCCATATCCTGGAAAAAATGGCAGAATGGTACCCTGAACAGGCCCAGCAGACCGAAATAATGGATATGCTGAAAAATTGTGACGCCTATATCGCCACCGGCAGCAACAATTCGGCCCGTTACTTCAACTACTACTTCTCCAAATACCCCCATATCATCCGGCATAACCGCACTTCCGCGGCTATCCTTACCGGCCGGGAAAGCGCTGCCGAACTGGAAGCCCTGGCAGACGATATCATGCTGTATTTTGGTCTGGGCTGCCGTAACGTAACCAAAGTAATGGTGCCTGAAGCGTATGATTTTGAGCCATTGCTCAACGCCCTCCGCAAATACGATTACCTGGCCGATCATCACAAATACAAGAACAACTACGACTATAACCTGGCCCTGTTCCTGCTCAACAGCAGCCATTATCTGACCAACGGCAGCATATTGCTCCATGAGGCAGCTTCCCTGTTCTCCCCCCTCAGTGTCCTGCACTACGGATATTATAAGGATATACAGCAGCTGAAGGCTGACATGGCCACCGAACCGGATCTGCAATGCCTGGTAGGACAACAGTTTACTCCCTTCGGGCAAGCCCAGCAACCTTCCCTGTCTGACTATGCAGACGGTGTGGACACGCTGGCTTTTCTCCTGGAACTATAGTCCCGTAAAAAATTCAAAGGGAGGCAACGTGATAAACTTTGCCTTCCTTTACCCTTTACCGTAGCTACTTCCTAACTTTTTGTCTCTCTTTTTGTTATATTGTCACTGCCCCGGTGTTATCCTGTCAGCCATACTTTCAATCGTATTTAACGAATGGCATAAAAATCTGTTAAAGTAAATGCCACCTGTAGCGTTTCATTTGCGGCCGCGACTAAATTTGTATCGGGGGCACATAAATTGATCTTAACTTTCTACGTTATATATAAACTTAAATAGTATCACAACGCTAAACACACTATAATATGAAATTCAAGCAAATTGTTACGACAGTGTTGATCAGTGCTGTAACTGCCGCTGCAGCCATATTTGTGTATGGCAAATACTTCGAAGGCAGGCAACCGGGCATTTTTCAGAACGGCTCCAACGACATCCCTGTAAATTACGCGAGGTACATGCCTGGCACAGAAACCAAAAACAACGCTGCTCCCCCGTCCGACTTTGTTACTTCAGCCAGGGTTTCGGTTCCTGGCGTAGTTCATATCAAAACAAAGATCAATCCCCGTCAGGTTACCAATGGACTGCAGCGTCAGCGCAGCATCCTGCAGGACCTCTTCGGCGACGACTTCTTCGGCGACGAATTTAACGGAGGCGGAGGTGGCCGTCGTTATTACATTCCCGGCCAGATGGCTTCCGGTTCCGGTGTACTGATCTCTGATGATGGTTATATCGTTACCAACAACCACGTGATCGCCGATGCCGACGAGATCACTGTTTCCCTCAGCAATGAAAATAAAACCTTCAAGGCTAAACTGATTGGTGCAGACCCCAGCACAGACCTCGCCATTATCAAAATCCCCGGCCGGAACATGCCCTATCTCCTGTATGGCAACTCCGACAATGTGGAAATCGGTCAATGGGTACTGGCGGTAGGATACCCGCTTAACCTCGATGCTACCGTTACCGCCGGTATCGTAAGTGCCAAATCCAGGTCTATCGGTATCAATAAAAGCGGTGGCAGAATCAATAACTCTATTGAATCTTTCATTCAAACCGATGCTGCCGTAAACCAGGGTAACAGTGGTGGTGCGCTGGTAAATACTGCGGGTGAACTGATCGGCATCAACTCCGCCATCGCCTCCCCTACCGGTTCCTACGCAGGTTATTCCTACGCTATCCCGGTTAACCTGGTGAAAAAAGTGGTGAACGATATCATGAAATATGGTAGTGTGCAAAGGGCTTACCTCGGCGTCAAATATGCCTCCCCTTCCGCCATCGCTTCTATGAGTGATGACCAGCTACGGGAAATCGGCGTGAGAAGGGACGTGAACGGCGTACAGATCACCGAAGTAATGGACAACAGCTCCGCAGCTTCAGCTGGCCTCCGCCAGGGCGATGTGATTACTAAAATCAACGGTGTAGGCATCAACGGTTCTTCCCAGATGAGCGAACAGGTTGCCCGCTACAAACCAGGCGATAAAATCAGCCTCACCTATCTGCGCGGTGATAAGGAGTTTACGGCCAACAACATCACGCTCAAAAACCTTCAGGGCACCACAGACGTGGTAAGAATTACCAATCTGGACAAACTCGGCGCCGATCTGTCTGATCTTAGCAAAGATGAAGCAGCCAGCATTGGCGTAAAAGGCGGGATTAAAGTAAATGATATCAATACCGGTATCCTGAAAAAACAGACCAGCATGGTACCCGGCTTCGTGATCCTTAAAGCCGGCAATACCCCGGTTACTTCCGTGAATGCGCTGAGCGCCGTTCTGGAAAAGGAAAAGAATATACAGTTGGTAGGTTTCTACCCTCAAAGAGGCGGTAATATCTACTACTACAATATTAATACTGGTGGTAAAGGAGCCGAAGATCTCTGATAACAAACATTTGTAAAATAAAAAAAAGCCCCGTTTCTTGATACGAAGCGGGGCTTTTTCATTAATGTACAAGTAAAGTCTGGACAAACTAACAAGTAATAGCTAGATCTATGAAAACCCATAATGAAAATAAGATAAGTATATGACGTTCTTTTACACAACTTCGTGAACATAGTAATCCAGACAGGGAACGCACAAAAAAGCCGGTTAAGCGCATGGCCACCGGCTTAAAATATGGATATAAACGTAAAATTACAGGTTGATCACCCCTTTCAGCTGGGTAAAGAACTCGTCTTTTTTACGGGAAGAAATCGGGATATTTTTCTGATCGCTCATTACCACGGCTGTTCCCAGTCCCTTGATAATCTTAACGATATGGTGAATATTGATCAGGAAAGACTTGTGTACGCGGTAGAATCCCTTGTCGGACAGCATTTCCTCATATTCCTTCAGTGATTTGGAAATCAGGTGGGAAACGTTGTTGATCAACTGGATTTTGGTATAACTGTCAAATGCTTCGCAATAGATAATATCTTTCAGGTCGATCACATTATACCCGTCATTGACCGGGATAACTATCTTGGAGAAGGCGTTATCGTTGTTTTTAACGTAATCTTTCAGAATGGAGGCCAGTTCGTTGAGACGGCCCTTTTTGCTTTTCTTTACCTTTTCCAGGGCATCTTCCACCTCACTCACCTTAATAGGTTTCAGCAGATAGTCCAGCGCGGCAAATTTGATAGCCTGTAAAGCGTATTCCTGGAACGCAGTGATAAAAATGACCTCAAAATTCAGTACAGGGAACATTTCCAGCAACTGAAACCCATTGTGCGGAGGCATTTCAATATCCAGGAACAGCACATCAATGGGGTTATTTTTAATCATTTCTGCCGCCTCATTAATATTCTGCGCTTCTCCAACTACCGTAACATCTTTACAGTAGTTTTCCAAAATATTGCGCAAAATATGAATGTTGCGGACTTCATCGTCTACAATGGCAGCTTTTATATTACTCATAACATCTTAACAATGGGAATCAGGATTTCGACCAAGGTACCTTCCTTGTTGCCGAAACCAGATTTAAATTTATCAATAATTTCTAACTTTCCAACACTTCCATTAAAAGATTTTATAATCTGCAATCTTTCCTTTATCACGCTCAGCGCGGTAGATTCATGTTTAATGAGTCTGGAACTCTTGATACTATTGGACTTGTCCCAGCCTATTCCATCATCATCTACGGAGCAGTAAAGCAGATCATCTACCATCTCTATCCGGATTTCCAGGGTGCCGCTACTGTTTTTAGGCGCCAATCCGTGTTTGATGGCGTTTTCCACAATGGGCTGGATGATCATCGGTGGGATATATATGGTATAATCTTTCAAGGTGTCTTCCATGATAAAATGGTAGGTAAAGGAGTGGGCAAAGCGGATTTTTTCCAGCTCCAGGTACCGGGTCAGAAAAGCGATTTCCTCTTCCAGGGAAATGTAGGATTTGCGGGAATTGTTGAGCATCTGGCGCATCAACGTGGCAAAATCTGCCAGGAAGTTCAATGCCTGCTTTTCTTCTTTTTCCAGAATCAGGTGTTGTACCGAGTTGAGGGAGTTGAAGATGAAATGCGGGTTCATCTGATTGGTCAACGCCTTTGCTTCCAGCTCGGCGATACGCCGGTTGTACTCTGTTTTTCGTTTTTCGGCCTGTTTGATACGTTTTACGATATAGCGCAGCACCACCAGGATCAGCAGCAGCCCTGCCAGCAGGAGAATGCCCCTGGCCCACCATTGCTGGTACCATTGTGGCAAAATGCTGACATTCAGGTTGAGTGGTTTGGACCAGTCACTTTTATACTTGCGGGCCCTCACCATCAGTTTGTAGCTACCGGGTTGTAGGTCGGGGAACGGGATGATATTGGACATGGTGGTCACCCATCCGTTGGTAGTATCTCCCGAAAAGTTATACTGGTATTCCACCAGCTCGGGCAGGTCGAACACGATAGTCCCGAACTCCGCTTCAAATGAGGCTTTACGTTTGTACAGGTGAATAAAATCATTACCGGGCATATAGGTACTGTCGCCATACCGGATGTAACTGAGGTAAATCACGGGCGGCACGGTATCTACAGGCAGATGATCGCCTTTAAAATAACAGAGACCGTTGGAGGTAGCGATGTACAGCTTGCCGTCATCTGTGTACACACCACGGATATCGTCAGACATCAGTCCGTCGTTGGAAGTGATATTACGGGTGATGGCCAGTTTGTGGATATCAATAACAGATACTCCTTTGTTGGTGGCCACATACAGGCGGTCCTGCCCATCGTAGTATAGTTGCTGACAGATATCGCTGGCGAGATTGTTGGCGGACGACAGGTGTTTCACCATCGAATCGCCGTGCATGACATAGATACCCTGGTCACTGGTACCGATCCACAGGTAACCATTGATCCATTTAAGGTCTTTGATACTGAGTTTCCGGGAGGTATCGTTACGGGAAGGTTCCAGTTTGCGTTTGTTATCGGAGCACCAGTAGAGGCCATTGCTGGTACCTACAAAATACGTGGAATCGCTTACACAGGCAATGGAGGTGATCATCATATCGAGGTCGCCGATAGTATAGTCATCGAGGGCGATGATCTGGTTTTTGGCGGCTATCCTGATTTTGCCGGAAGGCGATACTTCGACGTCTTTCAGCATTTTAACGGCTTTCAGCTGGGCAGCCTTAAAGGTGGCAGTATTAAAGAGCACCAGGCCGTTGTCTGTACCGATCAGCACCTGATTTTCCTTGTAGGGTAGGATGGAGATCAGGCTGTTACGGCCGCTGGCCGTATCGATGGTGAACTGGCGGATGGTCCCGTTGCCGCTGATGGTATTAAGGATACCGGCATTTTGTCCTACCAGCAGCATATCATTTTTTTTGTCTTTACAGATGCTGAAGATAGAGTGGGAATAGAGTCCGTTAGTATTATCGAGATAGCTGAAATAAAAATTTTTGTAGGGGATATTGTATACGCCGTCACCAAAGGTGGTGATCCAGATATTACCATCCCGGTCTTTCAGGAGGGAGGTGATATTGTGGTTGTCCAGCAGTTTGATGATTTTTCTTTCTCCTTTAAAAAAATCCTTGATGTAGTATAAGGTCCGCTGGGTGCCTACCCAAAGGTTGTCGTTATCGAGGCAGATATTACTGATTTCGTCTTTGATACCCCAGTCTGCGCCATTGAAAAAGCACACCAGATCTTTGGTGGTATAGGAATACAAGGTGTTTTTGAGTACCAGGATAGAGTGATCCCGGACACGGCTGGTCAGTTCCGGATCAAAGGGGTAAGGGCAGAGGGATAATATTTTCTGGTCGGGATTAGCAGGATCTCTCAGGCCATCGACATGAAAGGAGTTTTGCAGGGGGTGAAAAATGGTGTCGTTCCGGATCAGGAAAAGGAGGTTGGTACCGGAGGCGGTCCCTTTTTCGTAGGTTGTTTTTTTGCCGTTGTATTGTACAATACGATTGTTGGTATTGAAGAACCAGATAACGCCCTTTTTACCTTCGAAGGCGTACTGCATGTAGTGACTACCGCTGTTGAATGCCAGCGAAGAGTCGTTGTATTCACTATGGATACGGGAATTGGCGTAGAAAGATGGTTTACCGTTGAGAGTAAAGAACCATAATCTCCCTTGTGTGTCTGCGGCCAGTTTCACGACATCATTGTCAGTGAGGCCGTCTTTTTTGGCATAATTGCGAAAGCGTTTTCCGTCGAATTTACTGACGCCGGTGGGAGTAGCAAACCAGATGAATCCGTCTTTATCCTGCACGGCGGCATATACAGTAGCATTAGCTAACCCATCTTTCACATTATAGTTGCGGATCATCAGCCCCTGGGCCAGTGCGTTGTAACCTGTGCAAAAGATGACCAGCCACCATAACAGTATGAAACGGGTAATGGACATCAACTTAAAATTACGAATTACGAATTATGAATTACGAATTGCGAACTACAAATTACGTTTTTTATAATTCGTAGTCCGCAAATTCATAATTGATACTAGTATGCTCTGGCAAACAGCACCCGTTCTTTAGAAGGTTTACCGGTCAGAATGCAGGTACCTGCTTCCTGGGGGTTGTCCAGCGGTATACAACGGATTGTTGCTTTAGTGCGTTCTTTGATGATTTCTTCCGTTTCAGGCGTACCATCCCAGTGGGCGGCGATGAAACCACCTTTTCCGTCGAGTACTTTTTCAAACTCTTCGAAGGTGTCTACCCGGGTGATGTGGCTATCGCGGTAGGTTTTGGCTTTATCGAAGAGGTTCTGCTGTATTTCTTCGAGCAGGTCGTTGATACGGCCGGCCAGTCCGTCGAGGGAGAGGCTCATTTTTTCCTTGGTATCACGGCGGGCTACTTCGGCCACATTGTTTTCGAGGTCTCTTGCGCCAATGGCTATACGAACAGGTACGCCTTTCATTTCGTATTCGGCGAATTTCCAGCCTGGACGGTTATTGTCGGAGTCGTCGTATTTCACGCGGATGCCGGCTTTTTTCAGTTCGGCAATGATGGTGTTTACTTTCTCGTCGAGGGCAGCTTTCTGGTCGGCGCCTTTATAGATAGGTACGATCACAACCTGGAGCGGAGCGATGCGGGGAGGCAGTACCAGGCCCTGATCGTCGCTGTGCACCATGATGAGGCCACCGATCAGGCGGGTGGATACACCCCAGGAGGTAGCCCATACGTAGTCGAGTTTGTTTTCCTTGTTGGAGAACTGTACGTCAAAAGCTTTGGCGAAGTTCTGACCGAGGAAGTGGGACGTGCCTGCCTGCAGGGCTTTACCATCCTGCATGAGGGCTTCTATACAATAGGTATTGACAGCGCCGGCAAACCTTTCGCTTGCGGTTTTCACCCCACGGATAACGGGCACGGCCATATAATGTTCCGCGAAATCAGCGTATATGCCAAGCATCTGTTCTGTTTCCGCAATAGCTTCTTCTGCGGTGGCGTGGGCGGTATGCCCTTCCTGCCAGAGGAATTCGGCGGTGCGGAGGAAGAGGCGGGTGCGCATTTCCCAGCGCACCACGTTAGCCCACTGGTTTACCAGCAGGGGCAGGTCGCGGTAAGACTGGATCCAGTCTTTATAAGTATTCCAGATAATTGTTTCAGAAGTGGGGCGAACGATCAGCTCTTCTTCCAGTTTGGCTTCCGGGTCTACTACTACCCCACCGCCGTTGGGATCGTTTTTGAGGCGGTAGTGGGTCACAACGGCACATTCCTTGGCGAAGCCTTCCACGTGGGCAGCTTCTTTGCTGAGGAAGCTTTTGGGGATAAACAAGGGGAAATAGGCGTTCTGGTGACCGGTTTCCTTGAATTTACTGTCCAGGACATCGCGCATGGCTTCCCACAGCGCGTAGCCGTATGGTTTGATCACCATACAACCTCTAACGGCAGAATAATCTGCCAGACCGCCTTTCAGCACCAGATCGTTATACCATTGAGAATAATCATTCGAACGGGCTGTAATCTCTTTACTCATAAATAAAATAACTAATTTATATATCTTTGGCTTTAAGCCGAAAAACCATGAATTTATCCAGTAAAAAATAATCTTCCGGCAGTGCCCGAAAATAGGTTAAACCGGCGTAGTTTTTGTCTCAAATATTTAAAAAGAAAATGCTACAAACCTACATGAAAATCATAAAGGTGCAAATAGTCTGGCTAAAATAAAATAACCGGAAGCTCTTCCTGTAACTTTGTAGTACTATAATCCGTTAAAAAATTGTAAATTTACTACATAAATCAAGCTTAAAATATATTTCAAATGAGACCTATACTATACATTGCACTGGCTGGTTCGTTCGCTCTGGGCGCCTGTTCCAGTACCTACAAAACGGCCCAGACACCGGACGATGTATATTATTCTCCGCGTCAGCAACAGCGTACCTATGCATCCAACAACGGCTCCAATGGCAATTCCCAGCAGGATGAGAATGCCCGTTATACCCAGTCAGCCGATGAAGATGGAGGAACTTATGTGACTTATAACGATGACCAGGGGGATTACCAACGTCGTCTGAATCGTTTTGGCTCCAATGCCAACAGCTACAGCGGTGGCTACATGGATGGTTATAGCGCAGCCTCCAACCTCTACATGGGTGGTTATGGCTATGGCTACAGCCCTTACAGCAGCTTCGGTTACAGCAGCCTGTGGGGTCCGTCTCTCAGCCTGGGTTTTGGCTGGGGCGGCGGTTTCTATAACCCATGGAGCTATGGTGGCTATTACGGTGGTGGCTGGGGATACCCTTATTACGGCTCTTACTGGCCTTACGGCGGTGGATACTATGGTCATTACTACCCTGTATATGCCGGCGGTTACTATGGTGGTGGCTATTACGGCCACGGAGGAGGTTACTACTACAGCCGTCCTTCCAACTCCTACGGACCTGTCAGAAGCGGTAACGAACGCGTCATCCGTGCCAACAACTATACCAACAGCGGTGGCAATGGCGGCAATACCGGCGGTGGTGGTTACTACCGTCCTGCCAGAGGCAGCGTAGCTCCTATCAACAACGGTGGCAACAGCGGCGGTTATGTGCCTTCCAATACAGACAGACCCCGTCGTATCTTCCAGCAGTCCAACTCAGAAAGACCGGTTATTTCCCGTCCTTCCTACGATAACAACAGCGGTGGAGGCGGATACAATAACAATAATGGCGGTGGCGGATACTCCCGTCCTTCCAGATCTGAATACAGACCTGCACCTTCTGCTCCGAGTCCAAGCTATTCTGCACCCAGCGGCGGTGGCCGTGTAGGTGGTGGTAGCAGTGGTGGCGGTGGCGGCTACAGCCGTCCTGCAAGAGGCGGACGTTAATAAAAGACATTCTGAGATAAGCGTAGCAAAAAACTACGCTTATCTTTTTATTGGACATAAGTTTTGACCATTCCAGAACGTTATTACAGTCGCAGCTCGTTATCTATCAGACAATCTGCCAATACATCTCAATTTTTAAGTTTATAGTTTTATGATTAAAAGACTTTACCCTCTTTTAGGAGGAATCTTTTTATCCGTTACAGCAATGGCGCAGAGCTCGAATGATGCACTGCTCTACTCACCCAACCAACCGTTCGGAACAGCAAGAGCACAGGCATTGGGAGGCGCAGGCGTTGGTCTGGGCGGTGATTACTCTTCAGCACACACCAACCCTGCCGGTATTGGTATGTTCAAAACAGGCGAATTTCTGATATCTGCCGGCCTGGGTATTACCAATAACAACTCCACCTACCTGGGGAACGGCTCACTGGACAACAAAGGCAACAAAACCAACTTCCAGATACCCAGCATCGGTGTTATCTTTGCCACCAACAAACACACCGGCGACAACGTCTGGAACAACGTTACCTTCTCACTGGGCTATACCCGCCTGGCCAACTATAACAACAAAACTGTCATTGCCGGCTATAATGATAAATCATCTTATACAGACAGCTGGGTAGACCAGATGTGGTATGCTGATTCTGCCGGTATCGTTAATGGCTATCCGCTGGGTGGCAGCATCGGCTATCTCTCCGCTGTGATTGACCGCTACCGCCATTCTAACGGTATCGTAGACCCAATGAGCAATGCCTCCCCAGATCGGCCTACCGGCGGACTCACCGCCATCCAGCAACGCGGTATACTTGAGACACGGGGTGGCCTCAACGAATTTGCCTTCGCCGTCGCTGGTAACTACGGTAACCGTTTATACATTGGCGGTAGTATCAACGTTCCGAGTGTCAACTACCGTGCAGACCTCACCGTGATGGAAGATGACGCCACCAACAACGGCCAGAACAAACCCAACAACGACTTTGCCTATTTCGATTACCATCAGTATCTGAAAAGGACCGGTCTGGGTGTCGGTGCCAAACTGGGTATACTCTACAAGGCCTCTCCCCGCTTCAGAATAGGTGGTGCCTTCCACACCCCCACCTTCTACAGCCTCCACGACAGCTATACTGCTGATATCACCGCCAACACAGAAAATTATCAAGGTGTGCTGTCGGCTAACTCAGGTCAGGTGACTGGCGGCTACCCGGTAGAAAATGACTATAATTTCGTTACGCCATTGCGCGCAATGGCCGGTGTTACCTACTTCTTTGGTGATATCACCCACGTCAGCAATACACAGGGCTTTATCACTGCTGATTACGAATTCGTCAACCAGTCGTCCGGTAAGTTCAAAATGAACAAATATCCTGATGATGAAAAAGCACTGAACGACAATATCAGCGCCCTGTATAAATCAGTGTCCAATATCAAAGTGGGCGCCGAACTGAAATTCGCTACCCTCTATGCAGTAAGAGCCGGTTTTGCCTACTACGGCAACCCTTACAGCAACGACAGCTACAATGCCAACACTGATGCTTCCCGTAAAGTGTACAGCGGTGGCCTCGGCTACCGTAACAAAGGCCTCTATGCAGACCTTACCTACAGCTACACCCAGGGCAATGACCGTTACCGCCTCTACACCAGCAACGTACCCAAATTAACACCAGATGCCGCCCTGCTGGATTATACCCGTAGCAACGTGGTGATGACCATCGGTCTTAAGTTCTAACCGTAACCGCTGATGAATGCTGATTTTTGTGATGGGTATGATGAGCGGAGATTGATGTGAAGATTTTGAAGAATTGTAACATTCGTATAAAAGCGAAGAAGCCATTGATGTGACATCAATGGCTTCTTCGCTTTTATCTTTGTTTATCATAAATATCAGCAATTATCGTCTCTATCATTGTTTCTGTAGGATCGAACCACTGGTATTCCTTGTCCTTTCTGAACCAGGTGAGCTGCCTTTTGGCGTACTGGCGGGTATGTGTTTTAATATCCTCTACGGCCTGTTCGAGGGATAGTTTGCCATCCAGGTAGTCGAATATCTCCTGATAGCCTACTGTTCGGAGAGCATTGTGCTGGCGGTAGGGCAATACACTTTTTACTTCCTCCACCAGTCCGGCAGACATCATGAGATCTACCCTTTTATGGATATTTTCATGGAGTTGTTCTTTGGGCGGTGTAAGCCCTATTTTAAGGATACGGAAGTCTCTTTGTGCTTTTACGGCCGTGCGGAAAGTAGTGATAGACTGTCCGGTGGCTTCCAGCACTTCCAGCGCCCTGATAAGGCGTTGGGGATTCTGCGTTTCAGCCGTGGCATAAAACTGCGGGTCCCGTTGGCGGAGTTCTTCCTGCAGCCAGGAGAGGCCGTGTTCTGCGTAGCGGGCGTTCAGCATTTCCCGGATACCGGGCGGTATGGCGGGCATATCGTCGATACCTTCGCAGAAAGCACGTATATACAGTCCCGTGCCCCCACACATAATGGCCACCTCATTTTTTTGGAAGATTTCTGTGGCATATTGCAGGGCCAGCTGTTCATAGATACCGGCATTCACTTCTTCACGGATGGAATGGGAATCGATAAAATAATGCGGCACTGCAGACAGCTCTTCCGGTGTAGGTTTGGCTGTACCGATGCTGATTTCGCGATAGCACTGCCTTGAGTCAGCAGATATTACCGACGTACCGAACAGCTGCGCCAGTTTTATGGCCAGTGCTGTTTTGCCGGAAGCGGTGGGTCCTGCTATGATAATGACTGTCTTCAAAAAATACTAGTAGTTGTTTTCATCTTCACTGGCACCGAATTCATCGCCGCCGTCGCTGGCTTCTTCACTTTCTTCTCTTTCTTCTCCTTCTTCTCCGAAGCCTTCTTCGTCCATACCTTCTTTATTGAGGTCATATTTTTCCTCCATTTCCACGAGTTTGTCGCCTACGAGGCCTTTGGTGCCGTACTGGCTGGGGGCCAGGCCTTCCTTGCGTACACAAACGGGATAGGTGAGTTTGGCGTTTTCATCTTTGGACACGCCTATCAGTTCTACCAGAAATGACCAGTTTTTGGCGAAGTCATAGAGGTAGATAAATTTCTGGTTGGGAGCCTTTACTGCGTCAGCGATAGCCGTTTCCGACATGAGCAGCGGTTCAACTTTACGGGGCTGTTTATCTTCCTGCAGAATAATTTCCCGGCCGCGTTGCCAGTTGTCGTTGCTGCGGAAAAAGGTAGCTGCATGTTTGGTATCAAATTCAAAAGCCTGTAAAATGGCCGTATGTAAGGCTAAAAACGTCTGATTCGGCTTAATGGAAATGTCTCTGTAAACACTTTCATCTTCTTCCCAGTATACTCTGAATTTCAAAACCGGCATGACAATGTGGTTATAAGTTAGTTAAATATATTAATTTTCAACGCATCGTCAAGGGCGCTGATGGTTAATTAATCGTTTATTAATTCCTGTTTCGTAAAAATACCAATTTTATTTAACTGGGGTAAGATCCAGGGCTTTTGCTTTTTCGAGCATAAAAGCGTAGGCAGCTTCGTAGGTATTGGGGATTTCACCATCGAGGATAGCTTCCCTGATGGCGTTTTTCAGGTCACCTACAATCCGGCCGGGCTTCAATGCGAATATTTCCATGATCATTTCGCCGGTGACGGGGGGCTGCCAGTTACGGATACGATCACTTTCCTCCACTTCCCTGAGTCTTTTGCGGACCAGTTCAAAATTTTCGAGGTAGCGTTTTACTTTGGACCTGTTTTTAGAGGTGATATCGGCTTCGCACAGCATCATGAGTGATTCGATATCATCTCCGGCATCGAACAGTAGTCTGCGGATAGCCGAGTCCGTAATATTTTCTTTGGTGAGGCTTATCGGACGCAGGTGTAGTTCTACCAGTTTTTTTACCAGCCGCATTTTATCATGCAGGGGTAATTTAAACCGGGTAAAGATACGGGTCACCATTTTTCCGCCTACCGCATCGTGGCCGTGAAAGGTCCATCCGTGGCCTGGTTCAAATTTTTTGGTGGCCGGTTTGCCGATATCATGCAGGAGGGCAGCCCAGCGGAGCCAGAGATCACGGGTATTGACCGCGATATTGTCTACCACCTGCAAGGTATGATAAAAGTTGTCTTTATGTCCTTTGCCTTCATACATCTCCACCCCTACCATGTCCACCATCTGGGGGAAAATGATTTTGAGCAACCCTGCTTTATATAGCAGGTCGAGGCCCACAGAGGGTTTGGGGGACAGCATGATTTTATTGAATTCATCGGAGATCCTTTCCTGGGAGATGATACGGATGCGTTCTGCATTTTCCCGGATGGCCGTGAAGGCCTCGTCAGTAATAGTAAACTGCAGTTGGGAAGCAAACCGGACAGCCCGCATCATGCGCAGCGGATCGTCGCTAAATGTTTGTGCCGGTTCCAGGGGGGTACGGATGATTTTTTTGTCCAGATCTTCCAGCCCCTGGAAGGGGTCTATGAGGGAGCCGTAGTTTTCTTCCTTGAGGCTGATGGCCAGTGCGTTGATTGTAAAATCGCGGCGGTTCTGGTCATCTTTCAGGGTACCGGCTGTTACTTCGGGGTTGCGGGACTCCTGGCGATAGCTCTCTTTTCGGGCGCCTACAAACTCAATTTCCAGGTCATTCCATTTCACCTGGGCGGTGCCATAGGTTTTAAAGAAGCTGACCGGAATATTATCACCGAGGGCCTCGGCCACTTTATGTGCCAGGGCGATACCATCGCCCACGCACACAATGTCCATATCTTTTGTTCTTCTACCCAGTAATTTATCGCGTACGAAGCCTCCGATCAGATAGGCGGGCGTACCCAGGTCGTGGGCTGCCAGCGCAATCTTCTCTAACACTTTCCGTTCCTGCAGGGAGCAGGGAATGTCTAATGGCTTGCTGCTGATCATATTAAAAATTTATTCCTTTCGCTGAAATCAGGGCGCAAATGTAAGAAATAATGAGGTTTAATCCCGGATTATCGCGATTGATCCGTCTTTTCCTATGCGGATGATCCTGGAGGCCACGCCGGAAGCGGCTTCTTCCTGGCGGTACTTTACCACATAATCCACTCCGTTGACAATTTCCGGCGAAATATCCTGAAAAGAACCAGGAGATGGCTGTCCGCTGATGTTGGCAGAGGTAGACACCATGGGCTTACGCAGTCGTTTGAGCAGGTGGCGGCAGAAGGTGTCTTTCACAATGCGGATAGCCACAGACTGGTCTTCGCTGATAACATTGGGGGCCAGGCCCAGGGCACCTTCGTATATTACTGTTGTAGGCCGGTCGAAGCCGGCGATCACATCAGCGATATCGGGTCTGGGATTGGAAACATAATGCAGCAGATCACGCACATCGGGCAGCAGTATGACCAGGCTTTTGCTTTCGCTGCGTTGTTTCAGGTCAAAGATTTTTTTTACGGCCGCTTCATTGGTAGCGTCGCAACCTATTCCCCAGATTGTGTCTGTAGGGTAGAGAATAAGGCCACCATTGCGCAGTACGGGCAAAGCGGCATTTATATCCTGTTCAAAATCCATCCGTATTCATTTATTTATTCAGACTGTTGTACACCTTCATCATATCCGCTGCACATTTTTCCGGTGTAAACAGGCGGGCATGTTCCCAGCCCTTGCGGCGCATATCCTCTACCAGCGAGGGTTCTGCCAGTACCCGGCGCATGGCCGCGGCAATATCAGCACTGCTGAGCGGGTCTACATACAGAGCAGCATTCCCGCCGGTTTCCCCGAAACAGGAGCCATGGGAAGTGATGACCGGTGTGCCACTCCAGAGTGCTTCCAGGATGGGGATACCAAAACCTTCAAAGAGAGAAGGATATAGCAGCGCCTCCGCCCCCTGGTACAGCAAAGGTAATACACTGTTGGGCAAGCGCTCCTGCTCATTGAGCCATATTACCTGCTGAGAGAGTCCGTTGGCATTCACGTATTCTTTTACCTTTTTCTTATAGCCGCTGCCGTTGCCCAGTATCACAAGGGGTATATCGACCGATCCCTTCAGTGTATTCATCGCCGTTACAATACCCAGCAGGTTTTTCCGCTCGATCACGGAGCCTACATAGAGGAAATATTGTGCGGGTAGCTGACAGCGGGTACGGAAAGCCTGGATATCTGTTTCGGTATGAGGTACCGCGAAAGCAGGATCACAGCTCTGGTACACGACCGCTATTTTTTCCGGATCTGTATGATACCAGGTGATCAGGTCCTGTCGTGTCTGTTCGCTGATGGCTACCACCTTATCGGCCTGATCGCAGGCATAGCGCGCTTTGCGCCGGTAGGTGAACACATCTATCGGGTTGTACTGTGCAGGATACCTTTCAAAAATCAGGTCGTGCATGGTAACGACAGACTTCACACCACTGCCGGGGATACCAAAAGGTATTTCATGGCTGAGACCATGGTAGATGTCTATCCCATGACGTTGCAGATCTTTTACGACATAGCGGCTGCGCCATGCCGACTTAAACCAGCGGTGCCAGGTTTTTTCAGGTAAGATCACCGGAAGGCCCGGTGCGTTGTACATATCCGTTTTTTTAGGAGCAAACAGGTAGTACTGGTGCTCTGGGAAACCAGCTGCCAGGGAAGAGATAAGGGTACGGCTGTAATTTCCTAATCCTGTATCATTCTGAAAGGCACGCTTGGCATCAAAACCAATCTTCATATGTTGCGAAAATACGAAGTCCGCGAAAGAAATTCGTAATTCGCTATTTCATTTATTAGATATTACTTTTGCAAAAAAAGCACAAATGGATTTACAACAACAAATACTGGCTGCCTGGGCTGATCGCAGCCTTTTACAGGAAACGCAGTACGCTGATGCTGTTAAAGCAGTGATTGAAGCAGTAGATAAAGGGAAACTGAGAGTGGCTATGCCCACAGAAAATGGCTGGGTAGTGAACGAATGGGTGAAACAGGCTATCCTGATGTATTTTACCATCCAACCGATGGAAACGATGACGCTTCCTCCTTTCGAGTTTTATGATAAGATGAAGCTGAAGACCAACTATAAAGATCTGGGTGTACGTGTTGTTCCGCATGCGATTGCGCGTTATGGTGCTTTTATTGCCAAAGGTTGTATCCTGATGCCTTCTTATGTTAACATTGGTGCTTATGTAGATGAAGGTACGATGGTAGACACCTGGGCAACGGTAGGCTCCTGCGCACAGATCGGTAAAAACGTGCACCTGAGCGGTGGCGTGGGTATCGGCGGCGTACTGGAACCACTGCAGGCCAGCCCTGTGATCATCGAAGACGGCTGTTTTGTAGGCTCCCGCTGCATCGTAGTGGAAGGTGTACACGTAGAGAAAGAAGCCGTACTGGGTGCAAACGTAGTGCTGACACAGTCTACCAAAATCATTGATGTGAGCGGTAGCGAGCCTATTGAATACAAAGGCCGTGTACCAGCCCGCAGCGTGGTGATCCCAGGTACTTACACCAAAAAATTCCCTGCCGGCGAATACCAGGTGTCCTGCGCACTGATCATTGGTCAGCGTAAGCCATCTACCGACCTGAAGACAAGTCTGAATGACACCCTCCGTGAGTTTAACGTAGCGGTATAATCATACGTAACAGCAATAGAGCAGCGGGTTTCTCCTGTTTTATTGCTGTTTTTTAAAATAAATTTGGCTGATATATAAAAAAGCCTACCTTTGCAATCCCTTTTACGAGGGACAGCGGCCCAGATGGCGAAATTGGTAGACGCACTGTGTTCAGGTCGCAGCGCCCGCAAGGGTGTGCTGGTTCGAATCCAGTTCTGGGCACTAAAGGCTTGTAAGTTTAACTTGCAAGCCTTTTTTGTTTACGCTAGTATCGATAATCCCTGCTCCTGCCGGTAGTATATATCTCTTTTGATTTTGCCCGGAAATGTCTATCCTTGCATTTTACAAGCCTAATCCCATGAAACACCTATACCTTCTTGTTTTTCTGTTTTTTATTGCTATTAGTGGAAGAGCCCAATCTGTAGGATATGTCATAATCTCAGCATCTTACTCCTGCAGTATAGAAATTGACGGTGAACAAAAAGAATTACTTGAATTAAACCATCCTAAAAAATACACCCTTGTTCCAGGAGATCATATTATCCAGGTCACAGCAAACGGAAAGGCAAGGACAAAGACTATTGCTGTTGTGGAAGGTAAAAGCCAGGTAGTAAGGTTTGATGAAAATGAAACAGCATCATCAGACGCCGGAGCTGATACTGTTAGAAGGATCATAATCTGCGACCGTGATTTAAGCCTGGCAGGAGAGTTAGAAGATAACCGACCGGAGTATACTACTTATTGTCTGGATGCAAATGATCAGGTAGAATTGGAGTTTTCTCTATACAATAAAAAAGGTTCTCTCAATTTTTCTCTTATTGATTACAAGAGTAACCAGGTATTATTTTCTCAAAGTGATTTTAAAGACTGCAAGCGTACTATCCCGATTTCGAAAAGGGGAATCTATATATTCCGGTTAACAGCCAATAATCTCTTTAACCGCAGTGCCCATTTGCGGATCACAAGAATCCCCGGTAGTCAGAGTCCCCGTCTTTTCAGTGCGACCCCTCGTCTGGTAAGAGATACTACCTATTCAATGGTTATGAATACAAAGATCAGGGTTTACTCTACTACAAACCTGGATCACAGTAACAAGACTATCGTCCCTATAAGTCTACCCAATGATACCAGGTACTGGACATTCTGGTTAGGAGTGGATCAGCAGTCCAATGATCAGTGGATTAATTTTACGAAAGCGGCAGCTGCTAACATTGGTGATATTAATCCACTTTTTGCTTTTGGCCTGAATATGCTCTCTGAACTGCCTATGCTTCGTTCTACGGCAACGGTCAACTATTCCTTTACCGATAATGCCAACAAAAACGTGTTTTCAGCAGGTGGTGTATATAATCACTATACATTCCGTTATGGAAACAATATATGTACCGACTATGCAATTGTACGGTCAGTACCTCGTGAACTCAATCTCTGCCTGTCTAATGAAAGTACATTGAACGGCCATGATGTATATATAAAGGTCGCCGCATTCAAAGTCAGCAGCCATTTTGAAATACCATAACTGACGAAACTATGGCTTGAACGAATCATAGCCACAAAACCAATGATCGCATTTCCGTACTACCCTTCTCTGAATTGCGTTGGAGTAATGCCTGCCTGGGCTTTAAAGAAGTTGGAAAAATATGCATGATCAACAAAGCCGAGTTCAAATGCAATTTCCTTTATAGAGAGATCCGTTGTCTGAAGCAGCCGCTTTGCTTCCAGCAGGACACGTTGTTGTATCAACCTGGTTGCTGATACATGGAGATGGCTTTTACAAAGAATATTCAAATAGTTTGCAGAGATGTGCAGCTTTGAAGCATAGAATCCAACCAGTTTTTCCTGTTTGTAAAATTTATCAATCAGCATATTGAACTTCGCAAGCCTCGGATTGGATTGGAACACTTTCAGATCAGTAAAAACACGTTCTGCTTCCTTACTCACAATCGCAGCGATGACAGCTGCCCTTGCGCTGATGACCTCCTGCACTGAGCTGGGCGAGTTCAGTTCATCTCTGATCGCATCAAATTCATACTTCAGCAATTTGAAATTATCGTTGGTCAGTGGAATCACCGGATGATTCATATAGTTCGAAAACGAGAAACGGAAGAATGATGCGAAACGCTCGAAAAAATTCTGCTGTATCATCAGCTGGTAACCCGTTGTATTGGGCTTGATACTCCAGGTATGCACCTGTCCGGGGAACAGTACATGAATTTGTTTATTCCCGATTGGATAGTCGTGGAAGTCGATATTATGAACCCCTTTTGCTGATTCAAAGAGATTGATGATAAAAAAATCATGCTTATGCGGCCTGTCGATATGCCGTTCACCATGCAGTTCGTTGAAGAGGAATTCCTCCCTGCCAGCCAGCTGGCCTTTCCTGAATTCATGGATACCCAAGACAGGGATGTAGTCTGTGTCATCATAAATCTTCATATCAGCAAATTAAGTTGGGAGTTCAACTTCTAAAATATGGAAATTTATGGCAAAAAAAATGGATTGGCTTTGAAAACACTCAAGGCCAATCCATCTTAATAATAAAGTAATCCTGCTACTTTTTAGGTTCAGCGTGGGTTGTTGGTGTATGGATAATATCGAAGTATACCGTTTTGTCGTTACTGTTAGGGTAAATACGGTAGGTAAACTCCTGTTTTGTCAGGACCGTGATATCAACCACACGGGTGAACAGCACTGCACCGGCATCGTTTTTCGCAACGATAGTACGGGTTTTTCCATCAGCAGAAACTGTCCAGTCGCCGTGCATTTTTGGTGAATTGTCCAGGTTGTACATGGTGAATGTACCGTCTGCTTTGAAATAAGCGAAGCCTACAAAGTTAGATACGTTTGCATCGCTCAAAGCAACGTTTTCACCTTTGTTATTTTTTGCGTTTGTTGTTTCCCAAGGGGTGCTGGCAAGCGTTTCACCTGGTGTGAGTTGTTTCGGTTCAGGATCTTTATCTTTATCTTTGCTACAGCTAAAGAAAAAGGCGCTACATACCGCCAACAAAAGAACTGCGGTTACTTTTTTCAGATTCTTCATATAATGAAATTTTTAAGCACAACAAAGGTATCTGCCCCGTATAACTTACCTTTGCGTTTTTCATCCCAAAGCTTGAAAGATTTATAACGGGGCAGATAAACGTACATTTATCAGAATACAATATTTCCTTTATGCACCAGCGATTTAACGGGTGAAACCCTTACCACTACTTCGGCAGAGCAGGATGCTTCCAGGAATACAAGATCTGCGTCATTGCCAGCTTTGGGCCATTGCTGGTTTCCTTTATCATCCAATGGAAGTACATACCTGGTAGCAAAACCCAGTGTTCTTGAAAGTGCCCATTCGGAACTATAGCCATACAGGCCCGCGATGAGTTTCGTTTTTTGGAGCATGTGGCCAGGTCCGAAAGTGTTCCAGTGATCCTGGATATTATCGTTACCCACCAATACTTCCACTCCATGCTTTCTCAGCAGTGGAATGGGCATAATGGTATCGCCGAAAGGCACAGAAGAAACAATGCCCACACCTGCTTCAGCCAGGCGTGCAGCCAAACGCTCCGTTTCCAAAGCAGAAAGATGCCCCAACGTAAAAGCGTGGCTCACAAAGGTTTTACCACGAAGCCCCGGGTTTTCATTTGCCCTGTTAATCAGGTATTCAATTGTCTTCACGCCGGTTTCACCTACTTCATGCAGATGAATATCAATTCCCTTATTGTTATCGATAGCCAGTTGCGTGATCAGGTCCATCGGTTTTTCTATGCTTCCGTCGATGGAATAGGGATCTACCCCTCCAATGAAATCGATGTTCATTTTTACCACTTCTTTCAGCAGAGGAGCTGTGTTGGTATAAAACACGCCATGCTGGGGAAAAGCCACCAGCTCCGCACCTACCGTTTTCTCCTTATTTTTCAGCGCTATTTCCAGGTGCTTTAATGAATCAAAGCCAGCAGTAGGATCGATATTAAAATGAGAACGGATATAGTGTGTACCGTTCGACTGCAGAAAATCAATCATTTTTTCTGTCCGCTCTACGGAAGTCTTCAGCCATTCGGGAATCATCTTCTGCTCATAGGCAATCTGATCCTTCACTGTTTTCCTTTTCGCCGAAACAGCCTGCCATGGCAGGCCATAGAGCATTTTATCCAAATGGGCGTGCATATCTTTAAATGCAGGAAGCATCAACCAACCTTTCGCATCAATTGCATCCTTATTCGGATCGTTGAGTGTGATAGCTTTAATCTTACCACCTTCTATTTCAACACAGAAAAGCGCGGTCTTCGTCTTTACGACTTCCTCACCATCATACTCAAAACCCGTTTCCAGCAATACATTCTTAAATGTATAGTGACTGTCGTTTGCTATTTTATCCATTTGTTCCATTTTTTTCTGGGTTACTACAGCAAAGTAAGCGGTAAATATCTCCGGAACTTTGTGTTATCTATACGGATACTTGAAAGATTTATAATTACCTGTGGATTATTGATAAATCTTTCAAGGCATATCATGAATCCTTCACAGAACAGGAGACTATGAAGATTAATTTTGTGAAAAATGATTGGGACTATGAAGAAAACGGAAATATCCCGCAAGGAATTTATAAGAATGTCCGGATTGGGACTGGCAGGAATGGCCTTTGCTTCCGGCTTACTGGGCTCTGCAGAAGCGTTTGCCGGTGATACAACAAGTAATGGCGGAAAAAGCTATCTGTTAAAGAACGTGCGACTTGAAACAGGATTTGTTTATGAAGAAGGGGAGGTAGTACACACAAAAACCGAATTGTTCTGCGTAGCAATCAAAGACGGAAAAATCAACAGCATTTCCGCCAATAAACCGAACGCCACCAATGCCATTGATGCGAAAGGCTGGCTAATGCTCCCTGCCTTCAGGGATATGCACATCCACCTTGATAAAACATTTTATGGTGCCCCATGGCAGGCAACCAGAAGAGGCCAGGGTGGTGTTAAAGGTATGATTGCCCTGGAACAGAAAATTCTTCCGGAGATGTTGAAAACCTCCACTTACCGTGCAGAAAAGCTGATCGAGTTACTACAGTCCAAAGGGACCAACTTCGCCAGAAGCCATGTCAATATTGAACCTACATCAAAACTGCAATCACTCAACAACCTTTTCAAAGCACTGGAAAACAAAAAGAATTCCTTTGGTGCGGAACTGGTAGCGTTCCCTCAGCATGGTGTATTCTATACTGATTCAGTTCCCTATCTCAAGGAAGCAGCAAAGATGGACATCGATTTCATTGGTGGGGTAGATCCCTATTCCATTGATGGTGCCATTGAAAAAACAATAGATTTCACTGTACAACTGGCGCTGGACAACAAAAAAGGAATCGACATCCACTTGCATGAATCAGGAGAATCCGGATTAAAAACAGTAGAATATCTGATTAAGAAGGTCAACGAAAATCCTGTCCTTCAGCACAAAACATTCTTAAGTCACTGCTTTGTGCTGGGAAGAATCGACAAAGTGAAACAGGAGCAGATTGCTGAGCAATTGGGTGCTGCAGGCATAGGTATCGTTTCTACCATTCCATTCGGAGGGCTTATTATGCCTATTCCTACACTCTACAAGCACAATGTAAATGTGATGACCGGAAACGACAGTATCATCGACCATTGGAGTACGTTTGGATCAGGAAGCGTATTGGAAAAAGCCAATACAATGGCTCAGCTATACGGCTACTCCACCGAGTTCCTGCTGTCAAGAAGCCTGAAGCTTGCCACCGGCAATGTACTTCCGCTTGATGACAAAGGCGTGCAGCAATGGCCTAAAGCAGGCGATGCAGCAGACGTGGTACTGATAGATGCCAGCTGTTCTGCAGAGGCTGTATCCAGAATTTCACCTGTAAGATCTCTGATTAACAAAGGACAAATCGTATATTAAAAGGCGTCTTTGGGAGATACTTTGATACAAAGAGCGATATTACCTGCGAAGAATTTACATGGGAGGTCGGAAGAAATTCCGGCCTTTCTTTTTTTATAATCATGCAATGGATAACGTCCCGATTATGAAGAAACTATTTATTTGCTATCCGAACTTTTATTCAGGCCTACTGTTAATTTAACTACCATTTGGAAGATACAAACCCCGGAATCAGGAGCAGGACATTGAAAAAAGTAGTAGCTGAAGAAGAAAAACCCAGGCAACAAAAAGGCAGATACAAACCACAAAGCTGAACTAACTGCACTTGCTTGCAGCGATAATGTACCGGAGGGAGATCTCTTTGTCCTATGAATGATATATTGGCCTTAACCTCAACGAATTCCTGAAAAAAACAATAATTGTATGGCTAAAGAGAACACCCCTACACTTTTTTTCCCTGCTATAAGCTTGTTTCTTTTCATTTTCCTTTCGTTTAATACAATTTCTGCTGCACAAACACCCAAGTGGCAGGCTCCCAAAGAGGCAAGGGATAAGAAGAATCCTTTAGAGGCCAACAGCAGTAACCTGGTAACCGGCAGATCCTTGTACATGGCAAATTGTGTTCCTTGTCATGGTAATAAAGGGCGCGGTGATGGTCCTTCTGCTGCCGGATTAAACCCCAAACCAGCCGACCATACCTCTGCCGTTGTACAAAGCGAAACAGATGGTTCCCTTTTCTGGAAAATAGGTGAAGGCCACTCGCCCATGCCCTCCTTTAAAAAGACATTTACCGATGAACAGCGATGGGCACTTGTCATTTATATCCGCTCGTTGGCAAAAACGGCGAAATAGCATTTACCGTATTAGTAATACCAATAATCAAAATGAATTTGTATGAGGCCGGTAAAAACTATGATACAATGGATGATCCTTACACTTCTTTCTTCATTAACAACAAGCATTGCAAAAGCACAACATACTACAGCAGTCGATTCATCTGTCCTGGAACGCATAGCAGAGCTGGAAAAGCAGGTCGCTGATATTAAACCAGCAGAAAGCCATTTTATGGTTGTGGGGTTAGCCACATTCGGCTTCGTTGCTACCACCACAAAATACAGACCCCCATTAGGGCTAAAACAAATTACTAAAACAAATAGCTTTCCTGATGCGGATCATTACGAATTCAGCCCCATGCTGCTTTGGCGACATGGCACAAAATGGCTTTTAGAATTTGAACCCTCCTATACGGGAGGCGCCCTGCAGGTGAACTGGGCAGATATATGCTATTTTGCCGCTCCGGGCTTGATTATCAGGGGTGGCTTTTTTGTATTGCCCTTTGGTATTTATAACAGACGATTGGCTGCAGGCTGGATTAATAAGCTGGTGCCCGATCCTAAGGGAATCGATCTGCCAGGAACTGATTTCGGAGTAGAAGTGAGTGGCGGACTTCCACTGGGCAATATGAAAGGGAACTATGCAGTAAGTGTTACAAATGGTCTGCAACTATTGCCCGATGGACAACTTCAGGATGCCGGGATTACAGATAACAATACCAAAAAAACAGTTTGTGGTAGAATTGGGTGGCTTCCTCTTTCCAATTCATCCCTGGAAATAGGTATTTCCGGACTTTTTGGTGGCTCAGGGGACGCCGACTCCCGTTTTAGCAAAGCAAAAAGTACGATGTATGGTGCCGACCTGAACTATGTTAACGTTTTCAACAAGATTCAAATAAATGTAAAAGGACAATACAACAGAATCAAGACTAACAGACAGCAATATATCAACCCTATCGATTCATCATTGTATACCTTCGATAACAAAAGCACGGCGGCTTTCGCACAACTATCCATCAGACCGGTATCTGCAGCCAATAAAGTCGTAAAGAATCTTGAACTGGCATTCCGGCATGTTTATTACAAAACACCCGAAAATTCTATCTCGGGGCAAAAGTACCATGAAGAAGATCTTGGATTGAGTTACTGGTTGTCGTGGAGGACAGTACTAAAGTTTACCTATGCATGGACTCACGCTGCAAGCACTGCAAATGTTTCGGCCGGCGGTATTCCAGGAATAACGGATACGAACAATCTGTATTTACAATTTGCCATTCAGCTTTAAAGAACCGGTATATGAAAATATATAAAATAAAAAAAAACACCTGGACCCTGGCAACAGGGGCAGGTATTTTACTGATAGTTCTTATAAATAGTTGCGCGGAAAGCCGGAAAGTAGCTGACAAGACGGGCGTACAGCTCTGGAGCGAAAACTGCCGGAGATGCCATAACCCACCAGCTTCCAATACATTCTCCCATGAACAATGGGTAATGATCGGGATGCACATGCAAACAAGGGCTCAGCTTACCGATAAGGAAAGAGATAAGATCATTGCATTTTTACAGCAATGATGAATCCAGGCATTCTGGTGGTTCATAATTGATCATGGGATTTTCGCGTGGCTCAGATTTAATTTCTTGCGGGTTTAAGTACCACTTCAATACTGCCTTCAACACCTGCTGTCACAACCCCTATACTCCCTTCTGCACTGATAGCTATAGAAAAGGTGACCTCATCAACTTCCCAACCGTTAAGTGCTGCAACACCAATATCACTAAATAATACGTTTACGCTTGCAATACATTTCTCCAGATTTTTTTTAGCAACTTCAAGGTCTATTTCTTCCTTAACCAGATTTCTGGCAATAGCACCAGGCAGGCTATGCGCTTCTCCCCCACCACGATCATAGTTGGGGACGGGGATAACCGAGTTGACCATTAATGGTATTTTCTTTGGTTTTTTCATAACAATCCTTGTATTTTTTTAGATATGAAATGAGATATCAAAGTATTTCATCACCTGCCACATATCCTGACAGATGCCTTCCCATCCGCCACGGCCATCTGGAATTTTGCCCATATAAACACCGACGCCATCTACTTTGTTATGTTTGTTATGCGAAACAAGGCTACCACTATCACCCGGTGCGCCATAAACATCGATTATTACGCGGTTGGCTATCAGATTACCGAAATACGGCTGGTTTTGAAAAATGCGTAAAATGCTACCATTTGAAGTCCCATTTTTGAAGTAGCAACTAATTGGCATACCTGGGGCAATCGGGTGTCTCCCTGCAGGATTAGGAATATTCATTTGAACAAGTCCGGCAGGCCAGTCATTTTTGGGAAATTCTATTATTGCAGCATCTATACATAATGGGTCCTGATCAGCTAATGTACCTGATTGAGGCCTGGCATATACTTTACTTGGCGTTAGCGTAACTACCTGTGCCAGTTGAATGCCATTCACTACGTGCCGGCAGGTTAATATCCCATAGCCCCATTTTTTATTCGTATGTGGAGATGCATTTTTAACCCAACAAGCACTGCTACCTGAGCCTGGATTAGGAGGAATGCTGTGAAGAGATATTTGGCCAAACTTGAATATTACCGGAAAGGTTTTACCGGAGACATTAATGTGATTAATTGTTAACCAGTCTCCAATAACATGATCTTTAATGAGTATGCAGGCTCCAAATGTCCATCCATCCTGGATTTTATAGCGTGATGGGTAATCTGAAGAACCTTCATAAATAAAACCGGCTGAAACATCTGACCATCCCAAATGCGAACCACTTATGCTTTCTCTTTGGCTTAATACCTCTTTAAGGATAGCCTGGGCCCACCTGTATGATCGATAATTATCGCTTGGTTGTCTGGCGGATGGTATTTCCTCATCAGGATATTCACCTGGAAAATTGTCAAACTTTTCCGGAGGATAAAGGTCGCCATCCGGTAATCCTTCAGGAATAAGTTGTGAAACTACATTTTCTGGTAGTTGCATGGGGTAATGTTTTTATGATATAGATGAAATCTATTCATTCTCCTCCGATAAATGCTTATCCGGGAAATAACTATTTAATCAAACTTTGTAATAATTTGATTATTATGAAAAATGAAGCTACTAATTATTTAGTGAAATATTACCGGACAGTTGCCGATAGAAAGGAATACACCCAGGAGGGGATGGGCATCTACGAATTGGGGTTAGACAAATGCTGAGGCTAATAAACATAAATTAAAATAAAAGGCCACACGATTATTTATCGTATGGCCTCCGTTCTTTACGCCAATGCTTCTGCTTTATAGCCAGCCTTTTCTATAGCCTGTCGTATTTCCTCTTTTACTATCTTATCTGTAGAAACGGTTAATACTTTGTCGGGACTCTGTAAATCCACTTCCCAGTTATCCTGTCCTGCTACTTCATTTAATGCAGGTGTAACGGCAGCAATGCAACCTGAACATTTAATATTGGTTTTAAACTGTACTGTTTCCATGATTTATTTCTTTAAAAAGTTATTGTTTGTTTGATGATGTAAAGGTACTATGGGCATGTGTTCTACGTGTTATACAATTGTTTGCACCTTTTACATAATTATTGTTTCTTATTCTGTCATAAATTAAAAAAGGCTACTCAAAATTATTTGAGATAGCCTCTTTAGTTTAATAAATTCCCGTACGATCGTCTACGTTATACCACAAACATTTGTTTCAGAAATTGGTTGTAATAATAGCCTATTGAATTAAAGCGGGCATGGAAAGTAGCTTATTTCGGTATATTCCTGGCTTACTGACCCATCAGGCCATCTATAGTAATAGGTACATTTATAGCGATCTCCCAATGGGTCAGATGCTGTGTAAATTCTAGCGCCCAGAACGCATACATTGTTGATGCATTTCATACTTTCTCCAGTACAGGAGGCACAATCAAAACGTTTGGCTTTTTTAGCAGGGTTACCACTTTTGTGACCATTGGCTGCAATAGAAAGGTTAGTGGCAAAGGCTAGCACCAATGCCGAAGCACCAATAAATACATTTTTCATCATTGCGAAATTTGGTTAACGAATACACCAATTTAAATAATTGGGATTCATTTCAGAGATAAAAGATATGGTTACTTGTCATGTGTTGACGCTATTCAAAATATTGTCGGATTTGTACTAACAATGCTACACTCTTCGTCGGATGGCGGCAGGCAAATCCTTGTCACGCAGTTGTTGTATGTACGCG